>NZ_CM147855.1:0-306000 GCF_055808145.1 Pseudoalteromonas sp. KJ63-1 | reverse complement strand
CATCGCGGCGGCAACTAAGAAGGTACCGGTTTCAATACGATCCGGTAATATGCGGTGCTCACAACCTGATAAGCGCTCAACCCCTTCAATCTCAATACGGCTAGAACCTGCACCAGTAATTTTAGCGCCCATTGCAATTAAACAATTAGCTAAATCGATGATTTCGGGCTCGCGCGCTGCATTTTCTAAAACAGTTTTACCATCTGCAAGCGTTGCCGCCATGAGTAAGTTTTCGGTAGCACCGACACTGATCATTTCCATGAAAATTTCAGCGCCTTTTAGGCGTCCATCTACTTTGGCATTAATATAACCATTTTCCACAGTTATTTGCGCGCCCATACGCTCTAAACCTTGAATATGAATATCAACTGGGCGTGCACCAATAGCACAGCCACCTGGCAAAGATACTTGAGCCTCACCAAAACGAGCCACTAAAGGCCCAAGTGCGAGCACTGATGCACGCATTTGCTTTACTAATTCATAAGGCGCTAACGTACTATTTACCGTTGCACCATCAATAATCAGTGAATCACCTTGCCACTGAACATCGGCGCCTAAGGTTTTTAATAAAGCTTCAGTAGTTATAATATCGCGAAGCCGCGGTACATTAGTAAAGGTACTTTTGCCCTCGGGTAATAAAGCTGCAAATAAAATAGGCAGTGCCGCATTTTTAGCGCCAGAAATAGTTACTTCACCAGCCAGTGAAGTGCCACCTTGAATTACAAATTGATCCATCTAAGGGGCCTTATTTATTGCGGTAAAATGAATTTTTGCTCACGCTTCCACTCAGTCGGAGTAAAAGCGCGGATAGAAACAGCATGAATGGTGCCATCTGAAATAGTATTCATTAATGGGCCATACACTAACTGTTGCTTTTTAACACGACTTAATCCGTCAAAGCATTCACCAACTGCAATTACTTCATAATGACTGCCATTGGCTTTTACATGTACTTCAGCTAACTGAAGTTCGTCGCGTAATAATGTTTCGACTTGACTCGTTTCCATAACTCTCACTCAAATAGGGTTGTAACCTGACCCAACTGCATAAGGTTTTGCAGTTGTTCAGGTGGGTTTTGCAATTCAAGGCGAATGCCTTGCTGCTTAAATTCTGTAAAAGAGTGAATTAACCAAGCTAAGCCGGCTGTGTCAACCCTTGTGACCTCACTTAGGTCAAAATAAAGGGTTTTATGCTTAGTTTGTCGCTTAGTGTTCAGAAGCCGTTCATTGCCAATTGAGTTATGAGTCAATTCACCAGTAACTCGTAAATGCTGCTCATCAACTTGGCTGATTGCCAATTTACTCATTTGTATCGCTGCCTCTAAACTGAACCGGTAGCTTACTTTTTGCTCTAATAGGCCGCTAACATGGTCAATACCTTGTTGGCGTAAAATACCCTGAAGTTCACTCTGTTTTGCATCAAGTAAACTAATACCTTCAGCAATCATATCGTAAGCGCGCCATTCACCGCTTCGGTCTTCACGTACTTTAAAATCAATTTTTATATCAGGTTTACCCGCTTCAACAATTTTGGTTTTTACCACTACCACGTCTTTACCTTTAAACGGTTGCTCGGCAGCAAATTCAACTTGTTGGTTAGTGTATTGGGTAAATACACCGGCATAGGTGGCAACTAAATACTCTCTAAACGCACCAATAAAACGCTGAATATCTTCAATTGCTTTTGCTTTTTCTGCCTTGTCGGTAATTGCGCGCACCTTAGACACTTCGCTACCTAATACTCTTAGTGCCGCATATTTGTAGTCGATGTACGGCATTAACTCTTCTTCAACAATAACACGTAAATGTTCTTTATCTTTTACTATTAATGGTTGATCTTGGGTAATTCGTGCAAAGGTATTATCAGCAACTTGGCGTACCATTTTATTGGGATCAGTTAATTTTACTTCTGCTGCTTGCACGCTTTGTACTAGCATTAAACTTACCAGTGCAATACTTGCTAAAAATGTTTTCAACATAATAATCACTCACTACCTTGATTGAATAAAAACTGGCCAATTAATTCTTCAAGTACCAATGCCGATTTGGTATCAGTGATTGAATCGCCACTTGCTAATGCTTTGCTTTGCACCCCAAATAAATCGTCAATAGCTTGGTCTTGCGCACTGTTTGCAACATCTTCGCCTAAACAACGTTGTTTAGCTGAATCTGAGGCGATCACAGGGTTAATACCTAAGTATTGCTCACCTAAAATACCCGAGGTTAAAATTGAGATAGAACTGGTATCTGAAAAACGACATAAATACTGCGCATCAATACTCATATTTACTACTGGTAAAAACTCTTGTGGGTGTACATAAATTGACTCGACACGACCAATAACAACTCCCCCTACTTTAATAGGCGCGCGAGTTTTTAATGAGCCTATATTTTCAAACTTGGCGTTTAATGTGTAGGTTTCGCCTGAGCCGCTAATACCTGAATTGGCCACTTTAAGCGCTAGCATTGAAAACGCTAAAATACCCAGTGCGACAAAAAAACCAACTAAAATTTCTAATTTCCGTGAATTCATTATTTAATACCCTATTAGCTAGTAAACATTACCGCTGTCAAAATAAAGTCAAAACCTAGTACCGCCAGTGATGAGTGCACCACTGTTTCTGTTGTTGCCTTGCTGATCCCCTCTGATGTAGGAATACAGTCATACCCTTTATAAAGCGCAATCCAAGTCACAACAATCGCAAATACGATACTTTTAATTAAACCGTTTAGTATATCTTTTTCAAACGACACCTGAGATTGCATTATTGACCAAAAGCTTCCGGTATCAACGCCTAGCCAATCAACACCGACTAAGTGAGCACCAATAATAGCGACCGCTGAAAAAATTAACGCCAGTAACGGCATACTAATTAAGCCAGCCCAAAATCGCGGCGCAATAATACGTCTAAGCGGGTCGATAGCCATCATCTCTAGCGACGATAACTGCTCGGTGGCTTTCATTAAGCCAATTTCAGCAGTCAACGCACTACCAGCCCTGCCTGCAAATAATAACGCAGTAACTACCGGTCCAAGCTCACGTAACAAGCTAAGCGCTACTAACGGGCCTAGGCTATCTTCTGCGCCATAATCAACTAAAACGGTATAACCTTGCAGCGCTAAAACCATGCCGATAAATAATCCCGACACAACAATAATCAACAGCGATTGTGAACCAACCATGTAAAGTTGGCGCACTAGCAGAGGCGTGCCTTTTTTAAAATTGGGTAAATGCCATAATGCACTTGCTAGCATGTGAGTTGAACGCCCAAGTGCAGCAAAACGACCCAGTGTTTTATGGCCTATTTTTTGTAGTAAATCCAACATTACTGCGGCTCTCCTAACAGTTCATCTGCATAGGTTTGTGCTGGATAATGAAATGGTACAGGCCCATCTGATAACCCTTTCAAAAATTGTTGCACAAGTGGTGATTCGTGCTTACGCATTTCATCTGGCGTGCCGCTACCAATCACACCTTGATCGGCAATAATAATAACGTGATCGGCAATGCTCATTACTTCACTCACATCATGTGTAACAATTAAAGAAGATAAACCAAGTACTTCATTTAAAGATTTAATAAGCTTAACCAGCACTCCCATTGAAATGGGATCTTGTCCTGCAAAAGGCTCATCATACATAATAAGCTCAGGATCAAGCGCTATAGAGCGAGCCAAAGCTGCACGACGTGCCATACCACCAGATAACTCTGAAGGCATTAAATCTTTAGCACCACGTAAGCCAACTGCTTGTAGTTTCATTAAAACCACTAAACGGATTAAGTCTTCACTGAGTTGTGTATGCTCGCGGATAGGAAATGCGATATTGTCGAATACCGACATATCGGTAAATAATGCACCGCTTTGAAATAACATACTCATACGTTTACGTGCCGCGTAGAGCTCTTTACGGGACATGGCGACTATGCTGTCTTTTTTAAATAAAATATCACCGGAGTCGGGTTTGAGCTGGCCACCAATTAAGCGCAGCATCGTGGTTTTGCCAATTCCGCTTGGCCCCATAATGGCAGTAATTTTACCTTCTGGAACATCAAAGCTCATATTTTTGTATATGACCCTATCGCCTCTAGAAAAGGTAACATCCTTGACTTCTACTATTGATTGCGACAAGTCGCTCTCCATAACAATATTCTCTCATATGTCTATTTTAAGGGTTTTTTGGTCAAGATGGAAAAAACAATTCGTAAGATTTTGTAATAGTCCCGCAAAAACCGTTATAAGACTGCGACAAATTGGCTTAACCGATGCTTAAACAAGCAAATCAATACTGTAAATAATTATTTTAATAACCGCCTAATGTATTACAGCTTACTCTTTTACTTATACTTTTATGGTGGCTTTTGTTACTATTCGCGCTATCTGAATTTACACTAGCTGGCTTATCACAATGGTTACCTCGTTTGTCATTTTAATTCTCGGTTTTGCGGCTCTCGTATGGAGTGCAGACAGGTTTGTTTATGGTGCGGCTGCACTGGCTAAAAACTTTGGCGTACCAACATTAATCGTGGGTTTAACCGTGGTAGCTATGGGCTCATCGGCCCCTGAGATGATGGTATCCGCTTCGGCTGCGTTGGCTAATAAAACCGATACAGCAGTTGGCAATGCAGTAGGTTCAAATATAACTAACATATTATTAGTATTAGGTATTACAGCACTTTTAAGACCGCTTTCCGTCTCTTCAAGTACATTAAGACGTGAAATTCCACTGGTATTACTGGTGTCTATCGCCACTTGGTATATTTTTTCAGATAACTACTTTTCGTTTTTTGAAGGCGCAGCCTTACTTTTTGGCTTTATTACTTTTATTGGTGGGCTTATTTTTGTATCACTGCGAGCAAAAAATCAAGACGATCCATTTGTCAGCGAAGCCTGTGATGAAGTACCTGATAATGTTCCAACCAAAAAAGCCGTTTTGTGGTTAGTCGTCGGAATGATTTTACTACCTGTTAGTTCACACTTTTTAATTGGCTCAGCCGTTGATATTGCTAAGTACTTTGGCTTGAGCGATTTAGTAATTGGCTTAACTATAATAGCTATAGGTACTAGTTTACCTGAACTTGCCGCCTCGATTGCAGGTGTTCTTAAAAATGAAGATGACCTAGCACTGGGTAACATTGTTGGCTCAAATATTTTTAATATTCTCGCCGTATTACCGCTGGCAGGATTAATTAACCCGTCGGTTATTGACGCATCAGTAGCTAACCGTGATGTTATCATTATGATAGGTGCAACCTTGGCACTCATTGCTATGTCATTGAACTTTAGAGGTCAAAGACGTATCAATAGAGTAGAAGGTGGCTTACTCATCGTCGCATTTATGATTTACCAAGGTTATATTTTTAGTCAAGTAGGGTGATCCATGGCAACGCTAAATTTTATTCAACAAGGCTTGCGCGTCCTTGATATAGAACGTCAAGCACTCAGCGATATCGCACAATACGTTAATGAAAGCTTTGATCAAGCGTGCCAATTAATGTACGACTGCTCAGGCCGTATTATTGTTATTGGTATGGGTAAGTCGGGCCATATCGGTAATAAAATAGCAGCCACTTTAGCAAGTACTGGCAGCCCCGCATTTTTTGTACACCCAGGTGAAGCAAGTCATGGCGATTTAGGCATGATCACCGCCAGTGATGTAGTTATGCTTATTTCTAACTCTGGCGAAACCAGTGAAGTACTTAATATTATTCCGGTATTAAAACGTATTGGCGCAAAAATGATAGCTATGACAGGCAACGAAACCTCAACCATGGCAACATTGGCAAATGTGCATGTGTGTATTAAAGTTGAACAAGAAGCCTGCTCATTAGGCTTAGCGCCAACAGCAAGTACCACAGCAACGCTCGCTATGGGCGATGCAATGGCGGTAGCTTTATTAGAAGCCCGTGGTTTTACCGCTGATGATTTTGCACTGTCACATCCAGGGGGCAGTTTAGGCAAACGCTTGCTCTTAACATTAAAAGATGTAATGCACAGCGGTATTCACACGCCTATTATTAATGAAACGCAAACCATTAAAGACGCCCTAATTGAAATGTCTGCCAAAGGGCTCGGTATGACCGCTATCATAGATGATAATCAGCAATTATCGGGGTTGTTTACCGATGGTGATTTACGCCGTATTTTAGAGCAACGTATTGATATACACAGCACAGAAATTAATGTTGTGATGACAAAGTCATGTACAACAGCCACACAAGACATGCTCGCGGCTGAAGTACTGAACATTATGGAACAAAAACGTATTAATGGTTTAATTGTGATTAATGAGCATAATCACCCTATTGGCGCACTAAATATGCAAGACTTACTAAAAGCGGGAGTGCTATAAATGCAGTTTGAAGATCTTTATCAGCCGTTAAGTGATGATGTAAAAGCGCGCGCAAAAAAATAAAATTATTAATTTGCGATATTGATGGTGTGTTTTCTGATGGACGTATTTATCTTGGCAACCAAGGTGAAGAGCTCAAAGCATTTAATACCAAAGACGGGTTTGGCATTAAAGCCCTCATTAATAGTGGTTTTGAAGTTGCCGTGATCACAGGCCGTCACTCACAAATAGTTCAGCAACGTATGAGCAGTTTAACCGTACAACATATATACCAAGGCCAAGAAAATAAACTCATCGCCTATCAAGAATTAAAACAAAAATTAGCGCTAAGCGATGAGCAAATAGCTTACATTGGTGACGATGGCCCTGATATGCCAGTAATGGAAAAAGTCGGGTTTGCAGTAGCCGTAAACGACGCCCACCCACTGATTAAACGTTTATCGCATTATGTCACTCAGTTGTCAGGCGGCTTTGGCGCAGTAAGAGAATTAACCGATTTATTGATGCTTGAAAACAATAAGCCACTTACTAGCCAAGGAACCAGTTCATGAATGTAGCTCGAATTATACTGAGCATTTTATTCATAAGCTGTATGGTTTGGCTTTGGTATCCTTATTTTTCTCAGGTAGATATTGTTGCGGATGAGCAAACTCAAGCTATTGCTAAACCTGATTATACCGCGATTGAGCTAAAACAAACCGCTTATAATGATCAAGGTAAAATAAGCCATAAAGTAACTGCGGTAAAAATGGAATTATACCAACAACTTGGTTTTACTTTTTTTGAAAAACCTATATTTACGTTATACAACGAGCAGCAAACATGGCGTATTAACGCTGATGAGGCCACCCTCTACGACGATCGTCAACTCGTATTAGAGGGCAATGTGAAAGCGCTAAATTTAATCGATAACGCCATGATCGATACGATCACAGCCGATAGCATCAATGTAGATATAAAACTACTCACTATGCAGTCAGAGCAGCCTGTCGTTATTAGCGGACCTAATTTAAAAATCATCGGTAAAGGCCTTGAAGCCGATTTAAAAACCGAAGTGATTAAACTTATTAACCATACGCGAACCCTATATTATGACCAATAACCTATTTAAAATTTTAATTGTTCCTTCACTACTGATTGCATTTCATAGCCATGCAGAGGAAACCGTTGAAGCTCCTGCTGCTAATCAAATTTCAATTAGTGCTGACAGACAAGAAGGTCAATTAAAAGAAAACGTGGGCATTTTTGAGAAAAATGTTGAAATTATTCATGGTAATCGCCGCATTAACGCTGACCGTTTAGAAGTACATAAACGTGATGACTTAGGTGAGAATAAGCAACTTTTAATTGCCACAGGCAGCCCTGCTTATTTTGAAGAAACACAAGCTGATGGCACCATTATGAGCGCCAGTGCGAATGAAGTGCGTTACGATGTTTCGCAGCGTTTTTTAACCTTAATCGGCGAAGCCAGTATTGCTCAAGCAGGTCAAAAAATAACAGCTAAAAGTATCACCTACGACATAGAGCAGCAGTTAATTAGCGCAGAAAAAGACGAAAACTCAACAGACCGTGTACACACTATTTTAGTACCTGTTGAAAACAAAAAAGAAGACGATAAAGGCCAACCATGAGCACATTAAAAGCAGAGCTATTAGCGAAAAGCTATAAAGGCCGTGAAGTGGTGAAAAACGTTGGCCTAGAAGTTGAAGCTGGCAGCATTGTCGGCTTACTTGGCCCCAATGGCGCAGGTAAAACCACGACTTTTTACATGATTGTAGGCCTTGTACCGAGCGATAAAGGTAAAATATCAATCGATGATCAAGATATTACTTTATTACCAATGCACAGCCGAGCTCGCCTAGGGATAGGATATTTACCACAAGAATCATCGATTTTTAGAAAGCTGACGGTCTACCAAAACTTAATGGCTATTTTAGAAACACGCAAAGAGCTTAATAAGCAGCAACGTGAAGATACCTTAAATAATTTACTTGATGAATTTAGTATTCAACATATTCGTGAAAGCCAAGGTATGGCCCTGTCAGGTGGTGAGCGCCGCCGTGTTGAAATTGCGCGAGCATTAGCAGCAAATCCTAAATTTATACTATTAGACGAACCCTTTGCAGGGGTTGATCCTATCTCTGTATTAGATATTAAAAAAATTATAGAACATCTTAAAAACCGAGGAATTGGCGTACTTATCACAGATCACAACGTACGCGAAACTCTTGATGTTTGTGAAAAAGCCTACATAGTTTCTCATGGAGAGTTAATTGCATCAGGCACTCCAGAATATGTATTAAACGATAAAACGGTACGCGATGTTTATTTAGGCGAGCAGTTCAAGCTCTAATATGTGTGTTATTACACTAAGCATCTGCTAATATTAATTATACTAATTTAAAAGGATTGTTAGAGATAAATGAGGCAATCATTACAGCTGCGCATGGGCCAGCAACTTACAATGACTCCACAGTTGCAACAAGCAATTCGCTTATTGCAACTCAGTACATTGATCTCCAGCAAGAAATTCAAGAAGCGCTCGATAGCAATCCCTTGCTTGAAGTTGAAGAACAAGATTACAGTGAAGATGCTGCGGGTAAAAACGAACAAAAAGCCGATATCGATGAGTCAACGCTAAGTGCTTCAGCTGATGAAAAACCTAGCGAATATGAGCAAGATAGCGGCGAAGCCATGACCAAAGACACCATTAGCGATGATATGGCAATGGATGTTACGTGGGATGAATACATGAGCGCAGCACCTGCCTCTTCATCAGGACCAATGCCTGAAGATGAATCAATTTATCAAGGCTCTTCAACTGAAACGCTACATGAATATTTAATGTGGCAATTGCAACTGACACCGTTTAGCCCTACTGATGAAGCCATCGCGATTGCTATCGTAGAAGCCGTGGACGATTCGGGCATTTTAACCCTTAGCTGTGAAGAAATATTAGAGAGCTTTAATCAAGAGAACGACATAGAAGATGAAGTTGAACTTGATGAAATAGAAGCGGTATTAAAGCGTATTCAGTTATTTGATCCGGTGGGAATAGCCGCGCGTAGTTTACAAGAATGCTTATGTATTCAGCTGAATCAGTTTGACCAAGACACGCCTTTTTTAAACGAAACTAAAATGATCTTAACTGATCACATTGATTTATTGGCTGCGCGTGATTATCGCACGTTAATGAAGAAAACTAAGCTCAAAGAAGATGAGCTTAAAGAAGTCATGACGTTAATTCACACCCTTAGCCCAAAACCGGCAGACACTATCGTTAGAGAAGAGTCAGAGTACGTTATTCCTGATGTGTCGGTTAAAAAAGTGAAAGGCCGTTGGGTGGTTGAACTAAACCCAGATAGCATGCCTAAAATTAGGGTAAACAGCCAATATGCGGCTATGTCTCGTACGGTCAAATCAAGTGGCGATAGCCAGTTTATTCGCTCACACTTACAAGAAGCTAAATGGTTTATAAAAAGCTTAGAGAGTAGAAACGACACGCTGCTTAAAGTAACTAACTGTATTGTGCAGCAACAACAGGCCTTTTTTGAGCATGGCCCTGAGGCGATGAAGCCTATGGTACTTAATGACGTAGCCGAAATGGTAGAAATGCACGAGTCAACTATTTCACGTGTTACTACGCAAAAATACATGCATACACCACGCGGTATTTTTGAGCTTAAATATTTCTTTTCAAGCCATGTAAGCACTGAAAATGGTGGTGAATGTTCTTCAACAGCAATACGCGCATTAATTAAAAAATTAATCGCTGCAGAAAACTCAGCTAAACCATTGAGTGATAGTAAAATTGCAGATATATTGGCTGAGCAAGGAATTAAAGTAGCAAGGAGAACTATTGCAAAGTATCGCGAATCTCTAGCTATTCCCCCGTCAAATCAACGTAAAAGTTTGATTTAAGGCGTACAACAAAGAGGAAAATGTTTATGCAACTGAATTTAACTGGTCGCCATGTAGATATTACCGACTCGCTTAGAGACTACGTAAATAGTAAATTTTCGAAGTTACAGAGGCACACTGATCACATAACGAATGTGCACGTTATTCTCGATGTAGAAAAACTAAACCAAAAAGCCGAAGCAACCGTTCATGTTAGTGGCGCTGAGATTTTTGCTTCTACTGAACACCAAGATATGTATGCTGCTATAGACTCGCTGATTGACAAGCTAGATCGTCAAGTAATTAAACACAAAGAGAAACTTGCTCGACACTAACACTATGAAACTAAGCTCACTTATCTGTCAGGACTGCAGTAAAGCTGCGGTCCTTTTTAATAGTAAAAAAAGAATTTTAGAATTTATCAGTGAATTGGCTCACAATAAACTGCCCTATTTAGCTCAACAAGATATTCTTAATGCATTAACAGCAAGAGAAAAACTAGGGAGCACAGGTATAGGCCGAGGAATTGCAATTCCTCATGGTCGTATGAGTGGTGTACAAGAGCCTCTTGCACTTATATTAGTGAGCGAAGCGGCTATTAATTTTGATGCAATAGATAATCGACCGGTCGACATTTTTGTTGCCTTAATTGTACCCGACGGTGACAATAAGCAGCATTTAAAAACCTTAGCCACTATAGCTGAAAAGCTCAACGATAAAGAATTTTGTAAGCAATTACGGGCGGCAAAATCCGACAGTGAACTGTACCAGATCATTGTAAGTCAACCGTAGCAATAATAAAGGGTGATAAATGGAATTAATAATTATAAGTGGTCGCTCAGGTTCTGGTAAATCTGTTGCGTTACGCGTTGTTGAGGATTTAGGTTATTATTGTGTAGATAATATACCTTTAAATTTATTACCATCTCTTGTTCGTAGTGTTTCCGACAGCTACAATAAAATAGCTGTAAGTGTTGATGTGCGTAACTTACCTAAAGAACAACAACAGTTTAATGAAATCATTGAATATTTGCCTGGTTTTACTAAGCCAACGGTGTTTTATTTAGACAGTGACGATCAAACCTTAATTAAACGCTTTTCAGAAACACGGCGTCTTCACCCTCTTTCTATTGATTCTCTGCCACTTGATTTGGCTATAAAAAAAGAAAAGCAACTCCTTGATGTACTCATTAATCGTGCCGATTATATGATTGATACCACAGGCTTAAGTGTGCACCAGCTTGCTGAGTCTATCCGTGAAAAAATACTCGGTAAAAAAGACAAACAACTGATCATTACCTTTGAGTCATTTGGCTTTAAACACGGTATACCCAAAGAAGCCGATTATGTATTCGACGCTCGCTTTTTACCAAACCCACATTGGGAGCCTGAGCTTAAGCCGCTTACAGGGCTAGATCAACCAGTAAAAGACTACTTAGCCAGTCACAGCATAGTACAAAAGTTTACATGGCAAATTCAAACATTCGTCCAAACATGGCTGCCTCATTTAGAAAGAAATAACCGCAGCTATTTAACCATTGCCATTGGCTGTACTGGAGGGCAACACCGCTCGGTTTACTTAGCGCAAACTATAGGTGAAAGTTTTGCAATGAGTCATCCTAATGTGAAAATTCGCCACCGAGAACAAGAATAAAGCTTGAGAGAATATTAATGCGGTTAGAAAGTACATTTTTAATAAAAAACAAATTAGGCCTACATGCCAGAGCGGCCACGGTACTGGCACAGCTTTCTGTGCAATTTGATGCCTCAATCACGTTATTCCAAGACGATAAACAAGCCGCTGGCGATAGTGTACTAGCACTTATGTTACTAGAGAGCAGTCAAGGCAAAGAAGTTAAGGTAGTATGCGAAGGCCCTGATGCAGAGCCTGCGCTTAATGCAATTGGTGAGCTCATTGACCAACGATTTAATGAGCAAGAATAAAATAGTTCATCATTAAATCACCATCCTAAGCTAAGGTTAATAGTGGTTGAGGTAGTTTGCCCATATAAAGTAAGATAAACTAAAATTGAATAGCATTCATTACCCTTCCATCATGTAATAAAATTTAATTAAGGACGCCAATGCCTGAAGCTTTAGAACAAGATATTCCACTACAACAACTAAAACAGGTGACCCAGTCACTAAATAGTGGTCAATTTGTTCAAGTTAGGCGCATGCTAGCAAAAACGGCACCTTGTGATACCGCACTTCTTTTAGAATCATCTCCCCATAAAATTCGTCGTATGCTCTGGCAACTGGTTGATCCCGATGTGCAGGGTGATGTACTTGAAGAGCTCTCTGAAGACGTACGTTTGGGCATTATTGCGCAAATGGCACCTGAGCACATTGCTGCTGCAACAGAAGACATGGGCCATGATGATTTAGGGGAAGTACTACGTAGCCTACCAGACACCGTATATAAAGACGTTGTTAGCGCCATGGATATTCAAGATAGAGAGCGCGCAACACAAGCTCTATCTTACCAAGAGCGCTCTGCTGGCGCCTTGATGAATATCGATACGGTAACTATTCGCCCTGATGTGACTCTAGATGTTGTACTGCGCTATATACGCTTACGTGGTGAACTACCTGAGGGCACTGATGACTTATACGTTGTAGATAAACATAACTGTTTTTTAGGCGCCTTATCGCTGAGCACTTTATTAACTAATCCCCCTGAAAAAATTGTTCAGGACTTGATGGATGAAGAGTGTGAATCTATTCCTATTTCAATGGATGAAAGCGAAGTAGCGCAACTATTTGAACGGCATAACTGGATATCGGCACCAGTTGTCGATGACAACGCGCATTTGCTTGGTCGTATTACTATTGATGATATCGTTGATGTTATCCGTGAAGATGCAGAGCATAGCTTATTAAGCTTAGCGGGTCTTGATGATGAAGAAGATACCTTTGCGCCGGTCTTAAAAAGCTCTAAAAAGCGCTCAATTTGGCTAGGTGTAAACTTACTAACTGCATTGCTGGCTGCAATTGTGGCGAGCTTTTTTGAAAACACCTTAGCTATATTACCAATTCTTGCTGTGCTCAATGGCATTGTCCCATCAATGGGTGGGGTTGCAGGCAGCCAAACCTTAACTTTGGTTATTCGCGGTATCGCGGTGGGCCATATCAACCAAACTAACCAACGTTTTTTATTATTAAAAGAACTCGCTATCGGCGCGATTAACGGTATGGTTTGGTCTATCCTAATTGCCGGTGTCGTTGCGCTTTGGCAATGGGATTTCAAACTCGGTGGTGTTTTAGCGTTTGCTATGTTTATGAATTTAGTTGCAGCAGGTATTGCGGGTGCTAGTATCCCACTATTGCTTAAAAAAATGAAAATAGATCCAGCACTGGCAGGCAGTGTGGTACTAACCACGGTAACTGATATCGTTGGTATATTTGCCTTTTTAGGCACCGCAACTTGGTTATTGATTTAATTTTGTTTATAAACGTTTATAAACAAAAACACCGCATCAATACGCGGTGTTTTTGTTTAAGCCGATAGTTACTTTACCTTGCGCGCTGGCGATTACCGCCCACCTTAGGTTTGGTGTTGGCTTTTTTAAACTGACTAAAGCCAGTATGACGAGTAAGCGCTGGACGACCACCCTTATTACCTTTACTGCCTTTGGCTTGCCTTTCATCTCTGCCTTCTTCTGGCACTAAACAATTTGGACCTTTACCAATGAGTTTAGCTTTGCCCATGTTACGAAGAGCTTCGCGGATCATAGGCCAACCGGCAGGATCATGGTAACGTAAAATTGCTTTATGCAAACGACGCTGGCGCGCCCCTTTTGGTACCGCAACTTGCTCTGTGTTATTTTTAATATTACGTAGCGAGTTCATTTCAGTATGATAAATGGTGGTCGCATTAGCCATCGGTGATGGGTAAAAGTTTTGCACCTGATCAAGCTTAAAGTCATTCGATTTCAGCCACAAAGCCATATTAACCATGTCTTCGTCTTTAGTCCCTGGGTGAGCAGAAATAAAGTATGGAATTAAATACTGCTTTTTACCCGCTTCTTTAGAGTACTTATCAAATAGCGCTTTAAATTCATCGTAAGCCCCCATACCAGGCTTCATCATCTTAGATAATGGGCCATCTTCAGTGTGCTCTGGTGCAATTTTTAAATACCCACCAACATGATGAGTTACTAACTCTTTAACGTAACGAGGATCACGTACGGCAAGGTCATAACGCACGCCTGAAGCAATTAAGATCTTTTTGATCCCTTTAACCTCACGCGCCTTTTTATATAAATCGATAGTTGGGGTATGGTCAGTATCCATATGCTTACAAATATCAGGGTACACACACGACAAGCGGCGACAGGTACTCTCTGCTTTTTTACTGGTACAACGCAGTTTGTACATATTTGCGGTTGGTCCGCCTAAATCAGAAATAACCCCAGTAAAGCCTGGAACTTTATCTCTAATTTGCTCAATCTCTTCAATAATCGATTCTTGAGATCGGCTTTGAATTATTCGCCCTTCATGCTCGGTAATAGAACAAAACGAACAGCCGCCAAAACAACCACGCATTATGTTTACCGACGTTTTAATCATATCGTAAGCAGGGATTTTGTCGTCGCCATAACTTGGGTGCGGAATACGCTGATACGGTAAACCAAACACATCATCCATTTCTTGGGTTTCAAGTGGATAGGCTGGCGGATTCACCCAAATAGAGCGATCGCCATGACGCTGAAACAACGCTCTTGCACAACCAGGGTTGGTTTCTTGGTGTAAAATACGCGATGCATGGGCATACAATGGTTTATTAACACTGACCTGCTCAAAAGCGGGTAACTTAACGTAAGTTTTTTCCCATGGCTTAGGGCGCGCAGGCTGTATGGTAATTGGTTTTGCAGCTTCGGCTTTTAAATCAATACCCGCTTGCTTAAATTCTGATTTAGCACAACCCACATCATCCGCCCCATAAGGATTAGGAATAGGGTCTATTTTACCAATTTTATCAATGGCTGTTGAATCACTGCCGCGCCAGCCAGGTAGAGGCTCTTTACGAATAACCGCCGTGCCTCTCACATCTTGTATGGTATCCATGGTTTCACCCGCAGCGATACGGTGCGCTACTTCAACCAATGGACGTTCGGCATTACCATAAATTAAAATATCACCCTTAGCGTCAAACAATACACTACGGCGTACTTTTTCTTGCCAATAATCGTAATGAGCAATACGACGCAAGCTGGCTTCAATGCCCCCTAAAACGAGTGGCACATCTTTATAGGCTTCACGACAACGTTGCGAGTATATGATCACGGCGCGATCGGGGCGTTTGCCACCTACATTTCCCGGAGTGTAAGCATCATCATGGCGCATTCTTTTTTCAGCGGTGTAACGATTGATCATCGAATCCATGTTACCGGCTGTAATACCAAAAAATAAGTTAGGCTTACCCAATGCCATAAAGGCATCTTTAGAGTTCCAATCAGGCTGAGCAATAATGCCCACTCTAAACCCCTGCGCTTCTAGCACACGGCCAATTACAGCCATCCCAAAACTAGGATGGTCTACATAAGCATCACCGCTAATAATAATAATATCGCAGCTATCCCAGCCAAGCGCGTCCATTTCTTCGCGTGTTGTTGGTAAAAATGGGGCTGTGCCATAACACTCAGCCCAATACTTAGGGTATGAGAATAAGCCGCGATCAGCTTTTAATGTGCTCATAAAATTGGCCGTTCAATAACAAAAGGCGCGAATTATACCCTATCGACATCCCCGTTGATATAGCACAAAATGAAAGCACTGATTAAAAATTGTTTACCTTTATCGCAACTAAAACAGACAAATCATCTAAGCTGATTACTGCTAATGTCTGCTTTTAGATTTATTTAAAGTAGATAAAATAGATAAAAATGATCGGCTCTAGGGTCTGTTGACCTTTGCGGATTAAAATTTGTTCAAACTAGGGGCGGTTTAATCGCGGCGCGAGGTTTGTAACCTAGTGGGCTAAGTCAAAACCGAGTAACAAAGAGTAAATCGCCCCTAGGCAGAACCCTTCGGGCAGCGCCTGTTTGGCATTGATGCTGCGTTATCGCCTATTTATGGGGAATAACCACACCACATAAGCTCTGCCTTGCCTAAATACCAAACAGACTGCTGCAAATTCAACCTTGAAAGGTCAACAGACCCTAGGCTAAACTATTAAATAAGCTGTGATTATTAACAATTCATAGACGCTGTAATATTAAAACCAATGAGGCATACCTATTAAACTACTTAAACAATTAATGCTGTTTTCAGCCATCTTACTGTTGGCGTTTGTTATTGTGGGATTACTTTTACCACAAAACTATCATGTGCAAAAAAGCATTAAAATAAATGCCCGCCCTCCTGTTATAAAGTCATTAGTGGAAGATTTTACTCAGTGGTACAAATGGTCGCCGTGGCAGCAAATAGATCCCAATATTGAATTTAGTATTGGTGAACCTAGTGCTGGTGCGGGAGCCTATCAATCTTGGCAAGGAAAGTGGGGGCAAGGCGAAATGACAATCACTTCATTAAGCGCCAATGAAGTTGTATTTAATGTATTATTTAATCAAGAACATATTATTACTAGCCGATTACTATTTAGCCCCCATGCAAAAACTGTAACCTGGCATATAGAAGGACAAGCAACTGTGCCGCTTATATCTGGCTATGTTGCTATATTTGCTGAAAATATATTAAGCAATATAGTCACCCTAGGGCTAAATAACTTAAAGACGGTAGCCCAACTCAGTGATGCACAAGCAATAATGGAAAGCCATGACAGTAAAAACCGCACAAGCCAGAATTAAACTTGCCAATATTATTGAGTCACTGTTAGGTTACTCGGTTACAAAAGTGAGTAATACGACTGCAGCTGATGAAAAAACCTATAATACGCAGGGTAAATCAAAGTCTCTTTATCGTATTAATAGCGAGCATTCAGTATTAGCTCGAGCACAAAAAAGACAAGATCTACTGCTAATAAAACAACAACAAAATATCGAGACTATTTTAGCCTTGGCAATGGAATTTTGTCCTGATGTAGCCTGCGCTAAACAACCTGATGCCGATTGGGTAGAACACTTTATTGCCTTATGTGAAGATACCTCAAATCAATCTATGCAAACATTATGGGCAAAAATTTTTACTGGCGAAACTATTAGTCCAGGTACCTTTTCTATTAAAAGTTTACAAACACTTAAACACATGACCCAGCGCGAAGCGGATTCATTGAGAAAATGTGTGTCTATTTCAGGGTATAACGAAAAAGATAGTAGTCACCTAATATTTTTAGGCTATTACAAAAAACCCTCGTTATTTGATTTATTAGGTAAGGGAAATAAAGTGTCATTAAGCATAGGTAAAAGCGGTGTGAGCTTTCCTGATGTATTAACCTTAATGGACTTAAATTTGTTATACCGTAAAGAAATTGAATCCGCTGCATTAAAAGCAGGACAAGAGATAACCCTCTCCTTTTTAACTCAAAAACTAACTTTAAAAGCAAAAAGTAACGATTTAGTACTGAGCTATTATAAGTTTACCCAAACCGGTGATGAATTGTTTAGACTAATGAATTATCCAATTAATAAAGTGTACAAACAGTTAATTGGTGCAGCATTTGAAGGGGAATTTGAATTAGTGTGGCACACTTCAAAGTAACTAAAAAAAGCCACACGAGGTGGCTTTTCGAAAAGTCGGTGCTTAAAAATGAACTTGTATACCCGCAAATGGGCCTGATGCATCAATATCAGTATTAATATCATCTACATCATCAAGTTCTAAAACCATAGAGCGGTAGCCCGCTTTAACCGCAACATCAACCGCTAGGTTATCAATCAACTCCCAAGCAATACCCATTTGGTAATCTCGTACTTTACTGTCATCAATAGCTAAAAAGCTACCTTCAGCAAAAACACTTAAACCACTAAATGGTAAACCTGCTTCAAAACGTCCATATGCTAAAGGAACTACACCTGAGAACTCTTCTATCTCAGTGAAGTTAGCACCACCTTGTTGTGATGTACCCGTTACCACAACTTCACCATCAAACTGCTTAGCATTAATACCTAAATCAATTGAGATTAAGTCGTTATCAAAAATTTCATAGTAAAGAATATAATCAATGTGCGATAAGTCAGTAACTGAATTAACATCAGTACCTACAACATAATCAGTGCCATTAAAAGTAAATGTATCTTCAAGTTGTGTTGCGCCGTTTAGTTCAAGCTCAGTGTATTTTAGTTTTAAGTTTGGTACTAGCGGTACTGGATGCTCAAGTGCGGCGTAATAGCTAACAAAAGTCTCATCTTCAAAGTTGAAGTTTTGTAGGGCATTATTATTATCAGAAAAGCCACCATCATTATCTGCTTTCCAACCATCAACTCCTACATATAAACCTAATACAGTGTCGGCTTGTGCTACAGGTGCTAAACATGCCATTGATAAGGCTGCTGCTATACAATACTTTTTCATTTTTTATCCTTGCGCTAATAATTCGCTAAGTTCAATCAGTGCCGCATTGGCTCTAGAGATATAATTTGCCATAACGAGTGAGTGGTTGGCGACATAACCGAATCCGTTGCCGTTTAGAATTATTGGGCTCCAAACCGTTTCTTGAGTCGCTTCAAGCTCGCGTATAATTTGTTGTAAACTAACACGGGCGTTCTTTTTATCAAGTACTTCGGCAAAATCATATTCAACTGCTTGTAAAAAATGCAGTAAAGCCCAAGTAGCACCGCGTGACTCATAAAATACATCATCAATTTCCCACCACGATGTTTTTACTTGTTGTTGTAATGGCGTATAAGTAGCTTGAGTATTTGAAGAATTGCCTGCTAAATCGGTATTTACTTTGTCTTGACCTACACTCGCGCTCAAACGCTGGCTTAAGCTACCTAAGCGTTTTTCTGCTTCTTTTAACCAACTGCGTAAATTATCTGCACGTGAGTAAAACTGGCTATCGCGCTCATGCTGATTCGCAATTTGAGAACGGTAAACTAATAAGTAATCAATACCCTTTTGATATTCGCCCTCAGCACTTGGCCATGCCCATGCTTCAGAACTAATATTAAATTGTGGCTGTGCTTTTTTAAGCGCTTCGTGCTCAGTTGATTGTGACTGTGAACGACTAAAATCTTTTCGCATTGATAATGCTAAATCACGCACCATTTCCAACGCGCCATACTCCCAAGCAGGCATGTTGTCCATTATTACGCTCGGTGGCAGTACATCATTTGATAAATAACCGCCTGACTTAGTCAAGAGAGTATCAGCGACGGTGATAAGTGTTGAAGTGGTTACATACCCTGTTACTGGTTTTTCACTACGTTGCTGTGCTTGCTGTTTGGCATTTTGTACCACATCAAAACGTGCAGGCTCTATGCTCCAGTACACTGCAATAGCGTAAAATACGACAAACAATAGTACCAATGCCGTTATTATTTTTCCTTTATGCTGTGACATTTATCCCCCTAATGATGACTATGATCTTTCGATACTTTTACCGGCCCAGCTTGCGATGCTAGCGAAACTACTTTCGCATTGGTGAATACTCGATTCCCGTCTTCAAAATATAGCGTGAGTTTGCGTTCTTGACCTACTTTTAACGGCTCTTGCGGTTCAAACACCATTAAATGATAGCTCCCAGGCTTAAAATCGAGTTGCTGATGGGCCTTAATAAGCAGTGATTCTACTTTTTGCATTTTCATCATGCCATCAGCGTGGACGTGCTCATGAATCTCAACACGACCCAACCCATCTAAGGTCGCTCTTGTGAGTGTTGCCGGCACATTACTATGGTTTTCAATACTGAAATAGCCCACGCTGGCTTTGGTGGCCGGTAAAAACTCTCTTACTTGTGCATTTGTTACTTGTAAATGCGCAACAACACTATCGTGCTCATGTCCTTCGTGCGCCAATAACGAAGACGAAAAAACACCCACTATTAACGCACTTGCACTCAAAATACATTGTTTAATCATCAGTAAAATCCTTGTTAAAACAAAAAAATATAGCCCAAATCTATCATAATTCCCTAATATTAGGCAGCTAATTTAAGTTCAAGAAGCTACTTTTTTGTTATCTGCGATTAACCAGCACAACCCTGCCACAAACAATAATGGCCAAGCAATCATCAATGATCCGAATAAAAAGGCTAATATAGTTCCAGCCAGTGCCACCATCGCCGCGCCAACAAGCCCCATAGTTACTAAAGCTGCAATCGCAATAACAACAATAATAGCGACTAACGCTCCAATGAGCTCAATACCTGTCCAGCTAATATCTGAAATCCACAACGGAAACTGCCATACATCAAAATGAATTATCGAACCGCTATTAATTAAAAATAATGTAACAATAAGTAGGCATACGGCGAAAGTTTTCATGTTATTCCCCTTACACTGTTTTTTCTTCAAGACAACAGTGTGCTATTAAATAACCTAGCGCCACTGCAAACGGAAAACTTAAGAATAATAAAACGGTGACTAATCGAGTAGACCATACCGGAAAGTCTAACCGGTAGGCTAACCCACTACAGACACCTGATATTTTTTTGTTAAGCGTATTTTTATACCAACGACGATGCGTATTAAAATTATTCATAACAATCTCCTTAGGCTGTTTGTTTGTTAGCAGTATTTAAACTCGCTTTTAAACTTGCCAGTTCTGCATCAATTTTTTCGTTTTTAACCAGTGACTCAATTTGCGTCGCAGTATTGCTCGCTGTATCTGTCAGTTCATACGCTTCAACTTGCGATTCAACACTCTCAACGCGGCGTTCAATTTGCTCAAATCGTGATAAAGCAGTGGCCACTTTATCGCTCTGCAGCTGAGTATTTATCTTTGCTCTTGCCTCAACGACATTTTCACGCTTTACAAGTTGTGCTTGCTTAGCTTTAGCCTGTGTCATTTTTTGCTGTAGGCGCTCACAGTCTTCTGTGATTTTTACAATTGATTGCTGCAATGTCTCAAGTTGTGTTTGTAAGCACTCTATGTTTTTTTCAATAACGTGTTTTTCAGCTAATGCTGATTTAGCTAAATCGTCACGATTTTTTGCAATGGCATGTTCGGCCTTTAATTGCCAATTTGTGAGCGCTTGTTGTTTATTACTTATTTGACGCTTAATATTTTTTTCTTCACATAATAGTGCCGCTGCAGTGCTACGACACTCATTAAGTGCCTCTTGCATTTCGGTTAGCATCAAATTAAGTAGTTTTTCTGAATCTTCAGCTTTATCAAGCATAGCTACGATATTTGCTTGAATGACGTCGTTTACGCGATTAAATATACCCATGTTATTCTCCTGATGATTTTTTATTTATACATCAACAGGATTCCAAGAGTTATGCCAACAACTTAAAATTATTTTATTTTCATTAAATATCAATAATTTAAATTATTTTTGGTAGGTAAATTAATGACTAGCCACTGAATACAATTAAGTCAGATTAGCTAATAAATTACATTTTTGACTAAAATTTGGGATCAAAAAAAGCCACCTGAGGTGGCTTTTTCTATAAAGAGGATCTGTTACGCCAATTGCATTAAATTGGCATTACTCGGGTACGTAACTTAGTGCCTTATCCATAACGCTTAAATCAGCCTGCTTACCATGACCATTTTCAGATAAGTGGCGTCTAAAACCACGCGCACCAGGTTGCCCCTGAAAAATACCCAACATATGGCGTGCAACATGCCAAAAGTTAGCCCCTAAACGCATCTCTTCTTCAATGTAATCATACATAGAGCGTACAACATCATGTCGAGACTGAGTGTTAGCAACATCACCATAAATTCTTTCATCTACTTCATTAAGCATAAATGGATTACTGTAAGCCTCTCGGCCAACCATAACCCCGTCTATGTACTGTAAATGCTCAAGGCTTTGCTCAATGGTTTTAACACCACCATTAATACTTAAATCAAGTTGTGGGTAATCTTTTTTAAGCTGGTAAACGCGGGGATAGTTAAGCTCAGGAACTTCGCGATTTTCTTTCGGGCTCAACCCTTTTAGCCATGCCTTACGGGCATGAATAATAAAGTCATCACAGCCAATTTTATGTGAAGCCTCTATCAAAGCACATAAAAACTCATAAGAATCTTGCTCATCAATACCAATACGCGTTTTCACCGTAACCGGAATATTCACTTCACTCTTCATTGCAGCAACACACTCTGCAACTAAATTAGGCTCGGCCATTAAACAGGCACCAAAACGTCCATTTTGCACGCGATCTGACGGACAACCTACATTAAGGTTTATTTCATCATAACCACGCTCACCAGCAAGCTTGGCACACTGTGCTAGCGCTTGCGGATCTGATCCACCTAATTGCAATGCCACAGGGCCTTCGTGCTGATTAAAATGCAAGTAGTCACCGCGGCCGAATAAAATAGCACCAGTTGTGATCATTTCAGTGTAGAGCACGGTGTGTTTCGTCATTTTACGATGAAACGTACGACAGTGGCGATCAGTCCAATCAAGCATGGGTGCCACGCTAAAGCGTCGATTTAAAGTACGTTTATCCAAAATGTGATCCTCAAAAATTTATAATTTAAGCACAGCTTAAACGGCGCTGCATTTTACACAAAAGCCCTATGCGCAGCAATATTAAGCAAACACTTGCAAGCCAAAGTATTGTGCAATACCGTTTAAAATATTAGTCACCGCGACTGAGCTTAAAATTAACCCCATAATTCGACTAATAATACTCGCCCCACTATCACCTATTATTTTATGTACATGCGTAGCAAGTAATAACAAAATCAGTACCACCACTAAAACAGCTAACATCATTGATGAGGTAATCATTTGTTCAACCCAAGTATATTCCTCATTGCGTGTCATTAATACCGCACCTAACATGGCACCGGGACTGGCTATTGATGGGATAGCGAGCGGAAAAATAGCGGTTTCAGTGCTGTCTCTAACACTTTTAATTTCAGCTTCAGGCTTACTTTCACCAAAGGTCATGGAGAGTGCAAAAATTAATAAAATTAAACCACCTGCTATTTGAAATGCCGAGAGCGGAATCTCAATCACATTCAGTAATTGCTCGCCAGCAACTACAAAAAATAACAGCACTAAAGCAGACACACCCACGGCCTTAAAAATCACTTTACGCTTAAACTTGTCGTCATCTCCACGAGTTACGGCGATAAAAACCGGGATTGTGCCAATTGGATCGATAACCGCAAAAAAGAAAATAAATATAGCCAATAGTTCATGCATTAATGAGTACCTTTTCATTAAATCGGTTAATAAAACGCTGCAACTACAATACAGTATGTTAGTATATCACGGCAGCGTAAGGATGAGAGAAGATGAATATAGAATCACTCGTAAGTAAAGCAAAACAAGTGTGCGACAACCGTGGTGCGCGATTCACACCAATTCGCGAGAAGGTATTTCGTTTATTGGCCAGTGCTCAAGGTGGTGTGGGTGCATACGATTTACTTGAACAATTAAAAGTCACTGAAACAGGCGCTAAACCTGCAACGATTTATCGTGCTTTAGACTTTTTAGCCGAACTCGGTTTTATTCATAAAATTGAAAGCACCAATGCATTTATGCTGTGTCATCATTTTGATCATATTCATCCTGTTCAGCTATTAATTTGTGATACCTGCGGTTTTGTTAAAGAGCTGCACTCAACAGTGATTTCTCATGAGCTCAATAACTTAGCAGCCGAAAGTGGCTTTGTAGTTTCCGGGCAAACAATAGAAGCGCATGGTAAATGTGACTCTTGTCGAGCATAGATCAGCGACTATAGCTATACTTTACGTATAACCTTTATCAGTACCAATTTAAGGATATCTAATATGAATGTAGAGTTCATTAATCCCTTTTTAACTTCTTTGATGAATGTATTGAGCACTATGGCTCAAACTCAGTTAAAACCAGGCAAGCCACGCATTAAAACCGATGAGATAGCCTGTGGTGATGTATCGGGATTAATTGGTATGGTTGGCCCTCAAACTCGCGGTTCATTTTCAATTACCTTCGACGAAAGTTTAGCGCTGACTATTATGGAACGAATGTTAGGCGAACGACCAGACGACGTAAATGAAGAAGTAACCGACATGGTCGGTGAAATAACTAATATGGTTACCGGTGGCGCTAAGAATTTACTAGGTGAAAAGGGCTATGATTTTGCCATGGCAACCCCCATTGTTGTGTCTGGTAAAAACCACACTATTACTCACAAAAGTGACGGCAAAAAAATTCTTATGCCGTTTACCAGTGACGCAGGTAATGCAAATATAGAAGTGAGTTTCGATAAGCTATGAGCTGGTCGCAAACCACAATTACATTAAAGCCTCGCTCGCGGGGCTTTCATTTAATTGATAACGACATACTTACTCACCTCCCACAACTGAGTCAGCTTAAAGTTGGTTTATTACACTTATTTATTCAACATACCTCTGCCAGCTTAACTATTAACGAAAACGCCGATCCGACGGTACGCATGGATATGGAAAGCCACTTTAATCAGTTTGTTCCAGAGCGCCAGCCTTATTATCGCCATGACTATGAGGGCGATGATGATATGCCTGCCCATATAAAAACCAGTACCTTAGGTTGCGAATTAACTATCCCGATTAGTCACGGTCAGTTAGCGCTGGGAACTTGGCAAGGAATATACTTAGGTGAGCACCGTGATCATGGTGGTTCAAGGCGTATTATTGCAACTTTGCAAGGCGAAAAGTTTTAGGTTTTAGGTTTTAGGTTTTAGGTTTTAGGTTTTAGGTTTTAGGTTTTAGGTTTTACAACACACATCGTTCGCATCCATTGAGTACTTCAAATCTAATAAAAAAGATTATATAAATTAAATTTATAATGATTCACGTCTGGATTGTTGTTTGCTTTTTAAGAATAAATATTTGGAAAGTAAATAAGATTGGAGCGGTACACGAGGCTCGAACTCGTGACCTCGACCTTGGCAAGGTCGCGCTCTACCAACTGAGCTAGTACCGCATTTAAAGTAGTCAGTAATTTGTCCGTTGGTGCGCGACGGGTCGCGTTCAACATTCTGGCAACTGAGCTAGTACCGCATTTAATATTGTATTCTAATTTTACTACAATTTCTTTTGGTGAGAAATTGGAGCGGCACACGAGGCTCGAACTCGTGACCTCGACCTTGGCAAGGTCGCGCTCTACCAACTGAGCTAGTGCCGCATTCAAAATAGTCAGTAATTTGTCCGTTGGTGCGCGACGGGTCGCGTCCTACATTCTGGCAACTGAGCTAGTGCCGCATTCAAAATAGTCAGTAATTTGTCCGTTGGTGCGCGACGGATCGCGTCCTACATTCTGGCAACTGAGCTAGTGCCGCATTATATCAACTTTAACTTTTTTGTCTTGTGCTGCAATTTCTTTGGTGAGAAATTGGAGCGGCACACGAGGCTCGAACTCGTGACCTCGACCTTGGCAAGGTCGCGCTCTACCAACTGAGCTAGTGCCGCATTCAAAATAGTCAGTAATTTGTCCGTTGGTGCGCGACATGTCGCGTCCTACATTCTGGCAACTGAGCTAGTGCCGCATTCAAAAAGTCAAAGCCCAAACACACTAACCCCGCGGGGGTTATCGTCTTGAGCGGGGCAGGATTCTACAATAATTAGGGGGCTTTGCAAGTATTTTTTATAAATTAAAAAACTTTTCTCGGTAAACCTTTAATTCCATAATCGAATCTTTAATGTCGTCTAACGCTAAATGCGACCCTTTTTTATTCACTTGAGCCAACACATCTGGTTTCCAACGACGAGCAAGTTCTTTAATGGTACTGACATCTAAATTACGGTAATGAAAAAAGTCTTCAAGCTCGCGCATATACTTATTCATAAAGCGACGGTCTTGGCCTATCGAGTTACCACACATAGGTGAAGCACCCGCTGGCACCCATTGCTTTAAAAACGCGAGGGTTTGTTCCACGGCATAAGCTTCATTAAACGTACTTGCTTTACAGCGTGCCGTTAGTCCAGATTTGCCATGCTGAGTTGTACACCACTCATCCATGCCATCAAGTAGTTCATCACTTTGATGAATGGCAATCGTTGGGCCTTCGGCTAATATATTCAGATCAGCGTCAGTGACAACAGTTGCAATTTCAAGTATTTTGTCAGTCTCTGGTTCAAGTCCGGTCATTTCCAGATCGAGCCAAATTAAATTTGATTTATTAATAGTCATAATTACCTTAAACGGTGCTTTTCTTTAGATCCAACGCATTTCGATATATCATATTAGCATCAATCGTCGAGCTAAAGCTTTTTTTGGCAAACTCGGCATTTAACTCAGGTTATAGGCCTCAAGTGGCAAAACAGAAAAAATTAAGTAAAGGCCAATCCCGTAGGATCAAGGCCAATCATCAAAAGCGTTTATCGAATGCCGATAAAAAACCGGCAAAAGTCGGCGCGCAAGAGTGGCAAACAGATAATTTAGGTCAAGTGGAAAATGCGATTGTCATTAGCCGCTTTGGGCAACATGCCGACGTAGAAACGCAAAATGGCGATGTTCTTCGCTGTAATATTCGCCGTACCGTATCAAATTTAGTATGTGGCGATGAGGTATTATTTCGTCGTGCAAAAGTAAGTGAAGGCGATTTAGCGGGTGTTATTGAAGCAACTCAAGAGCGGCGTTCACAGTTAACGCGCCCTGATTTTTACGACGGTGTAAAAGTGATTGCCGCTAATATAGATCAAATTTTAATGGTTTCAGCGGTACTGCCAGAGTTTACACCAAGCATTATCGACCGCTATTTAATTGCCTGCGAAGACATGGGCATTGAGCCGATTTTGGTGCTTAATAAAATTGATTTAATTGATGAAGCTGGTTTAAACGACATACAACAAATACTTGATATTTATCGTAAACTTAATTACCAGGTGCTGCTAGTTAGTAATATAACCGGCGAAGGCATTAATGAATTAAAAGAAGTACTTGTAGGCAAAAACAATATTTTTGTTGGCCAAAGTGGTGTGGGGAAATCTACTTTAGTTAACACTGTGCTGCCGGATGCTGAAATTTTGACTAAAGAAGTGTCTGAAAACAGCGGTCTAGGCCAGCACACCACCACAGTATCGCGTCTGCATCATTTACCAAGTGGCGGTAACTTAATTGATTCTCCGGGTATTCGTGAGTTTGGTTTATGGCATTTAGATGTTGAACGAGTCACTTGGTGTTTTAAAGAATTTAGAGAGTTTATAGGTGGATGCCGTTTTAGAGACTGTAAACACTTAAACGATCCAGGCTGTATAATTCAGCAAGCAGTCGCTGATGGCGATATCTCAAAGTTACGCTTTGAAAGCTATCACCGTATTTTAGAAACCATGGCCGATGGCCGTGCCGGCGCGCGTGCGCCTCGTGTATAATTAGGGAAAAACCTGTGAGTTTAGATAAATTTAAAATCGCCATGCAATATGCTATGCCAAAGCACTTTATTTCTCGTGTAGTAGGTAAGCTTGCAGCTGCAAAAGCGGGCGCATTAACAACAACGCTAATTAAATTATTTATTAAACAATACAAAATAAATATGAGTGAGGCTAAATATTCTGATCCAGCTCACTATAAAACCTTTAATGAATTTTTTACCCGTCCGTTAAAGGACGGTGCTCGTCCTATGGTTGAAGATGACGATATTATTATTCATCCTGTTGACGGCGCAATCAGCCAACTTGGCGATATTGTTGACGGCCAACTAATCCAAGCTAAAGGCCATGATTACAGCTTACAAGCGTTGTTAGGTGGCTCAGAAGACGACACAACACCGTTTTTAGGTGGTAAATTTGCAACTATTTACTTGGCACCAAAAGATTACCACCGTATTCACATGCCAATTGATGGTACGCTAAGCAAAATGATTTATGTACCGGGCGATTTATTTTCGGTAAATCCTCTTACCGCACAAAACGTACCGAACTTATTTGCCCGTAACGAGCGTGTAGTAGCTATTTTTGAAACTGAAATTGGCCCGCTTGCTATGGTCCTTGTAGGCGCAACCATTGTTGCTAGCATAGAAACTATTTGGGCTGGCACAGTCACTCCACCAGCTGGCAGTGATGTGTTTAGCTGGAACTACCCAACTAAAGGCGAAAACGCGATCACCCTTAAGAAAGGGGAAGAAATGGGTCGCTTTAAATTAGGCTCAACAGTTGTGCTTGCATGGGGTGCAGATAAAGCCGATATTTTTGATGATCAACGCCCTGAAACAGTCACCCGTTTAGGCACTGCGTTTGCAAAAATTGATGATTAATAAATAGTGTCAGTTGTCAGGCCGAAATTAAAAAGCACCGCGTTTATTGTATTGAACGCGGTGTTTTTTTGTAGACGAAGAGCTTGCTTACGTTAACAGCGAAGCTGCTCTTTACTCATACTGCTACACTCTCTACACGCTAAATTTTTAGCCATCTTAAAATGCTGTTGCTTTAAGCTTAATGCGTCAAAGGTTATAAACACATTCCCACCCAAATGACCTAACAACATATTAAGAGTTAGCTGTGCCTGCATAGAACCAATTACCCCAAGTAAGGGACTAATAACGCCCGCATTGTCGCAATTAACAACAGGGTTAGCATCACTTTGTGGAAATACGCAGCCATAGCAAGGGCTATCTGTTTGCCTAAAGTCAAAGCCCATTAATTGCCCTTGAGTTGCTAGCGCTGCTGCAGAAATTAATGGTATTTTGTTGTTTACGCAAAAACGATTGACGGTGTAACGAGTCGCAAAGTTATCAGAGCAATCAAGTACAATATCGGCGTTATTTAATAGTGCATCACTGTTAGCATCGCTCAACTTTTGCGAGTGAGTCACTATGTTT
Organism: Pseudoalteromonas sp. KJ63-1; assembly: GCF_055808145.1. The sequence goes on along the minus strand of NZ_CM147855.1, from coordinate 276,938 downwards.
ATTTGATTATTAAGGCTCGCAAGCACCTTTCCTGCTGCATTTACTTTTTGCTGCCCTAAGTGATTCACTTTGTATAGTATTTGCCGCTGTAAATTAGAGAGTTCAACGGCATCGTCATCAATTAATATTAGTGTGCCAATGCCTGCCGCTGCTAAATAAAGTAGCGCAGGACTTCCTAGCCCACCTGCACCTACCACAGCAACGGTTGCCGCTTTAAGTGTTAACTGCCCCTCAAGCCCCACCTCTTTTAATAATAAGTGGCGGCTATAACGTAGAGTTTCTTTGTCACTCAGTTGCTGCGTTTGCATATTAGCAGGCATTATCATTTATCACCGATTTTAAAGTATTAATTGCCTCTACATAATCATCAGCCTCGGTAATAGCACGTACCACAGCTACACTGCCCACGCCTGTTTTAGCAACCTCTTGCGCCCTATTTAAATCAATTCCACCAATAGCCACTGTAGGATAGCTTTGCATTAATGGCACAAATCGAGTTAGTTTTTCAAGCCCTTGTATCTGGCCTGTCATATCTTTGGTGGTGGTAGGGTAAATCGCGCCAAAGGCCATGTAGCTTGGGCGGTAATTATGCGCCCGAAGCATTTCATAAAAGCCATGGGTAGAAAGCCCAAGTCGCAGGCCAGCTTCTTTTATGGCCGCTAAATTTGCGCTCTCTAAGTCTTCTTGTCCTAAATGCACACCATAGGCGCCATGTTTGATTGCCAGCTGCCAGTAATCATTAATAAACACATGCGCATTGTATTGCTGACCCAAAGCGACCGCGCTTGCGACTAATTGTTCAAGCTCATCTTCGCTTTTGTCTTTAACCCTTAGCTGCGCTGTTTTAATGCCATTTTGTAGGCATTTTTCTAGCCACTCGATGCTATCGACTACCGCATAAGCGCCAAGCGTTTTGCTTTCACACGCAGCAAAGTCAGCTGCCATATTAAAATCTTGTGGTACATCAAAATCTAGTTCATCACCCAACCAGCTACCCGCTTCAATCACTTGAGGGTAATGCGCTAAGTCAGTCGGAAACGATGTTTGTGCAACAGGGCCGATCCCCTCGCCATAGCGAACTGATTGCTTCAAACCTTGGTTAATATAGGCCTTAGCTAAAATAAATGCATCTTTTAACGGATAGTCCTTTGCAAGGCATGCAGCAATAACAGACGCCATACTACAGCCAGTGCCATGATTGTGCGGAACCTGAATTTTTTCATTACCTAGCCAGTACTCTTCACTACCTTGTGAGCAGTAATCAATACAGTAACCACTTGGGTAATCCCAATGCCCGCCTTTAATAACCACCGCTTTGGCACCCCATGCCATTAGTTTGCTTGCTGCTTCTTTAATTGCTGCGGGGCCAATTAAATACACACCTGTTAATAACTGGGTTTCATGGGTATTTGGGGTAATGATATCCACCAGCGGTAATAGGCATTCTTTAATCGCGCTTACAGTGTCTTCTTCTGTGAGTAAATCACCGCTTGAGGCAATAGCCACCGGGTCATACACAATCACCGGCGGGGTTGGCCACTTCGCTTTGTAATGGCTAATATGCTCACTGATCAATTGAATTTGCTGCACATTAGCTAACATGCCAATTTTAATTACTTTGGCTTTCATGTCTTTTTCGAGTGCCAACAACTGCGACTCAATCACATCGGTCGAGACAGCATTAATCGCCTCAACGCCTAAACTGTTTTGTGCTGTTAGTGCGGTAATCGCAGTACAACCGTGCACACCAAAGCTTTGCATTGCTTTAATATCAGCTTGAATACCAGCGCCACCGCCGGAGTCTGAGCCCGCAACCGTCCATACTACATTGTTCATAATGACCTACTTCCTAATTTTTTACGTTTGATGCCAAAATGGCATACCCATGGTGGGGGTTGATGGGGCCGCAACATCTTTTTCAGGCATCGCTTTGGCGTTATAAGCAAAGCGCCCTGCTTCAACCGCTGCTTTAAATGCACGTCCCATAGTAATGGGGCAACCCGCGCCCGCTATGGCTGAATTTAATAATACCGCATCATACCCTAATTCTAAGGCTTGGCAGGCATGCGATGGTAAACCTAACCCAGCATCAACAATTAATGTGCTGTTAGGTAAACGCTCCCGTATCGCCTTTAAGTTATAACTATTTAATAATCCCTTACCGGTACCAATTGGCGCTCCCCATGGCATCAGCACCTCGCAGCCTAATTCATCTAACCGTTGGCAAAGCACTAAATCATCGGTGCAGTAAGGCAGTACTTTGAATCCATCTTTAATTAGAATTTCAGTGGCTTCAAGCAGAGCAAAAGGATCTGGTTGTAAGTTATAGTCATCGCCAATTAATTCCAGCTTAATCCAATCGGTTGCAAATACTTCTCGGCACATTTTAGCTAAATTAATGGCCTCTTTAACACTGTGGCATCCTGCAGTGTTAGGTAAAACTTTGAGCCCTGTATTCTTTATAAGTTGCCAAAAATCATCTCCTGCGGCTGCACTTTGCTGGCGACGTAGAGACACTGTAACAATATCCGCTCCTGAAGCATTAATTGCTTTTGTCATCGTCGCGGGCGATGGGTAAAGTGCAGAACCAATCAGTAATCTGCTTGAAAATTGCTCACCATAAATAGTGATATTATCGGGAGGTAACATAATGGTTACCCTCCTTGAATCGGAGATAACACATCAATGTAATCGCCATCATTGAGTGTGTAGTTAGCATGTTGTTCTTGAGGTATAAACTGGCCATTAATGGCCACTGCAAACGGCGCTTTAGCACCATACTCAATTAAACACGGTTTTAGTTCGCTACTTGTTAGGGTGAGCGCTTTACCATTAATTATTATGTCCATCATTCCTCACTCTATTCTGGCAACAGCATCAGCAACTAAACTCGGCGCGAGCATGTAGCCATGGCGGTATAATCCATTAATACTAATTACCTGCCCCAATTGTGTAACTTGCGGGCAGTTATCGCTATACGCAGGGCGAAGCCCGGTTTGAATATTTAACAGTCGAGCCTCGGCAAAACCGCTGTGCACTGTATAAGCGGCTGAAAGTAACTCCAACGTTGAACGCACCGTTGCCGCTCCGTTATCTTGAGACTCAATTTCGGTGGCACCAATCACATATTCATGATTCGGCTTAGGTGCTATATAAATAGGATAACGCGGATGCATTAACCTCACTGGCCGAGATAAATTAACCTCGGGAGCATAGAGCCTTGCCACTTCCCCGCGCACCCCTCTAAGTGGCCGATCTTGTTTGGCTCCAAGCCCTCGACAATCAATAATGTAATCAAACTCTCGATTATTCACTTTGTTTTCAAAGATGCTGGCGCGCTGATTAAACACAAACTTTACTTTGCGCTTATTAAGCAATCTAAAGCTGGCTTTGTAAAAGGCTTGGTTATCTATTTGTGCTTCACCGGGCAAAAATAGGCCTTGGCTAAATCGACCAGCCAGCTCAGGTTCTAGTTGCTCAATTTGCTGCGCATTGACTGCTTCAGCACTAAAATTTAGTAACGGCTTTATTCGCTGCGCAAAACTTTGTAAGTCGCCTTTATCCTGCGGGTGAGCAACCACTAGGGTGCCTTGTTGTTGAAAAAACACCTCACTATTTAATTGATCTAAAATAGCAGGCCAACGAGCAATAGAATCCACTCCCATTAAAGCCAATTCACGTTCGCACATAACAGACTCAGCTAGGGGTGCCAGCATCGCCGCGGCCACTTTGCCGGCACTGTTCTGAGTATGTTCATCATCGACTTCAAATACGGTAACACGATGCTGCTTACTTAACTCAAGCGCTGCCAACCGCCCCGCTAAACCAAAGCCCACCACAGCAATATCATAAAACATAAGCACTCCTACATTTAGCTACGAGCTGCAAGCCTCTGGCTTCGAGCAACAAGATGCTAAGATAAACATTTCGCTACTCGATGCTCCCAACCTGCAACCCGCAACCTATTTATATTGCTTTGTGGTAAATCTCTGAGCCTGTTTGCTTAAACTCTTCAGATTTAGCTTTCATCTCGGCTTCTACATCAACCATTTTTATTTCAATGGCATCGCCCACGTTATTAGGGTCAATACCGCGTGCTTGTAGATCTTTGGCGTAGTCGCGTACTTCTTGGGTTATTTTCATGGAACAAAATTTAGGGCCGCACATAGAACAAAAATGCGCAACTTTTCCTGATTCTTGCGGCAGTGTTTCATCATGATATTCACGGGCGCGAACAGGGTCTAAACCAATATTAAATTGGTCATGCCATCGAAACTCAAAGCGCGCTTTTGATAGCGCGTTATCTCGCTCTTGTGCGCCTGGGTGACCTTTAGCTAAATCGGCCGCATGAGCGGCAATTTTGTAAGTAATAAGACCTTCTTTTACATCTTCTTTATTAGGTAACCCTAAGTGCTCTTTAGGTGTTACGTAACACAACATCGCACAGCCATACCAAGCAATCTGCGCAGCACCAATCCCTGAGGTTATATGATCATACCCTGGGGCAATATCGGTGGTCAGTGGACCTAAAGTATAAAACGGGGCTTCGTCGCAATGTTTAAGTTGCTCATCCATATTCGCTTTGATCATATGCATAGGCACGTGTCCTGGGCCTTCAATAAACACTTGTACATCGTGCTTCCATGCAATTTTTGTCAGCTCTCCTAAGGTGCGAAGTTCACTAAATTGTGCCTCGTCGTTCGCATCGGCAATTGAGCCCGGACGTAAACCATCACCGAGTGAAAAACACACATCGTATTGCTTTAAAATTTCACAAATATCTTCAAAGTGAGTGTATAAGAAGTTTTCTTTGTGGTGCGCTAAACACCATTTAGCCATAATTGAACCACCACGTGACACAATACCGGTTACGCGCTTTGCTGTCATTGGCACATAACGTAGCAGTACACCAGCATGAATAGTAAAGTAATCAACGCCTTGCTCTGCTTGTTCAATCAGGGTGTCGCGAAATATTTCCCAAGTTAGGTCTTCTGCTACGCCATTGACTTTTTCAAGTGCTTGGTAAATTGGAACAGTACCAATAGGCACTGGCGAATTACGTACCAGCCATTCACGGGTTTCGTGAATGTAACGCCCTGTTGATAAATCCATTACAGTATCGGCACCCCAACGGGTTGACCACACCATTTTTTCAACTTCTTCTTCGATAGATGAACCCACTGATGAATTACCTATATTGGCGTTAACTTTAACTAAAAAGTTACGACCAACAATCATAGGCTCGGTTTCTGGGTGATTAATATTGTTAGGTAAAATAGCGCGTCCACGAGCAATTTCATCGCGAACAAATTCAGGAGTAATAAACTCAGGAATACTCGCGCCAAACGACTCCCCTTTATGCTGCGCAGCTAGTAACTCTTCACGTATTTGCGCACGCCCCATGTTTTCACGTATCGCTACATATTCCATTTCTGGGGTGACTATTCCTTGGCGAGCATAATGCATTTGCGTGACATTTTTACCCGCTTTAGCACGGCGTATTTTTGGTAAATGTTCAAAGCGAATATGATCTAGCCCATCATCAGCCATACGCTGCTGTGCAAACTGTGAGGTTACCGACTCGAGTATTTCGGTATCATTACGGCTCTCAATCCATTGTTCACGGTATTTATTAAGCCCCTTACGTACATCTAATTTAAACTCAGGGTCGGTATACGGGCCTGATGTATCGTAAACACGCAGTGGTGCATTTGGCTCATACACTGGGTTTTGCTCATCACCACCAATAAAAGTATCGCTCAATGTGATTTCACGCATACCCACACGTACGCCTTGCTGGCTACCTGCAACGTATACTTTATGAGAGCTTGGAAACGGCTGACCGGTTAAGTTATAAATATAATCTGATGCGGCCGCACGAGTTTCGCGACGGGTGGCTTTATTTGTTGTATTTGACATGACTTACCTCATTGCTAAAGGGTTGTCTTGTCAGATATTCCGCTGAGGAATAGAGAAAGATCGTAAAGTAGCTTTATGCGACTTTGCGGCCTAAAATGGAGGTTGCTTTTTTGTGCGCATAAAAAAAGACGCACAAGCGTCCTAGTTAGGCAGCTTGTTCCCTACGCAGGTATTAACCTGATCAGGTTCACGGATCCCGCTTTCGCGATCTCAGCCTAAATAAAACTTAGGCACTCCGACAAGTATTTGAATTGTTCGTTGATTTGATAAGTTTTGATCAAATCTGCGATGAGTGTACGCCAGTTGAAAATTCCCTGCAAGGGGCTGTTTTTCAAAACTCAAAAATTATTTTGGGATAAACACAAATTTTTGTTCAGCTTGCATTACCAATGTTTGGTCTTGCATATTAAGCACAGCACCTTGCTGCAGAGCTTGTAAAAACTGTTGCTCAAACTCATCCAATTCAGGGCCACATGACTTACGTGTCATACCTAATTTACTTACGCTCAAGCTACTATCTTCAAGTGAGCCTTCACCAAAGAACTTATTACATCCGGTAAAGCCGTTTATTTGTAGCGCATCGATAAAGCTCATTGATGCTTTAAAGGACGCGGGAATGGCCAAATCATCAACCTTTGATAATTGCCATTGTGTATATTTTAGCTGCTCAGTGGTAACTGTCCCTGTTGATGCGCAACCAACACATAAACCGATTATAAGCATCGGTATTGCTGCTAATTTCATGTTATTACAAACTTAGTGTCTAATTAATGTAATAGTATCAATATTTGTCAGGTTTATCCGTTAAAAATGCATATTTTAAATGTAAATTTTTGTTTAAAATTCATGCTATTTAAAACTATGCAACCGCTTGGAATAAGTTATCTATCTGTGGTGGTAAAAATGGACGACCTCTTTCATTAACTGATGTACCAATAACTAAGGCATTGAGCATCACTTTTTCATCTTGTTTACGCACTACCGTTTGTTTAAATGCAAACTTAAGACGACTAATACGCACAGGCTCTACCGCCACATAAAACTCATCTCCAGGCAATAGGGAATGTTTGTAATCCATTTCACTGCGCATCACCACTAAGTTAATTTTATCTTTTGCAAGCTGTGCAAAATCAACGCCGTGTGCGTATAAAAACTCGTGGCGAGCGTGCTCAAGATAATTAAAATAAACACTGTTATTTACAATACCTTGTAAGTCACATTCGTAGTCGCGCACCTTAAAGTCTAATTTAAAGGCCATAATTAGTAATCCCAATTATTTAACGTATAATTGTCGCGTTTATAGCACAAGTGTTGAAATAATTGCTACCATACGAGTCCCTAAAATGGAGTTAAGTAACCTAATGAACCTACGTTTGTCTTTAATTACAGCCACGTTATTACCCCTGTTCGCAGCACCTATCTATGCTAACGCAGATGACACCGAACTAGAGAAAATCATTGTTACCGGTGACTTTCAGCAAGAAAGCATTCAAACATTAAGCGCCAGTGCCAGCTTATTTTCTGAAAATGAAATGAATCAACGTGGTGCAACGTATTTAGACGAAATGTTAGCCAGTGCTGCCAATGTAAACTTTGCTGCTGGTGCGTCTCGCGGACGTTATATTCAAATTCGCGGTGTCGGTTTACGCTCGCAGTTTGTTGACCCGATAAACCCATCTGTGGGCTTAGTAATTGACGGTATTAATTATTCGGGCTTAGGTGGCAGTTCATTATTGTTTGATATTGACCAAGTAGAAATTTACCGCGGTCCTCAAGGTACACGTTTTGGTGCAGATGGTATGGCGGGCATGATCCAAATGCAATCAGCTAGTGCAACCAGCGATCCTAGCTTAAAGTTACATTTAGGTGCCGGCACTTATAACAGCCACGAAGCAGGCCTTGCTGCTAGTACAGGTTTAACAGATGACACCAGTGCCCGCGTTAGCTACTTTCGTAGAAAGTCTGACGGCTACGTAGACAACCTTTATTTAGATAAACCCACTCAAGATCAGGATGAGCAAGTTGCACGCTTTAAATTAAACAGCCAGCTTACAGCTCATTTAAATTCAGAACTTAACCTGCATTATATTGATATTAATAACGGTTACGATGCATTTACTCTTGATAATTCTCGCAACAGCCTTGCTGATCAACCAGGCGAAGATAATCAACAAAGTTATGCTATTGGCCTGAATAATACTTACACTGGTTTTGATGCCTTTGATGTGAGCTTAAACCTTTCAGCTATTGATACAGAACTTTTTTATAGTTTTGATGAAGATTGGGTGTGTAACGATACTAATAAGCCGCAATTATGTGCCGCCGGTTTACATCCTTATGGTTATAGTTCAACAGATATTTATAGCCGCGATCGTGATGATCAAGCACTCGATCTGCAATTTACTGGTAAAGCAGGTAACTGGGTTGCGGGTATTTACTATCAAAATCGTGATGTGGATTTAGAGCGTCAATATACGTGGTTAGCCAATCCGTTTGCTTCAACCTATGAAACTAATAACATTGCAGCTTATGGCCAATTAGCCACATCAATAGGCCCAAAAACTACGCTTATTACTGGTTTACGAGTTGAGCAATATCAAGGTGATTACACCGATAGTAACGGCTTTATTGAAGAAACTGATGATATTATGCTCGGTGGTAAAATTGCACTTGAATACCAAGTTATTGACCGTACCATGATTTACACCAGTATCACCCGCGGTTACAAAGCTGGTGGTATTAATTCAGAAGCGCTAGCAAAAGCAAAAGATGAAGGTTTAAGCTTAGATGCTGATTTTTTCAAACAGCATACCAGCTTTGACCCAGAGTACTTATGGAGTGGTGAGTTTGGTGTTAAAGGCTCATCGCTAGATGACAAGTTTACTCTGCGTTTAGCTGCTTTTTATATGCACCGCGATAATATTCAATTAAAGTCGTGGCAAGTATCAGATCAACAATTTACAGGTTATGTCGCCAATGCCAGCTCTGGCAGCAACTACGGCCTTGAAATTGAAGGTAGCTACTTACTTACTGATAATTTACTCATTAGTGGTAGTGCTGGCTATTTAGATACGAAAATCAACGACTTTGTAACTAAATCGGGCTTAAACCAAGATGGCCGCGAGCAAGCACAAGCGCCTAAATATCAATACGCATTTAGTGCGCGCTACAATGTTACTGATGAGCTATATGCTATGTTAGGTGTTGAAGGTAAAGATGATTATTACTTCTCAGACAGCCATAATGCACAAGCTCCAAATACAAACTTAGTGAATGCAAGCCTTGGTTACGAGGCTGAAAGCTGGGCAGTTCGTGCATGGGCACGTAATGTGTTTGATGAAACCGTTCCAACTCGCGGTTTTGAATTTGGTAACAACCCGTTAGATGGTTATACAAGCCAAACTTATATTCAACTAGGTGAGCCACGTGTGGCCGGCGTTACGTTTACACTCAACTTGTAATACAGCTACCAGTTGTCAGTTAGGGATTTAAAAAACACCGCGTTTAATGCAAACGCGGTGTATTAGTTTTGTGTAGGCGAGTAGCTTGCTGCAGCGCACGCAATCCAAATGGTTAAAGCAAAGTACAGTTAAAAATGTAGCTTTCAGGTTTTGGCGGGGAACGCACATCAGCTCGAATCCCGCCGCCCGAAGCTCGTCGCCGGCAACCCGAAGCGATAATTCACCTAAGCTCTGGCCACATCAAACGCAATCACCTCTTTTATTTTTCGATTATTGGTTGCTAACATCACGAGTCTATCAATCCCTAATGCAACCCCCGCGCATTGCTCTAAACCATGTTCCAATGCTGAAATTAAACGCGTATCCATAGGGACTTGCTTTAAGCCATTGGCGGCACGGTAGGCGTTGTCTTCGTTAAACCTTTTTGCTTGTTCTTTAGCATTAGTGAGTTCATTAAAGCCGTTAGCCAGCTCCATATTTTTATAATACAACTCAAAGCGCCCTGCTACTCGCTGATCGTGCTCACAAATTTGTGCCAGTGCCGCTTGTGATGCTGGAAAGTGATACACAAAACAGGGAATTTCTTGGCCAATAGTCGGCTCTACTTTCATACAAAATAATAATTGCAGCAAGGTATCTTTATGAGTCTCGTTTTTAGCAATATCAGCAAAGCCATGATCGCATGCGAGTTGTTGTAACTGCGTGATAGAGGCAGTTAATGGATCGAGCCCTAGCGCGCGTTCAAACGCCTGTTGGTAGGTAATCCGCTCTGCAGGATCAACCTCAAGAATAAGCTGCATCAGCTCATCGATTTCGTCCATCAAAGTAAATTCGTCAAACCCAGGACGATACCATTCAAGCATAGTAAATTCAGGATTATGATGACTACCCGCTTCTTCATTTCTAAATGCCTTACAAAGCTGAAAAATAGCGCCTGAGCCGGCCGCTAACAAGCGTTTCATCGCAAACTCTGGAGATGTTTGCAAAAACAGAGGAAGCCCACCAGCATGACCCGGGCCTACAAATGTAGTATTAAAGCTGGCTAAATGTACATCGGTTACACTGGCAGCACTTAAACTCGGTGTTTCGACTTCCATTACATTACGCTCATAAAAGAATTCCCGAATGCTGCGCATAATTGCTGCGCGTTGCTTAAGTATTTCTATGCTGGCACTCGGCTTCCAAAGATCTGCTGACATATTTTCTCCAAAAAAATCCCAGCTTAAGCCGGGATTTAATTAATAAGACGCGTTGCTGCTTACTTAACACGGCTCACGTATTCACCATTACGAGTATCTACTTTAATTACTTCGCCAATTTGAACGAATAATGGAACACGTACTACAGCACCTGTGCTAAGCGTTGCTGGTTTACCACCCGTGCCCGCTGTATCACCTTTAAGGCCCGGATCAGTTTCAGTGATCTCAAGCTCAACAAAGTTTGGTGGAGTTACAGCAATTGGGCTGCCGTTCCATAATGTAATAGTACATACATCGTTTTCAACTAACCATTTGCCAGCATCGCCCAGTGCTTTTTCGTCAGCAGCGATTTGTTCAAATGTTTCATTGTTCATGAAATGCCAAAATTCACCGTCTGTGTATAGGTACGCTAAATCGGTATCCATTACATCAGCACCTTCAACCGATTCACCCGATTTAAAGGTTTTTTCAAGTACCTTGCCAGAGATAAGCTTACGGATACGAACACGGTTAAACGCTTGGCCTTTACCCGGTTTTACCATTTCATTTTCTAAGATACTGCAAGGTTCGCCGTCCATCATAATTTTTAGGCCGCCCTTGAACTCGTTGGTGCTATAATTCGCCATCGTTTCCTCTATTTATATTTTTCGAGTAATCTACGTGCCAATGATACAAAGAAATGAAGCAAATTTGCATAAAAACTGGCAAAAAGAATTAGCAAATGTAGTTACCTGCCCAAAAGTGCTGTTAGAAATGGTTGGTTTATCGATCCAAGTCCATGAAAACGACATAAAAGCTCGTAGCTTGTTTCCTGTTCGTGTGCCATTGCCTTTTATAAAAAAATTCGTCACGGCGATGCAAATGATCCTTTATTGCTGCAAGTTATGCCTCGCCATCAAGAATTTTTAACTAAGTCGGGGTTTAATAAAGATCCGCTACTTGAGCAAGATAACAATCAACCAGGTCTATTACATAAATATAAGTCGCGTGTTTTAGTCATGTTTAAAACTGGTTGTGCGGTAAATTGCCGCTACTGCTTTAGACGCCATTTTCCTTATCAAGAAAACCAGTTAAATAAACGCAGCCTTATTGATGCATTGAGCTATATAAAAGCTGATAAAAATATTAACGAAGTGATTTTAAGTGGTGGCGATCCACTAATGGCCAAAGACGATGCTATTAGTTGGTTTTTAGATGAGCTTGAGCAAATACCACAAATAAAACGAATGCGCATACACAGCCGCTTACCCGTTGTGATCCCTGCACGCATTACTGAACAATTATGTGAAAGATTAGCAAAGTCACCACTAAAAGTTATATTCGTGAATCATATTAACCATGCCAACGAAATAGATAGTGACTTTAAAAACGCCATGAACATGCTAAAACAAGCCAATGTACTGTTATTAAATCAGGCGGTTATTTTAAAGGATGTTAACGATACAGTTGATGCGCAAATAAACTTAAGTGAAGCGTTGTTTGATGCAAATGTATTGCCTTATTACTTACACTTACTAGATAAGGTAGAAGGCGCAAGTCATTTTGATATAGATGAGGCACAAGCCATAAAAATAATGGCAGAGCTTTTAGAGGCCCTGCCAGGATTTTTAGTGCCTAAACTAGTAAGAGAAATAGGGGGCCAAAAAAGTAAAACCCCTATCGACCTCAAATTGGTTTAAACATAAACGTTTACATTATTCCCAAGTGTTGCAGTAACCGACTTAGCCGGTGTTTGTGCACTTGAGGTTTGTGTAGCACCTTCAATAAGCGCAAGTGCAGCGGCGCCATCAGCTTGCTGTTGCTTTTTAGATAAAGCAGCAGTTAAAACCTCTGCGCCTTGGCCTGCACCAGGGATTGTAGGTAGATTTCCACCTGATATATTCATAACTCACACCTGACATTTAAATGTAATACACGTATTATAGTCGTTGAATTGGTAAATTACTTTACCAACCCACTTAAGTATTTATCGGCAACATTGCACTAAGCTTTAGGAAAACCATGGATTCTATAATTGAACAACTCAACGCCAACTTAAAAATTGTTTACCGTCAGGCGCTTGATGCTGATAAAAAACTCGATGAGTTACAACAGCAAGGCCACGGAAAATTTAAAGCCTTATTTGCCGAGGACGCTGGGTTTAGCTTTGAAGCTAAACGCTTTAAGCCTTACGTTTTAGACGTTGCCGCTGATGTAGAAAGCTTATCGAGCGACGGTTTAGACGAAGAAAAGCTAAAACAAGCAGTAATTAAACTACAAAACTTACTAACCTTGTTAGCGACCTTTAAGTAAGCACTCTGGGCTTACTACGCAAAACATCTGTTAAACAGATGTTTTGCGCTATGTTACTTAATTCGCGGTAAAATTTGTTCACCAAACCACTCTGTTAATAAGCGTTTTTCGTAGTAAAATGCTTCATCTCGACCCATTTTAATTTTATCCATAAAACCCATATCTTTTAAATTTACGTTATCTTCTTGTGCGACAACGCCATTTTCATCATTGAGCACATAATTAAATTCAATGCGTGGAAAGTGAATAGGTTTTACCACTCGGATTTCGTTAACACCGCCATAGCGTACGTCTCCGGCTAAATCTAAATCGGTGACTTCAATTTTTAAACTGTAATTTTTAGGAAGTTGCTCGCTGAGCTTTGCAAAGTGTTCATCAATACTTTTGGCTATTTGCTTATGGTACGAGCCTTTAGCTTGGTTTGATGGGCGTACATCGCGATAATCATTAAAGTCATGCCATTTCACTTGAGCCTCACCCGCGCAAACAACACTCGGTAGTGCAATACACATCAACATTGCTATTTTTTTAACTAAGTTCATACGTTTCTCCAACGAGTATTTTGATCAAATGAATATTTTACAAATCGCTATACAACACTTTAGCAATTACATATGAACTATAACTTAATCTTTACGCTGAGGTGTTATTAAAATTGCACAAAATGTAATCGAAAGTACGGTTTACGATCATACTATTACAAAGCAAATAAAATAATACATGTAAAAACTCATTATTTATGGTGAAATTAGGGTAATTGAACAGGGGTTTCCAAGGAGCATTCATGGCAATTTTAGTAACCGGTGGCGCAGGCTACATTGGCTCACACACCGTTTTAGAACTTTTACAGCAAGGCAGCGACGTTATCGTTATCGATAACTTAAGTAACTCCTCTGAAGAGTCACTTGAGAGAGTGAAAAAAATAACCGGTAAAGCAATTACTTTTTATCAAGGTGATATTTTAGATAAATCCTTTTTAGACTCAGTATTTGCAAAACATACCATCGATAGTGTAATTCATTTTGCAGGTTTAAAAGCGGTTGGTGAGTCAGTAGCCAAACCAATCGCGTATTATCAAAATAACGTACAAGGCACATTAACACTAGTTGATGCTATGCGTGACGCGGGTGTGTTTAAATTGGTATTTAGCTCATCTGCAACAGTTTATGGTGACCCTGCAAGCTTACCAATACGCGAAGACTTCCCCGTTGGCGGTACAACCAACCCATATGGTACCTCTAAACTAATGGTTGAAATGATGCTGCAAGATATCGCTAAATCAGATGAGCGCTTTGCGTTTGCTATTTTACGCTACTTTAATCCTGTTGGTGCACATGAGTCAGGCCTAATTGGTGAAGACCCTAATGGCATTCCTAATAATTTACTGCCTTTCATTTCACAAGTTGCGGTTGGTAAATTAAAGCAGCTTGCTGTATTTGGCGATGATTACGACACGGTAGATGGTACTGGTGTGCGCGATTACATTCATGTTGTGGATTTAGCCTTAGGGCATTTAAAAGCACTTGATAAAATAGCCGCAGAAACCGGTGCGCTTGTTTATAACCTTGGTACCGGTAACGGCTATTCAGTATTACAAATGGTCAATGCGTTTATTAAGGCTAGCGACCAAGCTATCCCCTATGCGGTTTCACCTCGTCGCCCAGGTGATATTGCAGCCTGTTATGCTGCGCCAGAAAAAGCGCTTAGCGAACTAGGCTGGCAAGCCGAGCGCGGCATTGATGTTATGATGCAAGATACATGGCGCTGGCAGTCAAATAATCCAAATGGATACAGAAAATAAAAGCTTTAGGTTTTAGGTTTTAGGTTTTAGGTTGATATGAGCCTAAAACCTTATACCTAGCACCTCTTTTTTACCTCTACCAGTTTTGCATTTCAACAATGCGAGACTGAGTTCGCGCATATTCAAAACTTAATTTTTTACCTTGATACAACTCGTTTATGTCGGCCTGTGCATTAATAACCAGTAATTTGTGGCAATCATAAAACTCATCGACTAAGGCAATAAAGCGCCGAGCTTCATCATCGAAAGTATGCTCATCTAACTGCTGCTTTTCGCGCTGATAGCTGTCTTCTATACCATGCACAATAACTTTACCAGTTGCCTCTTTTCCCATTATTGGCACATTCGAAATATATAGCACCGAAAACTGTTCTGCTAAAAACATATAATCATTAGCGCTGCGAGGGCCTGAGCACAATGACATAAAATCAATCAGTAAAGCATCGTCAGTTCTTAATAAATAGGACAGAGCTCGGCCATGCACAGTCATTGTATTATCACGCGCTGCTTGAGGGTGTGCGGATAAAAACTCAGTTTCAAACTCAGCGTGGGGCAAGTTAATAAAATAATGACGACTACTTCTGCCGTACCTGAAGCGGTGATCTTCCTCCCCCGCTACGTTAATTACATGACAATGCGCATTTATTAAATCGATAGTTGGTAAAAATCGCGCGCGTTGCAGACCGTTGTAATAAAGCTGCTCCGGTTTTGCGTTAGAGGTTGCTACTAGCACCACGCCTTGTTCAAATAAAGCGTTAAATAACCGAGCCATGATCATGGCGTCACCAATATCACTAACAAAAAACTCATCAAAGCACAGCACTTTTATTTTTTTAGCCCACTGTTTAGCAATTATTTGCAGCGGATTTTTATCCCCTTGTAACTTAGCTAGTTGAGCATGAACTTTTTCGATAAAATGATGAAAATGCAGGCGCTGCTTTTTCTCTGTGGGTAAGTTTTCATAAAATAAATCCATCAACATAGATTTACCCCGACCAACCGGGCCATATAAATATATTCCCTTAATTAAGGGTGCTTTTTGCCACCAGCTTGTAGGTTGATTTAATTGCTCATTTAAAGACTGTAACGCACTCACAGCTTGGTGCTGCGCCGCATCAAAATCAAGCTCTCCTGATGAAACTTTGCGGTGGTACAGGCTTAAAATTTCTGTGCTGGGCTCTGTCATGGTATTTCACTATCCGCTATACTCGCGGCCATTGTAGCCGACTAAAAATGTGAACAACATGAAGTTTCCTTGCCGTTTAGATAAATTTATTAGCCATTTAGCAGAGTTACCGCGCTCAAAAGCCCGCGCAGCAATAAAAAGCCAAGTGGCTTGCGTTAATGGCGAGGTGATCACAGCATTCGACTTTCAAGTTACTCAACAAGATGATGTGTTATTTCATGATCAGCCATTAGTTTTTTTAGGTAAACGCTACTTTATGCTCAATAAGCCGGTAGGTTATGTGTGCGCTAATTCAGATGAGTTACACAAAACCGTATTTGATTTGCTTGACGAGCCAAACATGGTCGACTTTCACATCGCCGGGCGTTTAGACATAGACACCACTGGCCTAGTGCTTATCACCAATGATGGCGAGTGGTCACATAAAATTACCTCGCCGAAAAAGAATAAGTTTAAAACCTACCTAGTCGAAACCCAAGAACCGATTACCGACGATGCGCTACAACAGCTACGCGACGGTGTGCAGTTACACAATGAAAAAGATTTAACTCGCCCTGCTATTGCTGAACGCGAAGGGAGTTACGGTTTACGTTTGTCGATTTCTGAGGGGAAGTACCATCAAGTGAAACGCATGCTAGCAGCGGTAGATAACAAAGTGGTTGAACTACATCGTGAACAAATTGCGGGTATAAAGTTAGGCGAAGATTTGGCTGCAGGTGAATACCGCCCATTAACTGCCGCAGAGATAAAACTGTAAGGTTGTTTAAGTGTTAGGAAATGGCTTCGGGCCACGAGGTTCGGGCTGTTCACCTGCCGCTCTAGGCTCGCTGCTCGTTGCCTTTAATAATCTTGCTTAATATCTGTTTGAAATCTGGCGTTTGACACCTGATCTTACGATTTAATTTGTACTAAATCAAAGTCTGTCATTCCAGGTACAATGGCTTGCAGACGAGACTCAGTAATATCTAGAGAATTTAAGCATTCACAGTATTCAGAGGCTTTAAGTTCTAATTGGTGGGCTTTTTTCTGCAATGACTTATCGATTTCTTTGGTAATGATATCCATGCGTTGCCCCATGTCGTTCATGCGGTCTTCTATATTGCCTTCTCGAGATTTAAACGCATCCCCGAGCGACATTAAAATAGCACCCAAAGAGCCATGCACAGCAGAGTGTATTTTTTGGCTAATTTCTTTAGTAAAAAAATCATCAATTTGGGAAAGCGATTGAGGGGCTATAAAAAAGAAGTCATCGCCACGCTTAAACTTATCCATGAGTGCTCGCTCTACATATTGTAATTGCGTTTTTAGCACTTCGGGTTCTTTATCTGACATGCCCTCAACAACATGCTCAATAGCACTGAGTCCTAGGTTAACGCCATCAGTCGCTAAATCAACCAGCTCAGGAACTGTTTGACGAATACCATTGCTAAATTGTTCTAGCACTTTGCTTTCATCGGTGCTTAAATCGACCCAGTAGCCTCGAATAAACAGTTGATTATTATTGTTAATTTGCACCCTGGTTTGGCCTTTATCAACAATACGGATCACATCATCGGTAATAATTAAACCATGACGAAGTTCAACATCACATTGTTTTTGTGCGATTGCATTGGAGCTTAAAAGTGCCATTGATAACGCCAATATCGAACGAGATAAAAACGCCATAAACACCTCAAAAAGACTAAAATAGGGGGTGGCTAGATTAACAAAAAACCAACTTTATGCAAGCAAAAGTAACACCCTAAAAACAAGGCACCATGAAACGTAACGTTTACACAGCGCCTTTATCCTCTGGCTTGTACTATTAAATAGGTGAGCCTGGTGGTATTGGCAGGGCTTTAAAATTATCAGGCCACTGGCCTGTTGTTAAAAACTGATTAATTTGCGACGCTAAATAGTTTTTAAATGCGCTGTCACCCACTTCAGGGTGGCCTAGCAAAGAGTGCTGATTAAACTCATCAGCAAGTTTACTTAAATAGAAATGCAGTTGCGCTTGCACTTCAGGGCTTAAACCGTCGTTAGCCACAAGATCAGCCATGGTTTTTGCCGTTAGGTACTGTACTCGTTGTGTTACTTTTCCTGTCATGGTGGCAGGCGCTGATACGTTAAACACCTGCTTGTTTAACTGTTTAAGTAACTCATCTAGGCTATAAAAGCGGTTATCACGTGCTTGTTGCTGCGCTAATCGATTTAATCGTTGAGCGTTTAGTAATAGCGATAGGCTATGCTGCGCTGCCACTTCAGGCAATGCAAGTGCATCCATAGTTAAGCCGGTACGACCCACTATACTTTCTCGTGATTTAGACTCGCCATACGCCTTTGGTACAATCAAAGAAAGTATCGACTCTGGCAGCGTTAAATTAGTTGCTTTTAGGGTGGCTAAAATAGCATTAACGGCTTGTTGCTGAGCCTCTTTAGTTACAACTTGGGCGCCTTTAACGGGTGCGTCACTGCGTATTTCATAGTCATAATCAACGCCCGCAATAAGCTTAGCAACCGCTTCAACTTGATAACGGTGGAACAAGTAAAGTGGCACTAGCTTTTCTTCTAACTGCGACAGCGCAACCCCAGTTTTTATATTGTTAATACCAAACTGTCCGAGCGCCTGCTCTCGCACATCAAGTACTCTAAGTAATTCTTCACTTGGGTTACTGCCGTTATCCCAAACATGCGCTGTAGGGTGCGCTCCACCTTTTGCACGGGCATCACTGTCAGAAATAAACGCCAAACCTAGCGATTTATTTTGCTGTAAAATAGCAGCGAGTGCTTCGCTTTCATCTTGGCCGGTAAAATCACTGTAGCCATATTTAATCACTTGCGTATCCCATGCGCCCATACCTTTAGCATAACCTTGAGATACATCTAACTGACCATTATCTGCAAAGCTCAATAACGGATGCGGATAATCCATCACCGAAGCGCGATTATTTACCGACGCAGCAAAGTTGTGCGCAATACCCAGTGTATGACCAATTTCATGAGCACTGAGTTGACGAATACGATCAAGTGCCATTGCATGTAAAGCAGTTGCCACTTCATTGCCTTTTAAATAAGGCGCAGCGAGTGATTCAGCAATTAAGATATCTTGACGCACTCGCAACGATCCCAGTGTCACATGGCCTTTAATAATTTCGCCTGTACGTGGGTCTATAATTGAACTGCCATACGACCAGCCTCGGGTAGCACGGTGCACCCATTGAATAACGTTGTAGCGCACATCCATTGGATCAGCATTACTTGGTAACACTTTAACTTCAAACGCATTTTTATAGCCTGCTGCATTAAAGGCGTCATTCCACCATTGCCCGCCATCTAATAAAGCCGTTTTTACTGGTTCAGGTACCCCTGGATCTAAGTAATAAACAATAGGCTCTACTGGCTCACTAACTGCTAGGCTTGGATCTTTTTTTGCTAAACGATGGCGCGGAATGTAACGCACATACATAGACTCATCGAGCCCTGCTGCATAATTTTTATGCTCCACACTCCAATAACCCGATTGCGGGCTAAATTTTCGTGGCGTGTAATTATCATCAGGCAATTGAATAAGTGAATGGTGCATGTGCACACTCAAAGCGTAAGGGTCAGCACTCACTTGGCGAACATATTTACCTGGTTTGGACCCTTTAAAGGTGAGAATGGCTTCAAGTTCAGTATTTTTCAAAAATGCTTTAGAGCGATTCATAAATACCGCACTGCGTGACTCATCAAGGCTAAACTGCCCTTGCTTGCGCGCAGCTAAAGTACGGCTTACGCCATGTACGTCACTCAGTAAATAAGGGGTGTAATCTATTAATGCAGCATTGGCATCTTGAGCGACAACTTTAAAACCCGCCAAAATGCTGGATGCAAACGCTTCTTTAACGCTTTGCTGCTCTGCTATATTACTCGTGTTTGCACGGTAGTAAGTATTTACGGCACGTAACATCACCTTGTTGCCAAAGCGCTCAAACTGTACCAAATAGGTACCGCCTAATTGGCCTCTATCTAAACCTATGTCGTTAGAGCCAACGCCATAAGGCAAGCTATGCTGTAGTAAAAATTGTTGCTCAAGTTTATCAACTTTTAAATACACATTGCCGTTTTGCGTATCGTAAAAGAAAGAAAAATAACCAGGGAAATGGTTCATTTTTTCAGTAAATTCGTCAATAGACTTAATTGCTGCGTGCGCTTGGGTTATCATACAGAGCAGCACAGTAAAGAGTATGTAACTTAATCGTGATATTTTTTGCATAATCTTATCTTTGTTATTAGCGTTTTAAATGCGATGTAGGTACCCCATTATAGGGGGTTATTTATACAATACAGTTATTTAAGACGAATTTCAGCGCTCTAAACTAATCTCTCTCACATTATGATTAGTTTTAACACGTTATCAGGAAAAAAGAATGCGTAGACTCCCACCAGTATTACTAGAAGATGGCTGTTCAAGAGAACTTTTGTCGTTAATTCGTACTATTTTAGCGGCATGTAAAGAAATTTCATTTCGCGTCGGTCAAGGTGAATTATCGGGCGTATTAGGCTCAACCCTCGATGAAAACATTCAAGGCGAAACACAAAAGAAACTCGATGTATTATCTAATCAGTTATTAAAAGATATATTGCTGGAGTCGGGGACGGTTAAAGCGATTGCCTCTGAAGAAGAAGATTATACTGTTGCCGGTAACCCAGATGCTGAATTTATTGTGGCTTTTGACCCACTTGATGGCTCGTCGAACACCGATATTAACTCGCTAGTAGGTACTATTTTTTCTATTATGAAAGCGCCTGTGGGTTCAGATGCTGCTGATGAAAAGATTTTTATGCAACCTGGGCATCAACAAGTGGCTGCAGGTTACGTGCTGTATGGCCCATCAACTATGCTTGCGCTAACAACGGGTAAAGGTACACGCATGTTCACCTTAGATAAAACCCAAGGTAGCTTTTTACTTACTCAAGATTTTGCCGCTATTCCTGCTAAAACTAATGAATTTGCAATTAACGCCTCTAACCAGCGCCACTGGCAGCCGGCAATGCAAAACTACATTAATGATTTACTTGCCGGAGATACAGGCCCTCGCGCTCAAAACTTCAATATGCGCTGGATTGCTGCAATGGTTGGGGATGTACACCGTGTACTTAGCCGTGGTGGTTTATTTACTTACCCAACTGATACTAAAGACCCTAATAAGCCTAATAAGCTGCGTTTACTTTATGAAGCAAACCCAATGGCGATGTTAGTAGAGCAAGCCGGTGGTATTGCTTCAACAGGTACTGAGCGTATTATGGATATTCAGCCTGATGCCATCCATCAGCGTGTTGCGGTTATTTTAGGCTCTAAAGACGAAGTAGAAACTTGCTTGAGCTATCATAAGTAAGCTTTAAGAACAGGTTTTAGGTTTCAGGTGTCAGCTAGAGGCTAGCCCAATGGTGGTTACTAACATCCGAAAACTGTTGCTTAAAACCTTTAATATTTTCTGATAACCACCTGCTACTGTTGTAACAGCTTTAACAACTGTGCGAGCTTTTGATGAGTCAATTCGCCCATTTGCTCGCTATTACTTAGCGCGTAAATAACGCCTTCATGCTTAGCGCAATTTATGTCATCTCGCGACTCAATGACATTTGCCCACAGCTGTAAATCATCAATATCAATTTCTTTATTTAAACAACGCGTAAGTACATTAATTAGTACAGGCTTTGTGAGTGTGTACAGGTAAGTTTGATTGTTTGCTGCGGTTGAAACAATCACACTAATGGCGCTATCTCTATGCTCCCCAAAAGTAATAAATTCAGCCAATGCTTTTTGTATATTCATAATGTTTGTTATTCTTGCTGCTCTACTGTTAATAAGACTTAAAATGACCCAGATAAACTGCAGCCAATGTAATACAACGCTTAACTGTAATGTTAATGATATAACCGCATGTTGGTGCTATCAGTTACCCGCTATTTTACCACTCGATGATACAGCAACCAGCTGCTTATGCCGCTCATGTACTCTTGCTAAAATAAATAGCTATTTAGAGACTATATACACCCAACCAATCAAAGCTCAAATCGCTTTTGCTAAACAATTTAGAAGCCATGATAATTTAATTGAAGGGTTAGATTACACCATGCAAAATAGTTACATGGTGTTTAGTAAGTGGTATTTTTTAAAGCGGGGTACTTGCTGCAAAAACGGGTGTAAAAATTGTCCTTACAATTAATCTACTCTCCCGTTGCAATAGGCAGTGAGCTATCAGCGCCCCACTCACTCCACGAGCCGTCGTAAACACTTAAATTATGATATCCGCATTCATCGGCGAACAGCGCAAGCGCACAGGCAGTAACACCCGAACCACAGCTAAATTGTAACTGGGTTGCATTACCGACTAATTCACTAAACTTTGCCTGTAGAAAGTCGAGTGATTTTGCCTCGCCATTTTCTAATAAACTAGCTAAAGGTAGCGAGTAGCTATTAATAATATGGCCGCTGCGCATATCCGCTCTTGGCTCTTTATTTTTACCAGTAAAACGCTCATAAGCACGCGCATCTAAAATGACCGTATTGGCATCCTTAGTAGCACTTAGCACCTGTTTTTTATCAATAAAGTAACCAGGCTGGTATTGAGCAATAAAGTCACCTTTTAGTGATGCTTGTGTATAGTTTGACTCAACCGCAAGCTCTAGTTCAAGCCACTTGGCTAAACCGCCACTGAGCACTTTAACGTTATTAAACCCCATGGCTTTAAACATCCACCAGGCTCTAGCTGCACTGAATAACCCCGCATCTTCATAAATCACCACCAATGAGTCGTGATTCACGCCCGCTTTTTGCATCACCTGAGTAAATTGCTCTGCACTACACAAGGTATTGGGTAATGGGTTTGAAGTATCTGCGAGTTCTTTTTTGATATCAAATCGTTGTGCTTTAGGTAGCATAGCAACGGGCGAGTATTCCCCTGCAGCTGAGGGGCGCAACATACCTGCATCAAAGATAACCAGGTTAGTTTGCTTTAAACGCGCATGTAACCATTGTGCACTGACTATATTTTTCATCATCTTGCCAAATTTGAGGAAATGAAATTGCTATATATTATTACAGCCTGTTTATAAACAGAATTTAGACTGGTTACAAATTATAATAATGCTAAAATAGCTGCTTTGAGGTTTCTAAATAAAATTATGCCAATCCCTTTTTACATTATCAATATGCAAGGCTGCGAAGACCGTTGGGAAACAACCCTAAAGCGACTTACCAGTCTACACTTAAATGCTGAACGTTTTGAAGCGACCATTGGCAAAAACCTTAGTGAACAAGAAATCCTCAAGTGGTATTGCCCGAAAAAAATAAAAAACGTTACAATCGCAACCTATCTGCAGGTGAAATTGGTTGCTATGTAAGCCATATGCGCCTTTGGCAAAAAATGGTCGATGAAAATATCGCTTATAGTGTTGTATTGGAAGATGACCTTTTCATTGAAGCTTCACTTAAAGATGTTGTTGATGCGGCGCTTAAATTAAAAAACTGGGATTTAATCAAGCTATCTGATAATCGAAACTTTCCATTTATTGACAGTACGTTACTAGAAAACAACCTAACAGTTGGCAACTATAAAAAGGCACCTAATGGCACTCAAGGCTACATCATTTCACTAAGCGGCGCTAAAAAGCTACTCCAAAGAAAACCATTTTTTAGACCAGTAGATGTCGATATGCAGTTTCACACTGAAGTAGGCCTAAATATGATTGGCATAAAACCCTACCCTGTTGCCGAAGATCGAAGCTTTATTAGTGAAATAACAAGCGCTAATGCAGGCTCCCATTCCAACCGCAGTACATTTATCAGAAATTTAATTCATAGATCGAGTATTCATAGGCAAAGACGATATAAAACGGCAGATCTTGCTAAGATTACAGGTGAGTAATACTCAAGCATATTTTTATATGTATTCATTTGACTATAAAGTATTAAATCTTAATAATTTCGCCACGCATTGGCGCCATTTTAGCTAAAATTTTATTTTGCACTGTATGTGGGATATTTTGCTCGTTCATTGCATTTATTAATAAATCGACAACGTGGTTAAAGTCTTTTTCATTTATGTTCATACCCGTATGAATAGCAACCATCGAGTCGCCTTTGTATTCACAAGGGCCCTCCACCAGCGAACATAAGTGGCTAATAAATCCTTGTCGAAAATGGCTAATATTACTGTGTTCAAAGTAATGAAACACCTGTTTGTCATTGCCTATTTGAACAATAAAACTGTCAGTTAACTTTTCAAGCCCTGCTTGTTCGCCTAGCTGCTGATACAAAGAGTTATTAGGCTGAGCAGCACATCCTGCAAGCAAGCTTAAACAGCAAAAAGTAAACACGCTAATTTTCATTACCAATACCCCGTTACCGATAAATACCAGCCGGTTTGGTTATCAACACCAGCAATCCGCCCTAAGTCTAAATAGGCCGCCGTTACACTGACATGTTTATTAGGCATCCACGCTATAAATAAATCGCGCCAATCTTGTTCGCCTAACCCCAAGTTATTGGCTTTTTGCCGATACTCAATGCCAATAGCAAGTTCACGACTTACAAACACCGCACTACTTGCTTCTAGTAAAATATGGCTACCTTCATTAGCCCCACCATATCCTAAAAGCCCTAACTGATTGGCTTTACTGTAACGGGTGGTCACATTCCAAAACCAGTTGTACCCAGCAAGTGCACCCAAATGTAATTTACTGGCTGCAAGGTATACATCTGTACCACGGGTATTTTTTGCACCAACCAACTTTGCAACTGTGCCATCATCTAGTGACTTATGCTGTACACCCATGCTTAGTTGGGGCCACTTACTGTAAACGACATCACCATATAAACGAATTTTAGCCCCAGAAATTGACTGCTCTATTTCTGTATTGAGCGCAGGCACATCAAACCGCTGCACGGCATAACTCAGTTCAACACGATTAAATAGGTTAAGCTGCACACCACAGGCATCTAGGCGGTAATCTGTTACATCAGCACGACTACAAAAGCCATTAACAGCCCATTCGTCCTCACTGGCATAACCTGCTAGCTGCGCCCAAGGAACTAACCCTCCGCCTGCACTGCCTTCAATTTGAGATACACCCGGTGTTGCTAATAGCTTTCCCGTTGCAGCTAGAGTAAACGTACTGCAAAGTAAGAGTGTCATGCTCAGTAAAAATTTAATGGACACCCTGATATTCCTCTAACCATTGTTCTAGTTGTTGTGCTTTTAAAGGACGACTCAAGTAGTAACCTTGTGCATGATCGCATTGCATTTCGTGAAGCAATGATAAAGACGCTGCCGTTTCTACCCCCTCGGCCACCACTGAAAACCCAAGTTGGTGTCCAAGTGTGATTGACGAGCGCACTATGTATTGATCTTTTTGTGACTCATGCAGATTTAAAATAAAGCATTTATCTAGCTTAAGCTCATCAATAGGTAACATTTTTAATCGCCCTAATGATGTTTGTCCGACACCGTAATCGTCTAATGAGATTTTAACGCCAATAGTTTTTAAGTTCTCTAACGCTTTGATACCTTGAGCTTCATTTTCGATCATATCGCGCTCCGTCAACTCAATAGTGACAGAATTTGGGTTTACATGATATTTTTTTAAGGTCGCGACCAACAAACTATGAAAGCCCGCATGGGCAATATCTTGGGCTGATACATTAATGGCTGCCTGTAAGTGAATCCCTTTTTTATACCAATCGGCTATTTGCGCAATAACCGTATCGACAACCCAAGCGGTTAGTTCCACAATTAATCCTGACTGCTCGGCTAAATCAATGAACACTTCAGGCGAAACCCAGCTCCCGTCATCACGTTGCCAACGAATAAGTGACTCAACCTTATCAATTTTCTGACTTTTAATATTCAACTTAGGCTGATAAGTCATAAACAATTGTCCGTTATCATCATCAATCGCTTGTTTGAGCTCATCGAGCATAATTAAACGGTCTAAATGCGCCTCATCTTCACCATTTTGGTAGTAATGTAAGCTTTGCTGGCTTGTTGTAGCCGCATCAACAGCAATGAGTACACGTCGCATTAAATCGTCTGCTTTCACGCCTTGTCCAGGGTACTGCACAATCCCGGCGTTAAAACGCAAATTTATTTTTAAGCTTTTAATCTGATAAGGTGCCTGTAATTGCTCAATTAAATCGGCTACAGCACATTTTACTTGGTCAACCTCCACACTGGGGTAAACCGTTAAAAACTCATCGCCGCCAATTCGTGCATGAAACCCACCAAGCTCATCAGAGAATTGACGAATACGGTTTGCCACTGCAATTAAGCATTCATCTCCTACTTGTGGACCAAGTTTGTCGTTTATGTGCCTTAAGCCTTTTATATCAATAGCAACAAGCGTATAGCGTTTATCTTTATTGAGCTGCTTTGCTAATAAATCTAACATAGCAGAACGGTTATAAAACCCTGTTAAGGTATCGTGATGTGCTTGAAAACTTATTTGCTGCTCACGCTTATTAATATCATTACCCATATTATTAAACGCACTAACTAACGTTTCTACTTCACTACTTTGTTTTTTACCTTCAAATTTAAAACGGTAGTCGCCTTTGGCAAATTGCCTCGCAATAACCGCTAACTGTGTAAGCCCGGTGGTTAAGTTATTGGCCAGCAGACTACTGGTGATCACACCAAATAACATGGTTAACACGGCCAATGTAACTAGCGTTAGTAATAGCTGTTCAATATCTCGATAACTTGAAGTTAAATCAGCACTTAGTAGTAGGGTAACCGGATGCGATTGCAAAGACGGTAAAGCTATTTGTTGATTTTCATAGGCCAAATACTCAGCAAAAAAACGAGCTATAATTTTAGTTTCAAAGTATTCTATGGGTTGAAATTTTTTAGATTGAGGTGCAAACGAGCTTGCTGCAAAGTCATCTAACTGCGCAACAAAACTAACTTCCATACCGGTTAAGCTTTTCAGCTCAGTAGCTACAGCAGACGTGATTTTAAAGCCGACCAAGCTGTAAGCGATAGTTCTGGGAGTTTTAACGGGCAATAATATCACTTGATAAAGCTGGTTATTTAACACCACAAAGCTCGATTGCTCAGAATTGTTTAATAACTCATCCATTAAGGGCTGTAGGTTATCTGCAAAATTTTGTGCATTAACATTAGCTGAGACTAACCGCCCTGATAAATCGAGCAACAGCATTAAATCGGCATTGATGCGTTGGCTATGATTGTATAGCACACTACTAATGGTGGCTGCATCGCGAGTTGCAACTGCTTGCTTAAAACCAAAATCAGCAGTTAACACCTTTGCAGCAGTTAATAGCAAGCTCTCTTTTGATTTTAAGTATTGTTTATAAACGCTTTGTGCAACCGTTATATTTTGCTGGACTTTTTCTGCCTGAAATTTACTCGTAGACCACCAAAAACTCGCCAAACTGAGTAAGGTAGTGAGTAACACCAAGCCAACACATAACGTTGTTATGCGACTACGTAAATTATTGCCCATTACCTTCCCTAAATTGACTGCCAAAGGTATTACGTGGTGCAGGCATAGATGTATTAATAGCGATTGATACTGGGTTAGTTGATTCTATATCAAACAGCTTTTTATTATCCAAAGGAGCTGTTTGCAGCGAATGCCAGATACTGGCTTGCACAGGAAAAGAGTCAACTTGTAGTTTTATCTGGCCTTGCTCGTTGCTGGTATACACATGATTACTGTTAGCAACATAAATATAGCCCACCATAGAGTCGTGGATATTGCAGCCAAGAACAACAACCCCTTGATTATCAAACTTAATGGGCTCTTCTGGCTGGCCAGAATAGAGCTTTAATTGAAAAGGCTTTGCTTTTGAAAAAGAATATACATGGTGGCGAATATTATCACTATTTGGAAAGTTTACGTGCTGACCTTGGTGCACAATCAGTAGCTGCGGTGAAAACTGTTTATCAACTTGATCCATTACCGCCGTGGGTAAATTGCCCGTAGCTTTTGAGGAAGGTAAATGATTTATTTCTACGACAGCATTAGGCAATACTTGGCCATGCTGATCTTTAATAACCAAATTAATGGTATTGCCAAACGCCGATACACTAAACAATGCACCCAGTACTAATAAATAACGACGTTTTGCAATAACTTGCATTGCTCGCTCTAACATAATTACACCTAAATATTCACCATAGGTTAAGTTAATTAGAGACGAGCACTAATTGCAAGAATTATAGCTCAGTTACTAAAAATAAATACTTTTTCACTAGTTGAAACAAGCGTTATCATTAAGATTAACCTGCTCGTTAGTGATTAATTAAACCGTAGCCAGTATCTAAAATTGCGATCACTTCTTGGCGCGGATCATTAGGTATAACGATCTCTTTACCGACAATTTTGCTAGCAATACCCACATAAGTGTCAGACACTTCAAGCATTACTGACTCAGGTAAAATATAATCTTTTGCTAACTGCTCACGCTCAGCCATACGGTCTTTATTTAATAATACATCACTCTCAGGCACGTTATTAATTAACAGCTGACGGAAACCTTCTTTTGAGTTTTCAACAATTTTGCCATCTTTATAAGATGCTTCATCCCAAATACGCGATGAGTCGGGTGTTCCTACTTCATCAATATAAATAAGCTGCTGCGCACCATTTAAATCTTCTACGTAACCAAATTCAAATTTGGTATCAACAAAAATTTGTCCTAGCTTAGCTAACTCACTACTGATTAGCTCGAACCCTTCTACCAATAATTTTTCGTATTTGGCGACATCGTCAGCCGATTTAAAATTGAAAACATCTAAGTTGTTCGTAATATTTTCACGCGTGATGTTTACATCATCAACTGCAGGAATATCAGCAACCCCTTCTATAATACCTTTAGTAG
The DNA here is from genome assembly GCF_055808145.1 of Pseudoalteromonas sp. KJ63-1. The sequence continues at coordinate 248,209 of NZ_CM147855.1, read as the reverse complement.
AAGGAGTTATGAGTACTTGCTCAAGCTTTTGATTCGCTTTTAAGCCCTCTGGAAGTTGTAAACCACAAAAGTGTCTTTCGCCTTTGGCGTAGTCGCGCCACATGCTGCCGGTAATATATTGACGAGCAATTGCTTCAACTTTAACTGTACTGGCTTTACGAACAATCCATACGTATGGGTGAGGAATATCAACAATATGATTACCCGCCAAACCGGCTTCATTAAACATGTTAAACCAATGAGCAGCCACTGAGTTTAATGCAATGCCTTTGCCCGGCACACCATTTAGGCCATTTTCACCTTGCCATATGCAATCAAAAGCAGAAATTCTGTCTGAAATAACCATAATGGCCAATTCAGTATCGGCAGGAACGTTATAGCCTTTTTCATTTATTAAGCGTTTACTATCTGCATCGGTCAACCAATAAACTGAACGCACTTTGCCACTGTGTACTTTACCTTTAGTACGAATGGGTAAGTCATCGTTTACGTCTAAAACTTTATAGCTAGTCATGCTATCTCCGGGGTTTGGCATGCTCAAAGAGCAAAGTATGGAATTGGGGTTAGGCGCTCTATAATAATCTAGGCAATCACAAAGCTCAATCTTAGGCTAAAAACAAATCATCTCAGAATATTTATCTAACTGGCGCATTGGGGTAAACTTGCATAATTACTTGCCCTGAGGAGCTAGCTTGAACTATTTAACAGCCACTAAGAATAAGAAGTATTTAATGTATATTTCTCAAAATTATTCCTATGCTATTTTAAGGCCTTTGCAAGCAGAAATATTAGCTCAAGGAGGGGAGGTTAAATGGTTTTTAGAGGGTGATGAAGTAGACCCTAAGTTTTTAAAACCAACTGAACATCGCCTTGAATCAGTCAAAAGTATAAAAGATTGGGAACCAGATGCTGTTTTCATACCAGGCAATACTATTCCAAGCTTTATTCCAGGAAAAAAAGTAGCTGTATTTCATGGTTTTAATTCTGGAAAACTAAATAGAAAAGGTAAAGAAGACCATTTCAATATTAGAGGTTGTTTTGATTTATATTGTACACAAGGACCTAATACGACTTTAAGGTTTCAAGAGCTTGCTAAAAAGCATGGCTTTTTCCAAGTTTCAGAAACTGGCTGGCCCACACTAGATCCTCTGTTTAATGATCATGCAAGTAATCCTTATTTAAGTAAAGACTCTCGCCCAACGGTGTTGATCTGCTCTACATTCTCAAAACGCTTATCTCTTGCACCTAAACTTTATGAACAAATAAAACACTTTAGTGAAAGCGGTAAATGGCGACTACTAGTTCAGTTTCATCCAAAGATGCAGCAAGAGTGGGTTGATAAATACAAAGCGTTGAGTAATGACAATCTAACCTTTGTTGAAACAGATAATGTTATTCCATTACTGCAATCTGCTGATGTAATGCTGTGCGATACTTCATCCATACTACTGATGTTTTTAGTACAACGTAAACCGGTTGTAACGTTTTGCAATAAAGCGCCTGAAAAACACTTACATGATATTACAGATAAAAATAACGTTGAAGCCGCAATAAACTATGCACTAACTTACCCAAAAGAACTGGTGGATAATATTGAAGCTTTTTGCCAAGAATTACACCCATACGTAGATGGTAAGTCAAGCCAACGAGTACTTTGCGCAACCAATGAACTGTTGCATAGTGATGAAAAGCTCAAAGCTAAACCGCTGAATCTTATTAGACAATTTAAAATGCGCAAAAGACTTAACTATTGGAGTTGGTAAGCCGTTATGATCAACCTTGAGAATGTATCTTTTAAATGGCATAAAAAAGCAGCCTCCCCCACTCTCACTATTGAGCAACTCGCCATTGATGAAGGTGAACATGTTTTTTTACATGGGCCAAGCGGCAGTGGTAAATCTACCTTACTGGCGTTGCTGGCAGGTATTAATGTAACCACTAGCGGCCAACTTTGTGTTTTAAACCAAAACCTAAGTGCGCTCACCAACGCACAGCGCGATGCATTTAGAGCTGATCATATTGGCTATATTTTCCAAAATTTTAATTTATTGCCTTATTTAACCCCATTAGAAAATGTATGTTTAGGATGCCAATTTTCGAAAAAGCGTCAGCAACACGTGCTCAACCAAACTGAGAGTTTAACCAAAGAAGCTGCCCGACTTCTCAACGCACTGGGGTTGGAGCCGCACTTTCATAATCAAAATGTTGCCACTTTGAGTATTGGGCAACAACAGCGAGTTGCTGCAGCACGCGCATTTATAGGCAGTCCCGAACTTATCATTGCCGATGAGCCTACTTCAGCACTTGATACCCAAAATCGTGAAAGCTTTATTAAGCTGCTATTCGAACAAGCAAAAAAAGTAACAGCACGCTTGTTTTTGTCAGTCACGATGAAACATTAAAGCCACTCTTTAGCCGCACAATCGACTTAGTAAATTTACAAGGTGATGTATGATTTTATTTAAACTTGCCTATAAAAGTTTGCTAAATAGACGTGCCAGTGTATTACTGACATTGCTCACTATTGCGATTAGCGTCATGTTATTACTCAGTATTGAGCGCGTTCGCGTAGATGCCAAAAGTAGTTTTAGTAATACCATTTCGGGTACCGATTTAATTGTTGGCGCACGTACTGGCGATATTCAATTACTACTGTCCTCGGTGTTTAGAATTGGCCACACTAATAATGGGGTGAGCTGGCAAAGCTATCAATACATAACAAAACAACGCGGGGTTAAATGGAGCATTCCTATCAGCCTTGGTGATAGCCATAAAGGACAAGCAGTTTTAGGCACCACACTCGATTATTTTAAGCACTATCGATTTGCTAAAAAACAGTCCTTAGCATTTGAACAAGGACAGGCTTTTTCTAGCATCAATGAAGTTGTTATAGGAAGTGAAGTTGCAAGTAAACTAGCCTATAAGATTGGTGATGAAATTGTGATTTCTCATGGTATGGGCAATACTAGCTTTCATCATCATGATGATAACCCCTTTAAAGTTATTGGTATTTTAAAGCCTACCGGCACCCCTGTTGATAAAACCTTGCATGTACCACTGGCGGCAATTGAATTGATCCATGGTGGCGGACATCATGATCATGACGATCATCATGACCACTCGAGTCACGCACTAGTTGGCCATCCAAAACAAATTACCGCCTTTTTAATGGGCTTCGACTCACCGCTTTATACGCTACAAATTAGGCGTAACATAAATCAATTTAAACCAGAACCTCTATTAGCGATTATGCCCACAGTCACACTAAAAGAGCTTTGGGAAATGCTGGCAATAATAGAAAAGATCCTACTGCTATTTTCATTTGTGGTGGTCATTATTAGCTTGCTCGGTATGTTAACCACACTGCTGGCTAACCTTAATCAACGCCGCAGAGAACTGGCAATACTGCGTTCTGTGGGTGCCCGCCCTTGGCAATTATTTTCACTGATCAGTATAGAATCACTACTCACTACCTTTTTAGGTTGCTTACTAGGCTGCACTCTATTTTATGTGCTTATGGGTACAACCGCGGGTTACTTACAAAGCCAAGCAGGAGTGAGCATTAATATCAGTATGCTCTCTGACTATGAACTCACTTTGATTGGCGTTATTATGGCTGCGGGATTCATTATTGGCTTGATCCCCGCTACACGCGCTTACTTTTATTCTCTTAGTGACGGTATGAGTATAAAAATATAAACTTTAGGATGATCATGACGTTGTTTAAAGTAACTACACACTCTTTAATGCTATTAAGTGCAGTACTCATTAGCTTTGCTAGCATTGCAAATCCCCCGAAGGAAATTTTTGGGAAGACTTGATCCCACAAGGGCATGTGCAAATAGATACCCAAACACAAGCTAATCACGAAGGCAGTGAGCAAAACTGGGTGCAACCTGATTTGGACGCGCCAGTTGTTAAAGCGCTTGATGGGCAGTCTGTTAGCTTACCTGGTTTTGTTGTGCCACTTGAAGGGGACAGCGAACTTATTACCGAGTTTTTATTAGTCCCTTACTTTGGTGCCTGTATTCATGTGCCACCCCCACCGCCAAACCAGCTGGTTCATGTAACTATTAAAGGCGGTGTGCCTATCGATAGCTTATATGATGCGATTGTTGTAACGGGCGTTATTAAAACGCAAACTTGGTCTGGCGAAATAGCCCAAGTGGGTTATCAAATGCAAGCTGTCGGTGTTGCTCCCTTTGAGCTTTAATTCTTAAAATAAAAACCCACTTTTAAAGTGGGTTTTATTTTGTTCTATCAACCACCCGTTCTTATATCTCGTTCAAGTTCAGACTGCGTTTTCACTGGATGACAAGTCGATTTCACCGTACTCTTATTGCTTTCATCTTCGTCAGAGCTAAAAATTGTGTAGCTATAGTCTGTTTCAACTTCACCACCTAAGCACTCATGCTCTGCAAATACCTCATCTCCATAACCGTCTGCCATTTCGTTTGACGCACACCCACTGAGGATCAGAAATGTTATTAAAATTGATATTACTTTCATATTAATCACCTTAAAAGAATACAATATAAATTATAGTTCATACTCAAAATGCCATGAAGGAAGCTTGTTGAGTAATGGCAGAAGTGCTTTTTCTTTTCTTAAATCACGACGCTCTCTCTCCAACTGCTCTCGCTCTCGGCGTAACTCTTTATTTTGGCTACTTGACGATTTATCACTCGCTAATTCATTACTAATAGATTGCAACCGCCAATTAATCTCATTGAGTCGATCATCTATCTCGGCTTTTCTTGCTTCAAATTGATAACGCTCATTACCCTCTTGCCATGCTTTTCTAAACTGTGTGTCATTACAAACCCCGTTATACGCATCACCTCGTAAACCGAGAGTAAAGCCATTTTCAGGTTCACAAAAGGCTGCGAGCCCCTGTTTGTAACCAGCTTGATAATCATCTAATTTTGCAATGATGCCAAATTCACTACAAGCAGATATGATTTCTCTGCCATGTTCAAATGTATACCCTTGCTCACCATGACTAAAACCTAGATTTGTCCAATTGGCCTGTATACATTCATCCTGAGACAAAGAAGAGCATCCTGATAGAGATAGTAGAAATAAAATAAACATACAACGGCTAAACATGCTATTTCCTAAAGTGTCATAGACTATTCAAGTACCCATTTTAAGAGATACTCGTTTAAAGTGAATGATAAAAATGTAACAAGCTATTCTAATTCCGTTGAAGTTTAAAATTTACGACAAAACTTAATCCCTTCATCACTAGAAATAACATGAGGCACACTTATAATATTAAAAAGCTGCCTCATAGATATTTTCTTTATCTAACCGTTTGAGCCGGATTAGTTGGTACATTATTTTGCTTCATTATCCAACGGGCTATGTTATCTTTTCGCATAAACTTAACACCTGCATGCTGTTTTGCATATTGGATAAAATCATCTAACGCTTTTACCCGTGCTGGTGTGCCTGCAATACGGTCATGAGCACTAATCGACATCATCCGTCTTTTGTGCTTACCTTCGGCGTATAATACATCAAATTCATCCTTTAACTCTTGCAAGTACGATCGAGCCGTCATAGCTGTGCTTCCTGAGTAACGCACAATGTCGTTATTACGAAATGTATAAGGTACAACCACAAAAGGCTTACTATTTACTGGTGTAAAAGAAGGCTCATCACGCGATAGATCATCAATATGATAAATAAACCCCAGCTCTTGCAAAAGCGTAAGTGTATTTTTTGAGTGTCTCATCCAAAATGCATTAAAGCCAACCGGCCGCATGCCTGTGACTTTTTCGATAATATCTGCACTTTTAATATATGAAGCGCGCTCTTGTTCAACACTCATAGAGTATTGTGGTGTCCATGTTTGGCCGTGACCTGATGCTTCATGCCCTCGTGAAACCACTTCTTTAGCAAGTGCTGGATTTAATTCCACAGCCCTACCCACCATATGAGAAGTAACTTTAATATTATGTTTATCCCATAGATCAAGTAATCGTGGGATCCCTTCATTCATCCCATACTGATACCAAGTAGGCGAAATCGTATCGTGATAACCCTGCTCTATTTGAGGAAACGGCCCTGCATCAGAGCTATCTTGCGCTGTTGCTTCAAATTGCATTGAAATAGAAATCACTAATTGTGCATCATCAGGCCAATAACCTGATTTCTCAGGTAGTGGGGCTGCATTTAGTAGCTTACTGCTGCACAGTGTCATTAAAAGAATGAGTAACGGTAAAGCCTTCATTTTTATCTCCTAAGCTAATTAACGCGGTCCTGCCGTTACTGTGATCTCGGCTGTTTGCAAAGAGTGTTGGTGTAAGAAAAACCCTGTAAGTGCACTTGTTGCCCCTTGTGGAACAGCTAATTTTTCTACATCCAGTGCATACACTTTATAGGTGTAGCTATGCTTGCGCCCTTCTGGTGGACATGGCCCAAAGTACCCGGGCCTCCCCATATCTGTATTACCTTCTATGGCTCCTTTGGGCAAAGTCGTTGAAGATAATGAGTTACTAGTAAGAGGAATATCATGTACTACCCAGTGCCAAAAACCACTGCCAGTTGGTGCGTCATTGTCATACACTGTCACGGCAAAGCTTTTGGCCTTCTTAGGCGCGTTTTGCCATTTAAGTTGTGGCCTAGCATTACTCCCCTGACAACCAAAGCTATTCCAATATTGCTCACTCTTTATTGCCTGCCCTGGCTGTAAGTCAGGGCTCGATAAACTAAATTCAGCCGCAAAACTGGCACTACTAAACAGCCCGCTGATCAGTAAAGTAACTGCTGAGTTTGAAAAATTAACCATTTTCAGTCCTTATATTTTCAGTTGAAACGAAAGTTACTTTTGATACGCTGAGTAATCGGTATAACCTTTGGCTGTACCGCCAAAAAATGTACTCCCATCGGTAATAGTGTTTAGTGGCAGTTGCTCTTGAATACGATACGGTAAGTCTGGGTTGGCAATAAAACGGCGACCAAATGCAATGTAATCAGCAAGACGTTGTTCAATAAGCTGCGCACCTGAATGCTCGGTATAATTACCTGCAACAATAATTGCGCCACTAAAATACTGACGAAGTGCGACTCTAAACTCTGGTGTTACACTAGGTGCATCGTCCCAGTCCGCTTCGGCAAGATGAATATACGCAATACCAATTTGCTCAAATTGCTTTGCTGCTAATAAAATAGTGTCAATTGCTTCACTATCATCCATACCACGCTGAGTGATAAAAGGCGCTAATCTAATACCCACTTTATGAGCGCCAATGGCATTACTAATTGCGCTAATAATTTCACAGGCAAAACGAATACGGTTTTCTTGGCTACCGCCATATTCATCTGTGCGTTTATTTGCTGAACGTCTTAAAAACTGATCAATTAAATACCCGTTACCTCCATGTATTTCAACGCCATCAAAACCAGCCTCAATCGCGTTAATTGCCGCTTGCTTGTAATCATTTACTATTTCTTTAATTTCTTTAACACTTAGTGCTCGTGGGGTTGGGCAATCAAGCATCCGTCCTTCTCCATCATCGCCTACCACCCAAACTTGCGCATCTGGAGCAAGTGCAGATGGGGCAACTGGCGTTCCATCATGATGAAATGAAGAGTGCGACATTCTACCAACGTGCCACAGTTGTAAAAATATTTTACCGCCTTCTTTATGCACAGCTTGTGTTACTTGCTTCCAACCTTCAATTTGTTCTTGCGTGTAAATACCTGGCGTAAATGAGTAACCTTTGCCCTGAGCAGAAATTTGTGTTGCTTCAGAAATAATCAGCCCCGCAGTAGCACGCTGCGCATAATAAGTGGCCATCAGTTCAGTGGGAATATCACCCGGTTGCGCAGTTCGCGAACGGGTCATAGGTGCCATCACAATTCTATTTTGAGTGACCATGCCACCGAGGGTTTTAACTTCAAATAAGGATTCTATAGACATAACTAACTCTCTTATAAATAATGTTTATCTGGGTTTAAATTAAATTTCATCACTGCTAAATAGCATTTCGACTTTCATTTCTTCAGGCCCTGGTATACCCAAGCCACCTCAATGTGCAGAATTCAGCGTTTCACAGGGACTTAATATCAAGGCGTTACTTTGCAAGAATGGCAGTCCAGTCCCTTTTAAGAAGTAACAACGATGAGAGTAAGTGCCTGTGAAACGCCCTACGGGTTGGTTTAAAAGCGATTTATACTGCGTTATTGACTTTAAAAATAGAATCACTATTACTTGCAATCAATGCCTTGCCTAAATCGCTTTTAATTCCAACTGAAACTCGCATCTTGAGGTGGTTTGGGTATATAAATACTTGATGCTCTAGGAGCTCTGGCACGGTTCGCTCGAAATAACTTATACCTGTTTGCGCTAAGCGACTTTTCAATCCTTGATAACCTATGCTACGAATGGCAATGTGATCTACCACTCCTCGGCCTTGGGTTTTGCTGCTTAATGCTGATAAGTAACCCTGTTGCGCTTTATTACCAGCGGCATTAACCAGATGAATCAAAGCAACGTTATCGCTGCCGTATAACCACGCTCCCTCGAAAGGAAAAGGCGGACGATACCCTTCACTTAGCCCAACTGAATTAATAAAGAACTGTCGCATCGCCTGGTAATCACAACTAGAAATTAATACATGATCTAAACGCATAAACTTTCTCTGTTGATAATGAGTACAACCAGTTTAACTATTTACTTAAATTTGATAATTGAGTTAATATCAAAAACACTATTCATTAATACTGAACTATAAAGAGTGAGGAACGATGGCTAAGATTGATGATATGCCGCTTTTTGTTCATGTGGTGCGCTCTGGCGGGCTTGCTGCAGCTGGGCGAAAAATTGGTTTATCGCCTGCGAGTATGACGGCACGTATTAACCAGCTTGAAAATCACTATCAAACCCGACTATTAATACGTAATACTCGCAGTATTAAATTGACCGAGGCTGGAGAGCAATTTTATCAAGGCTGTTTAAGAGTAATTGCTGAAATTGATGCCACAGAGCAAAGTATTCAGCTTAGTAAAAACACCCTTTCGGGTAGTCTCAAAATAACCGCCCCCTCTGACTTTGGTAAACAGTTTGTTGCCCCTGCAATGGCTAAATTTGTAGCACAAAACCCACAAGTTAAACCACACCTGCATTTAACCGATGGCTTAGTCAATTTAGTTGAAGAAGGTATTGATATTGCTATTCGCTTTGGAAACTTACCCGATAGCAATTTGATTAGCCGAATGATCAAGGCCAATCAACGTGTGTTATGTGCTTCAGCTGAATATTTAAAAATACATGGCCAACCTTTGCTGCCAAGCGATTTATTAAATCATCGCTGCCTAGTAATGGAGCGATTTGGTCAATCGATGAATGATTGGCATTTTAAGGATCAAATAATTCGCGTCCCTGTGGCTATGAGTAGCAGTGATGGTGCGGTGATCAGACAATGGGCAATTGACGGTGCCGGGATTGCTCTAAAATCAATGGTAGATATTAGCGATGATCTGACAAAGGGTAATTTAGTGACGCTACTTGATGACTATATTCTCGGTTTTAGTAATAAAGATAAACAACAGATTGGCTTACAGTTTCTTTACCCATCAAGGCAATTTCAGCCACGACAAGTTGTCGCATTTATGGATTTTTTTCAGCAGCAAATTTAAATAAACAGCCGACAAAATAAAACCTTGAAAGCATGCACTTCCAAGGTTTTATTTGTAGTATTTGGCAGTAATAAAATTAAGCCGTGCCACCCACTGTTAACTGATCAATTTTCAAACTTGGTTGGCCAACACCTACTGGTACACTTTGACCATCTTTACCACAAACACCTACGCCTTTATCAAGCGCTAAATCATTACCTACCATAGAGATTTGTTGCATAACCTCAGGGCCATTACCAATTAATGTTGCCCCTTTAATAGGCTGAGTAATTTTGCCATTTTCAATTAAGTAGGCCTCTGAGGCACTAAATACAAACTTACCTGAGGTGATATCCACTTGGCCACCACCAAAATTAGGGGCAAACACGCCTTTTTTAACCGTGCTGATAATATCAGCTTGGCTGTGCTCGCCACCTAACATGTAAGTGTTGGTCATACGTGGCATTGGTAAATGCGCGTATGACTCACGACGTGCGTTACCTGTTGGGTTTACCCCCATCAAACGCGCATTCATTTTATCTTGCATGTAGCCTTTTAAAATACCGTTTTCGATAAGTACGTTATAGGCTGCAGGCGTGCCTTCGTCATCTACATTAAGTGAACCACGGCGATCGGCCATAGTACCATCATCAACCACAGTACATAGCTCTGAAGCAACTTTTTGACCTACTTTACCGCTAAACGCAGACGCGCCTTTACGGTTAAAGTCACCTTCTAGACCATGACCTACCGCTTCGTGTAACAATACGCCTGGCCAACCATTACCTAATACCACTTCCATAGTACCCGCTGGGGCATCAATAGCTTCTAAGTTTACTTTAGCTTGACGAACGGCTTCTTCTGCAAAGCCCATCCAACGCGGCTTGCCATCAACAAGCTCTTTAAAGTAACCATAGTCTAGGCGTGCGCCGCCACCAGCACCGCCACGTTCACGGCGACCATTCTTCTCTAACAATACAGAGCAGTTTAAACGGATCAGTGGGCGAATATCGGTAGCAAAGGTGCCATCACTGGCTGCAATTAATACTTCTTCGTATACCGCAGACATTGAGCTAATAACTTGCTCAGCATCAGGGGCTAATTCGCGGATATAATTTTCAAGCTCACGTAACAAATTAACTTTATCGGTATCGCTCATGCTAGAAATTGGTTGATGCGGTGCAAACTGCTGTTTTGCAGCCACATCACTAAATACTTGAATTGATTTATTATCACCTGCATCGGCAATACTGCGTGCTGCAGTTGCGGCTTTATTTAGCGCTTCTAAATTTATTGCATCTGAGTAAGAAAAACCGGTTTTTTCACCACTTACAGCGCGAACACCTACACCGCGTTCAACATTGTAAGAACCTTCTTTTACCAAACCATCTTCTAACACCCATGATTCATGATGGCTTGATTGAAAATATAAGTCGGCGTAATCAATGTTATGTTGATGTATAAAGCGAAGCGTTTTCTCGAGTTCTTCTCGATTTAGCTGGCTGTCGTGTAATAAATGCTGTTCAACCGAATTCATAATAATGGCTCTCTAAATCGTTGGTGAGATTGCAGCGGCATATCTCGTCTAATTTTGTGTAACTGGTTCAAATCTACGGTACAACTAATAAAACCAAGCTCTGCTGGTTTTTCACTTAATGTCTCACCCCAGGGCGATAACATCAGGCTGTGACCATAAGTTTGTCTACCGTTTTCATGTGTTCCATATTGCGCTGCAGCAATAACATAACACTGCGTTTCTATGGCACGTGCTGCCAGTAGCGGCTGCCAATGCGCTTTACCTGTTGGAACAGTAAACGCACTGGGTACTAATATAATTTCTGTGCCTTTACGAGCTAAGGCATTAAATAAACCAGCAAAGCGCAAATCATAACATACTGTTAAACCAATTTTACCAAAGGGAGAATCAACAACCACAATCTCATCGCCCGCTTGAGTAAAGTCGGACTCTCGGTAGCTGCCGGTCTGGTCATCTACCTCAACATCAAATAAATGTATTTTGTTATAGCTTGCAACAATATCGCCTTGGTTATTAAACAAGTGTGAGGCAGCGTAATACTTATGTTGGTCATAGGGCTCTGGCATGGTGCCAGCATTTAACCAAATATTGTGTTTACGACACAATTCACTAATTTGCTGTTTATATTGCTCAATACGCTGTGACACTAACAACGTATCACCAGCGTGTTTACTAAACACTAAAAACGCTTCTGGTAAACATACTAACAAAGGTCGCCGGCTTGGTAATTCAGCTAAGACTTGCTTTAAGGTGGCAATGTTATCATCAGGATTTAAGCCTGAGCACATTTGTAATGCAATAATCGCAGGTGTTGTACTTATAAGTGATTTACTCATTGCGCTGCGCTCACCTCAGCATCTTTAAGCTTTAACTCTGAAGATGCTTGCGGCTGATTTTGTGCTGCTTGCGGTAAAGTCACCTCTCGGCTCTTACGATCTAACTCTTGTACCTGAGGATCGTTCATTTTGCCCGTCACTTTAAAGTTGATCTCTGAGATCACTCGCGCAGAGTGAATCACTTTATCAATTGCTAAGGCTGCAAGCCCCGTTACGGGATTCACCATCCAAGCTACAATCACCGGAATACTCGAGGTTACTTGCGGTGCTACTGCTAAGTCGTAGTCAATTTCGAGAGTATTTAAATTTGCATACCCTTTAATAGAGAGATCAGCAGGTACCCCATCCATTTTAGTATCTTGGGTATAGGCAATGCCTTTATCTATCTGCATCGTGCCTTTCATACTGTTATAGAAAAAACCTTTAGAAAATACATCTCTAAAATCAAGCTTTAATTTACGCACTAATGAATCAAGGCTCAGTAATGAAAATACCCGTGCGCCCCCATCACTGACTTCGGTTAAATGGCCTTCGCCTAAATCCCAACTAATTTCACCGTCTAAACTAGCAATATCTAAGTTATAAGGTGCCGCTTGCCAATTTAATTGATAATTTAGGTTGGCGTTTGAGTCTTTAATAGTGGTGGTAATATCAAATTCATTAAATAAGGCGCCAATATCATCACTTTTAAGTTCGCCGCTCATTGCCGTTAAACCATTTTGCCATTGCCCTTTAGTGCGCAATATATGATCGCCTTTATCCACCACTAGCTCAGAAATAAGTAGCTTTTTACCATCGCCTAACAATGAGGCGCTGACTTTATCTAGCTGATAATGGCTGATCTTACAATCGGTACATTCAAACTCAATAGCAGGCAAATTTGTAAGCCATGTAAGTTGTTCAGGAGATGATTTTTCGCTCGGTAGTTCTGGTTCGGCCTCTAAAAAATTAAGCCTTAAATAGTCACTGTTTATTCGAATTGGCTGACTTGATTGCTCGCTGGGAATGAATACTTCTGCTCGTAACTCTTTGGCATTGAGCTTTAATTGCAAGTTATTATTTAAGGGCGACAAACGCATATCAAAATCATTAAACTGCATGTCACTCACATTAAAAGAGTTAATATTCGCAACAACCTCATACAAAGGCGGCATAATACCTGGCGATTCACTCTCTGGCTGCGCTTTAGCTGCATTAATAATTTGATCAATTAAATCAATCCAAGGTAATAACTCACTTTGCGCTAAGTTAATACTTACCGCTAAATCTTGTGCGTTAAGCCCTAAATCTTTGTTGCCAATTATAAAGTGGGCGTTATTAAACTGTGATTTAGTATTGTCTAGAATGGCATTAAAATAAACTAGCTGATCAACGTTTGCGGTGATCAAATTAGATATATCATCACCTTGAATAACCGCACTCAGTGGCCAAGCTTGCTCACTGTTTTTTGTATATGCTCCAGGTAAAGAACTACTTAAGCCAATAAGTGGCGATTCAACTTGGGCACGATAGTTAAATCCTTGCTCGGTAAAATTAAGCTCCAAAGCAATATCAACATCACTTTGCCCACTTAAGTAACCATCTAAAATGCCTTGACCATGGTTTATGAGTGTTTGTGCATCAAGCTGAGCATTTATATTTATATTAGCGCGATAATCCTCTTCGTTTGCGTCACTATTGTAGTTAATAGTTAGTGGCATACCAAGCCATGTAGCCGTTGCATTTGTAAGGTTTATTTGTTGATTATTAAAGCTAAGTTCACCCTTTAAATGCTCAAGAGAAATACCAGGCGCAGAAATGTAGAGAGGTGAGTCGGGTAAATTAACCTTACCACTGACACTGGCTCCCCCTCAAATTGTGAACCTATTAGCAATTCAATATTTGCACTTGCAAGACCCTGTCCTTGCACAACATTAAAAATATCAGCTAATGGATTTGCTAAAGGCGTAGCGGCAAAAAAATCGTGCATTTTTTCAAGCTCTGCTTGCTTATCAATACTAACTACCAACGGCGCATCGCCCATTAAGTCATCAATACTTACATGGACACTACTGCCAACGTCAAGGTTTACCAGTTGGCCTTGCTGACTATATATGTCCATTCGCTCATTAGCAAAATGCAGCTTTACATTGGCATTAGTTACTGCTGGCCAATCGGGATCGAATTGATAGGTGGCATTGTCTATTTGTGCTATTACATCAAACTGCCCTGAACCATCATCAAATGGAAAGCCTGATAGTGGACCAGAAAATAACACCTGAGTATTTGATACTTCGCCTGCTTTTATTGCACCATTTAAATAACTAACTAAGTCAGGGCTCATTAATGTTAAAGGAAAATAGTGACCAGCAATACTGGCATCTGGTGCAAACGCTTCAGCATATAAATCTAAGCGTGGCGTATCACCCAAACTTAGCTGCATTTGTGCGCTTAAAGTCACCTCATTGTTATCAAGCCAAAGGTTATTACTACTGATGTACCAATCGCCTGAGCGCTTTGCTAAATCTAGCTCAATATTTAATTGGTTATAATCAATATTATTACTAAAACTAGCGCCTGTAATTAAATGGCTGTTCTCACTAAAAATCGCAATGCGACCATACTGCTGATTAACCAACCCATTAACTCTTAAAGATTGAGCGGCGGGTACAGCGTTTTTTTCTTGCCAGCTAATTTCGTCAGCATCAAACCATAGTTGCCATTGCCTTGCATCGGCAAACTCAAGGTACGCAGTCTTTATTTGTCCGCTAGGTTGGCGTGCTAAAAAGGGGGTTAAATCGGTAAAATTAGTCAACTCAGCTAAATCACTCAATAGCGCTAAATCAAGTTGCTGTAGCCATACTTTATTTTGCTTACCCAATAAGGCTTCAAATTCAAGGCTTGGCCAAGTGGTTTCACCAGTGCTAAATGCTAAGCCTGTGCTTTTTAATCGCCAGCTATTTTGCTCAGGGTATAAATGAAATCCCCCTTCACTTAGGCTTACATTTTGTGTTTGCTCATTGAGCTGCCAATTTACCGCGCTCGGTAACCACTGAACTTTTACGTCACTCACTAGGCCTTGCTCTAATCTAAGCCAAGCTTGTAAATTTAAATCGCTATGCAGTTGCTGCTTTTGAGTATTAATATATTGCGCTAACCAATTTGACACATCAACCTGATTAGCCTGCACATACAAATCACCCACCATTTGCTCTAAGGTTTCACCCTTAAGGGCAATGCGTGCATCAAAATTCCCCACCGAAATACCCGGTAATGCTAGACTGCCACTACCAAGATGTTGCTTATCTTGGTTTTGCCATACAATGTTTTCTAATAACAGTTTGCGTTCTTTGTTATCTTCTAATACAAAGTTGATACTGGAGTTTTCTATAGCAAAATGACCAGTTTCACCTAAAAATAGCCCTTCTATTAATTCTTTTTGTTCAAATGACACATCATCTTGGTTGCCGACAAATAAATTCGCGACATTAACCTTGGTATGAAAACCATTAATGACAAAGTAATTCGACTTAAGTTGAAGAGACTTTAAGCTTTCCCAAAGATTTAGCTCTAAACTGGTTTTCGCAATAGTTAAAGAAATAGGGGCGGTTTGGTTGTCTTTAAATGATAATTCTTCGAGCACTAGGGCTGGGCCATTACCTTGCCAACTTGCCGATATAGCGCCTATCGATAAGCTGATATCAAACTTGCTATCAAGGTAATTTTCTATGTCGCCTTTATAATCATTTGCGTAGGGTAAGGTGTATTTTAAAATAGAAACAATAACGGCCATTAGCACCAAAATTACAGCACTTATTTGCCATAATTTGCGTACACAAAAGAAACAGGCCGCTTTAAACTTCATTACATCATTACCACATCAAACTGCTCTTGGCTGTATAAGCTCTCTGTTTGAATATTAACTTGCTTACCAATAAATAACTCTAACTCTGCAAGATTATGATACTCGTCATTTAATAGCGCTTCACATACTGCTGGGGATGCATAAACTACAAACTTATCAGCAGCATAAGCGCGATTAACACGCACTATTTCACGAAGGATTTCATAGCACACAGTTTCTACCGTTTTTTGTGAACCACGTCCTGAACATGCAGGACATACATCACACAGTATATGCTCTAAACTTTCGCGAGTTCGCTTGCGGGTCATTTCAACTAGTCCCAATGCCGACAAACCATTAATATTGGCTTTAGCACGATCTTTAGAAAGCGCAGACTCTAATGAATGCATTACTCGGCGTTTGTGCTCATCGCTGAGCATATCAATAAAGTCGATAATAATAATACCGCCTAAATTACGCAGCCTTAGTTGACGGGCAATAGCTGAGGTTGCTTCAACATTGGTATTAAAAATAGTTTCTTCAAGGTTACGGTGACCAACAAATGCACCGGTATTAACATCAACCGTGGTCATTGCTTCGGTTTGATCTATGATCAGGTACCCACCAGACTTTAAAGTCACCTTACGGTGCAATGCCTTTTGAATTTCACTTTCTACATCAAATAAGTCGAAAATGGGGCGCTCACCCGGATAATACTCAAGCACTTGCGATAATAACGGCACAAACTCTTCAGTAAACAGCTTAAGCTCTTGATAGGTAAGCTTAGAGTCAACACGAATGCGCTCCATATCTTCGCCCACGTAATCACGTAACGTTCTAAAAGCTAGCGTAAGATCTTCATGCAAAATACTCGCTTTGCTGGTTTTACGGCGTTTAGAAACTATTTTATCCCACAGTTTTTTTAAAAACGCAGCATCGTGACGAAGCTCAGCTTCACTTGCACCTTCAGCGGCAGTTCTAACAATAAAGCTACCGTTTTCGTCGCCATATTCAGCAACAATTTTTTTAAGTCTAGCGCGTTCCTCTTCCGTTTCTATACGCTGACTCACACCAACATGCGTCGCATCGGGCATAAATACTAAATAGCGTGACGGTATAGTAATATCAGTGGTTAAGCGAGCACCTTTACTGCCCAGTGGATCTTTAACCACTTGCACCATAATGTACTGCCCTTGACGAACAAGCTCACGAATATCTTGGACTTTTTTAATTGGCTCGTCGTCAACACCTTCCACAATAGAAGCACTATTGACGATATCTGAGGCGTGTAAAAAGGCGGCTTTCTCTAAGCCTATATCAACAAAAGCAGCTTGCATTCCCGGTAGCACGCGACTTATTTTACCTAAGTAAATATTGCCTACTATGCCTAAATTACCAATACGCTCTAGCTGAATTTCTTGTAATACACCGTTTTCTATTAGGGCAACGCGACTTTCACTTGGCGTGACATTGATCAGTAGTTCTGTACTCATGCTACCCTCTTAAGAATGTATTTAATAATTGTTCTGTCTCATATAAAGGTAAGCCTACAACGGCAAAATAGCTACCCGAAATATGCGTTACAAAGCGTCCACCTAACCCTTGGATACCGTAACCACCGGCTTTATCTTGAGGCTCGCCCGTTTGCCAATAAGCGTCGATTTCTGCATCATTGAGTATTTTAAAAGTAACATCAGTACTGACAACACAGCTAAGTACTTTTTCTGGTGTGGCAAAAGCGATAGCAGTTAACACTTGATGAGTATTTCCTGATAAACGCTTTAAGGTGTGAGTAAAGTCTTGTTTATCTATGGGTTTACCTAAAGATTGATTGTCAATCACGACTACAGTATCGCTGCCTAAAACTGGGCGGTCGGTATACCCTTGCTCGACCCCCATTTGCGCCTTTAAACGCGCTAAGCGTTCGACATAATCATATGGGAGTTCGTTAACAAGCTGGCTTTCATCAGCATCAACACTAAATTGTGAAAATTCGACACCCAATTGGGTTAAAAGCTCTTTACGACGGGGAGACGCGGAAGCTAAATATACTGCGCAAGTCATTATCTGATCCTAAAGTGTCTACGGTATTTTCTAAGTAATAAAAATACCCATATCCAACTCAACATGCCTGTTAATACAGGCCATAAGTAATGTGGGCTAAAATAAACGCCAAGTAAAAAGTGATTTAACCAAAACTGCATTAAATGATAAAGCGTTAAAAATAAGCCAATTAAAAGGCTTTGTTGCCACAATGAAAAATTGCGAATTTTTTGAAAGTTACTTGCCGTAACAAAAATACATACCGAGTAGGTTAATGAGTTTACACCTAAAGAAGAGCCAGTCGCTAAATCAATCAATAACCCAACAACCCAGGCTGTACCTATATTTAAGCGGTGCGGTAAAGCCAAAGACCAATACATAAGCACCAACAACACCCAGTCAGGACGAAATGGTTCAAGTGAAAAAGGTAATGGCATCAATGCCACTACCAATGCAAAGAAAATACTTAACGCAATTAATAGCGTTTGGCGGTTAATCATCTCCCATCAACTCCTGCTGATTTAGCCATAACACGACTAATAGTCGAATTCTGTCTAATTGAGCTATCGGCTCAGCAAAGACTTGCGCAAAAGGTTGACCTTCATCACGGGTTATTTCTGTGATCACCGCAACCGGGTAGCCTTCAGGAAATGTGCCACCAAGGCCAGATGTAACCAGTACATCGCCAATACGTACATCTAAACTATGCGGCACATGCGAAAGCTTCAGTACGTTAATTTTACCAATACCTTCAACCACTGTTCGCACATCATTACGCAAAATACGCACAGGCGTGGCATGGGTGGTATCGGTAATTAATAACACTCGTGACGTGGTTGAGCCCACTTTAGTCAACTGCCCCACTAGTCCCATATCATCAATTACTGCTTGGCTTTCACTTAAACCATCGGTAGTTCCTCGATTTATCACCACTTGATGACTATAAGGATTTGAGTGAACAGAAAGTACTTGAGCAATAATTTTACGATTGGTATGTTTTGAAGACGAGCCCATTAATGCTCTTAGTTTTTGATTTTCTTTTGCTAAGAATTCATATTGCTGGATTTGTTCGCTCTGCAATACTTGCTTTTTTTCAGGGCTTCATTCTCAGTAAGCAACTGCTCGCGGGTGTGCAAACTCTTGGCGCTAAAGCTAAATACTTCGTAAGGCAGGTTGGCAACATAAATAAGAGGGGTGACTAAGGTATTCAAACTGGTGCGAATATTTTCACCACCCTTTGTGTATTTATCTCCAAGGATCAATACGATACTCAAAAGCACTGCGACAAAAAGTCGCAGTTGCAAAGAGATTGTTTTTTCAAACATTGATTTCATTAGTCGTAACTAAAAACGTCACCACCGTGCACATCAATCATCTCAAGCGCTTTACCGCCGCCACGAGCAACACACGTAAGTGGATCATCAGCAACAACCACTGGAATACCAGTTTCTTCCATGAGTAGGCGATCTAAATCTTTTAGTAACGCGCCGCCGCCAGTTAATACCATACCGTGCGCTGAAATATCAGATGCCAGCTCCGGTGGTGACTGTTCAAGTGCAACCATTACTGCACTTACAATCCCCATTAGCGGCTCTTGTAATGCTTCTAAAATTTCATGCGAGTTAAGTGTAAACGAACGAGGAACACCTTCTGCAAGGTTACGACCACGCACTTCGATTTCTACTGGATCGTCTGTTTTAAATGCAGAGCCAATTTGATGTTTAATATTCTCAGCCGTGGCTTCACCAATTAAGCTACCAAAGTTACGACGAACATAATTAATAATGGCTTCATCAAACTTGTCGCCACCAATACGTACAGATGACGAATAAACAACACCATTGAGTGAGATAATAGCCACTTCGGTTGTACCGCCACCAATATCAACAACCATAGAACCCGTTGCTTCCGATACTGGTAAGCCAGCACCAATTGCAGCAGCCATAGGCTCTTCAATTAAGTAAACTTCACGAGCGCCTGCACCCATCGCTGATTCGCGAATGGCACGCTTTTCAACCTGTGTAGCGCCACAAGGTACACAAATAAGTACACGTGGGCTTGGTCGCATAAAGTTATTGTTGTGCACTTGCTTAATAAAATGCTGGAGCATTTTTTCGGTCACATAAAAATCAGCAATCACACCATCTTTCATCGGACGAATAGCTTTAATATTACCAGGCGTACGTCCTAACATTTGCTTAGCTTCTGTACCTACAGATGCAACACTTTTAGGTCCACCAGCACGTTCTTGACGAATAGCAACTACTGAAGGTTCGTTTAATACGATCCCTTCTTCTTTTACATAAATTAGTGTGTTGGCTGTACCTAGATCGATCGATAGATCGTTTGAAAAAATACCACGGAGTTTTTTAAACATGAGGCTGGATGACCTTTGAAATTCGTTCTTATTTTAGTTGCGCTTACTTTAACATTCTCAATGTAATGAGCAATATAAAGCGCAGCCGTCTTTGTAATCATTAAAAAGAGGAAGCGTTTGCTTCCTCATTAAATATTATTGTTCGCTCATTAAGCGAAAGCCAATGTAATTAGCTCTAAAGTCTGGCGCTAGGATTAAACGCGTTGAGGCACGAGCAAGGCTAGGTGCAAAATTCCATGCGCCGCCACGAACCACTGCATTTTTTTTATTCTCTGTACTACCCGTCCATTCCCATACATTGCCCACGGTGTCGTATAAACCAAATGCATTTGCAGAAAAAGACCCTACCGGTGCAGTGCGTTTGTTTGACCATTCGCTACCACACCAACCACAGTTTGCTAAGTTTTTACCAATTTCGTTACCCCAAGGGTATTCAGTATCTGTACCTGCTCGCGCTGCATATTCCCACTCAACCTCTGTAGGTAGGCGATACGTTTGCGCTGTTTTATCAGAAAACCATTCTGCGTAAGCTACAGCATCATTTTTTGTCAAACACACAGCTGGAGAATCACTAGTTTGCTCAAACCCAGGAGCTCGCCAGTTTAAGCTTGCTTCCCAAACGGGTTCGCCATTTAGATAATAAGCACACCCTTTGCCTTTTTCAGCTTCAGTCTTATATTGTGTTTCGTTTACAAACTTCTCAAATGCGCCGACAGTGACTTCTTTACTTTGCATAACAAACGCTTCACTAATCGTTTTTTCAACAACGGGACGCTCGTTTTCCAGTCCATTGCCGTTAATATCGCCCATTTTAAATGTGCCAACAGGGATTACTACGGCTGACGAATCGACCATAGGTGGTCGTGTGTCTACTTCCATTCCTTTAGGGCAATCTGCTTGTATTATTTGCTCTCGCTTTTTAGTCGGTGCAGCAATCGACTCTGACTTTTTTTCAACTTAGCGAAAAGTGTACGTGTCTTCTTTAAATCAATACGTGCTTTGTAAGGAACATAACCGTCTTTGCGTATTTCTAATTTGTGTAAACCACGCGGTAACCTTGTTACTAAGCGAGTAGAACCAACACGAATGTCGTTAATAAAAACTTCATCGCCATGCACGTTTGAGCGCAAAGTTAACTGGATTAACTGATCTTTCTTTTGCTCAGCGACCACTTTTGGCTTTTTGTTAGCTGTTTTTGCAACAACAGCGACCGCTTTATTATCCGCATTATCGCTGAATGTTAACTGACTATCTGAAAAAGTAGTGCTATAAGCAGGCTGATAAGTATTTGTCAGCGGGGTACCATACTCTGAACAAAAACTGTTATTTACACTTAATAAGTGACACAAACGGCTGCTGTTTACATCTCCACGCATAGTAACGCTTAAATTGACGTTGTAATCACCTTGCCCGCTAAATGCGCTCTTAATCACATGGCTACTTAAAATCTGTACTTGCGCTCCTGCCATATCTCGCTTAGGTTCGACAAGACGTTTTTCGGTAAGATTTTCAAATATTTGATCTAAAAAGCGCTTAGTCGCCTTTTTCAGCCCCATCTGCTGTCCGCGTTGCTCACATGCCGCTAGTGTTTCAGTACGCTTACAATTAAGGGTGTGGTCGACTTCAAGTGTCCCTTCACGGGTAAATTCGTTGCGCAATCGCTCTACACGCGCAGTGGTGTATTGCACTTTTAAACTTTCAATAGTGTTCTGAAGAGCATGTTTATCAGCGCGAATTTGCTCAATATCTTTTAGATGGGATGCAATTGCCGCCAATTGCATAGAGATATCATTTTTGTTTTGTTCTTGGTCAACAACGGCTTTTTGATAACGAGATTGCGCCTGCGTAATATCAAGCGATGGATTATTAATTAAGCGTCGATACATGTCATTCATCGCATCCAATGCTTGATTTTTTTCTTTATCAAGTTGTGTTGAACGCGCTCTAAGCAGTTCAAGCTGGGTTTGAAGCTGATTCTCTTCTTGTAAATATTTATCGAGCATCGTTGTTGAACGAGTGTATTCTGTTTGTTTCGTATTAATCTCTGATTCAATTCTATTTACAGTAGTTGTATCTTGTGCAAATACTGTGCTGGCAAAAAAGCTAGCAGAAATTAATAGAGATAAAGGAGCAATTCGCATATATTCCAGTCCCAAAAAAGCGGCAATTATTTGGTTATTATTATTTTTTATAATAAAACCTTATGCTATGTACTTGAAGCACAAAACACAAGCTTTGTTCATTTATTATCTCAGTTTACAACTATTATCCCGTTTCATGCCAGTAAATAACCGTTTCATTTGTACTAAATAGCTAATTTATTTAACAACACCGAGATTTATCTGCCTTTTACGCCCAAAAGATACCAATTTAGCGGCGCATACATATTTTTTAATTTGCTTAAGTAATAAAATTTGAGTCAAAATAACGCTATTAAACAGCACATTCACCATGTAACTAATAAAAAAGAGTGATAATGCCAATACAATTCAGTATTAATGAACATAGTTATTTACAACCAATTAATAACAAATTGCTAGCAGAAAAAAACATTACGTTAAACATCAAGCGTGATGACTTATTACACCCTGTTATTAGTGGTAATAAATGGCGTAAGCTCAAATACAATTTAGCTCGCATGCAACAACAAGGTAAAACAGAATTACTGACTTTTGGTGGGGCTTTTTCGAATCATATTCACGCGTGCGCAGCCGCGGGGAAAGAATTTAACCTAGTAACCCACGCAATTGTTCGAGGCCCTGAGCTTGATCTCAATAATCCAACGTTAAAATTTGCAAAGCAATGTGGCATGCGATTACATGTAGTGAATCGATTAGAGTACCGACAACGAAATGATAAAGCATATTTAACAGCATTACAGGCACGATTCCCTAATGCATATATCCTACCTGAAGGAGGCACAAACGAGTTTGCTATAGAAGGATGTAAAGAACTTGCCCAAAGTTTACCTGAGCACGACTACTTAATCTGCCCTACTGGCAGTGGTGGAACCTTGGCGGGCTTAATAGAGGGCAGCTCAAGTAAAAGCACTGTATTAGGTGTTGCAGTTTTAAAGCAAGCCGACTACCTGCGAGATGAAATACGGGCTCTTAGTCCTAAAGCAAAATCACAAAGTAATTGGCAGTTACTTACACAGTTCCATGATGGCGGATATGGTCGCTTTACTACTGAGCTATGGCAGTTTTGCCAGTACATGCAGCAGCAATATCAGTTACCACTGGAACCTATTTACAGCGGAAAAATGATGTATGCACTTTGGCAGCTCATTAACAACGACTACTTTCCCCCTGGCAGCAAAATTATTGCCGTTCATACAGGAGGGCTGCAAGGTTTGGATGGGCTAAAATATCGTGGACTTGTTCAACTAGCTAATGAAATGCAACTTGAGTGAAGTCGGGTAATAACCCAGAGAAATACCCTCCTTGTGCAGTACTAACACCTATCACTTTTAAAAATTGCAATTCTTGATACGTTTCTACACTCGAGGCCACCACTGGCAAACTTAATAATTTACCAATATGCACAATTCCCCTGACAGATTTCTGCTGTAAATAATTATGATCTATGCCATGAACAAGTTCATGGGCCAAATTAAGCCCCGCTATTTGCTTGTTATGGGTGAAGTTAAATATGCTCTTACTACTTCTAACCTCATCAATAACGATATTAAAGTTGAGCGCTATTATGGTCGTAAAAGCAGCCTGCAATCGATCTTGGCTATCTAAAAAGTCAGCTTCATTTATCAAAAACTGTAACGTATGAAGGCTTTTCAACTCACTCATATGTTTACTTAGCCAACACCAAAACTCACTATTAAACCAGTTTTTAGGATGCAATTTAATACTAATAACAGACGATGACTTTTCTATTAGCAGCAACTTTTTAACTTGTATAACAACCGCTTGGTCAAGTAGCAATGCCTCATCCTCATTGTAAAACTGGCTTATATGATCTTGATTAAATAATTGTTTATTTGTCTTATCGCTACTTTTAATTAAAACATGATGTTTGATAATAGCACCGCTATCCAACTCGTATACAGGTTGAAATAAAATCGCTAATTTTTGTTTTTCAACTCGCTGCGCAACTAGGTTTTTATTAGGCATTTGAAGATGGCTGCAATTGATTGCCAATTGATGATAATGCTGCACTCTACTTTGTATTGATAGTGTGAGTGACGATCTGGCAAGCTGATACACCATAACCTGATCAGCATTCGAATAGTAAGTGCACATACCTAATTTTATACACTCTTTAGTCACTCTATGAGCTAAAATATGGGCTGCATTAAGCATGCATTGATGTAAGTATTTAGCGCAATTTTTTTTATCAATTGCACTAACCCCAGTGAAAGTAAAAGCAAACTTACCCGCTGTTAATTGCTTAACGGATATTACAGCCGTATTGGTAAAGTCTTTTGCTAGCAATACTTTAAGAGTCGCAGGTAAGTCCGTGTTTGTATCAAAATGGCATTCGCATTGAATGAGCGCAAATATATTATAGCCAATTATTTTCTGCTCCTTGACTACGTTTTCTAATACCGGTTGTGTAGGCTTTATTCTAGGCGTATGGCACACCTTTTTATAACCATCGTTTTGCTTGCGCTTCAACGTCACTGAACTATTTTTGGTCGCTTTAAACAATATAAAGCGCCTAGCAGCAAAAATAATGGCCAAAATAAACATATTCATTATTATAAATAGGTAGTTATAGGCATACCAGGTAGGCCATGAATATAACAGAATCCCTTTTGAATTAGAGCTGAAATAGTGCTTTTTCTGCTTTATATAAACAGAAACTTTATCTGGAGCCAGGGTAAAAGGTGTATTGGTTAAAAGTTGCTGCGCATTGGCTAACGGCTGCTGCAGTTGCTTAGCGAGCTCTATACCTGTTTGCTTATTTTGATGTTGTAAAACTAAATTTAAACCACTATTAAAAATAATAAATAGCATAAAACACAGAGCGTAAAATAAGGCACTAGCGTAATTGGAAAACTGAAACTGACTGGCTTTCATAACTTACCCGCTCATTAAATAAGTTATTAAAGTGTTGTCTACTATTTGCAATTGCACAAGCCAATAATAAAAGTTTAGTAGCTGTTTTATTGTTAATACTTAATGTTTATAAACATTATATTTAGTGTTCAACAAAATTAATAATGGCTTCATCTTTGTGCGCATAAATGAGAATGTTGCTCTGCTTTGAAAACCTTAAAGCTATTTATAGCTTTTTAATGAGGAGTATTTACTCACTCAGCTGAGGATAAGCGAGAGGGGTGGTAATTATTATCAATAAAAAAAGCCCTGATTACTCAGGGCTCTTTTTTAATACTTTTTAAACTAAAAAGTTGGAAATTTAGAACGGAATATCGTCATCAAAGTCGATTGTTGGTTCCATTGGGTTTGATGCGCCACCTTGCGGTGCATTCTGCGGCTTAGGAGCAAACCCGCCTTGCTGTTGTGGTGCATTATTTTGCTGAGGTGCAAAACCACCTTGCTGCTGTGGTTGATACTGGTTGTTTTGTTGAGGAGCCGGCTGCTGGGCAGGTGCAGATTGTTGCTGTGGGGCATAACTGCCTTGCTGACTATTTTGGCCTTGGTTATTTTGACCATAGCTTCCGCTTTGCTGTCCGCCTTGGTTACCTTGATAGCCGCCACTTTGTTGACCACCTTGGTTACCTTGATAGCCACCACTTTGTTGGTCGCCACCACGTGCACCTAACATTTGCATTTGACCAGTAAAGCCATCAACAACAATTTCTGTAGTGTACTTTTCTTGGCCTTGTTGGTCAGTCCATTTACGAGTTTGAAGTTTACCTTCTACGTAAATTTGTGAACCCTTACGGCAGTATTCACCTACAATTTCAGCTAATTTTCCAAAAAACACTACACGGTGCCACTCAGTTTTATCAACCATTTGGCCAGTGTTTTTATCTTTATAGCTGTCTGAAGTTGCTAAGGTAATATTTGCTACGCCATTACCATTAGGCATGTAACGAACTTCAGGATCTTGCCCCAAATTACCAACCAAAATTACTTTGTTCACACCGCGTGCCATGGAACCATCTCCTATAAACGTTAGATTAAACCAGCCATTCTTCGGGCTTGGTCTAGGTCAAATTCTTTATCATTAATCTTTAAGTAGCTTCGACTTTCATCGCGAACTACGGTTGCTTCTATTACGCCGGGTAAAGCAACTAACTGAGAAGCTAATGTTTGTGCCTGCTCTTCAGAATCTAATTGGGTCATTAAACTAATAACTTTGCTTTTCGGTGGGACTTGCATTTTCCACGCAATAATAAGCCATATTACCCCAACAAGTGCCGCCGCCGCAAACACAGCTTGCGTACTGGTGGTTTGTGCTACATACCCGCCTAACATACCGCCTAAAA
Organism: Pseudoalteromonas sp. KJ63-1; assembly: GCF_055808145.1. Next base: position 221,554 of record NZ_CM147855.1, on the reverse strand, counting down.
AAGCCCCTAAGAACTGGCTAGATGAATACCCACCCATAGCGGAGCCTTTTTGACTTGCTGGAGCAATACGCGACACAAGAGCTGGCATAGTGGCTTCTAAAAAGTTAAAAGCAACAAAATATAACAGCATACAAACCGCAATACCAACAACACTATTGGCCCATATTGACATGCTTAACATACTTATTATTAAGACCATCACTGAACCAATAAACGCCTGTTTTTCTTTCTCTTTTTTAATTGCCACTATCATTACTGGCACCATCAAAAAAAACGCCAAAAATAAAACAGGAATATAAAGCTGCCAATGGTTTTCGGCGACTAATCCATCTTTAATTAATTGGCTTGGTAATACTACAAAAATAGTCGTCAATGTTAAATGCAGCAATAATACGCCCGCATTTAGACGCGCTAGCTGCGGATGTTTAATTAGCTTTTTAATATCGCTAAAGCTGGCGAGGGTATCGCCTTTAGGCGCTTTATTTATTGCACTGGGTACCAGCATAGTGACAATAAAAATTCCTAATAAAGCCAGTATAGCAGTTAACCAAAACACCCCTGCTATACCCCATGAAGATGCCACTATAGGTCCAAGTAGCATAGCGAAGGCAAAGCTCATACCTATGCTCATGCCAATCACGGCCATTACTTTTGGTCGTTGTTCGTCACGACTTAAATCTGATGCAAACGCTAACAATGCGCTAGCGATAGCGCCCATACCTTGCAAGGCACGCCCTACCGTTACCATTTGTATGGACTCGGCCAAAGCAGCAACTACAGAACCCAAGGCAAATACAAGCAAACCACCTACAATCACTTTTTTACGGCCAATTTTATCAGACAGTCGCCCCATAGGTATTTGTAATACGGCCTGCGTTAAACCATACGCACCAATTGCAAAACCTATCCATAAAGGTGAAAAGCCTTCAAGCGATTGACCATAAATAGCTAAAACAGGCATCAGCATAAACAAGCCGAGCATTCTAAATGCAAACACGCTCGCTAACGATACGGCGGCGCGTTTCTCTCGTGAATTAAGTGAAGATGCGGTCATTATTTGCGTGATCTTACTGTGTGAAAAAATTAGGCAAGGATTCTATCACAAGCTTGGCAATAATTAATCGTCTATAACTAAGGATTTTTTCAATGATCAAGGATTAATATTGCAGCGTATTATGCGATACTGAACAAATAATTTTGGCAATAAACGAGATAGCATGGAAAACATTGAAGTCCGAGGCGCCCGCACGCACAATTTAAAAGACATCAGCCTAACCATCCCACGTGATAAACTAATTGTTATCACTGGCTTATCTGGTTCAGGAAAGTCATCGCTTGCATTTGATACGCTATATGCAGAAGGGCAACGCCGGTATGTTGAATCACTCTCTGCTTATGCAAGGCAGTTTTTGTCATTAATGGAAAAACCTGACGTAGATCATATTGAAGGCCTTTCCCCTGCTATTTCCATTGAACAAAAATCAACCTCGCATAATCCCCGTTCAACCGTGGGAACCATTACTGAAATCTACGATTACCTGCGTTTAATGTTTGCACGGGTTGGCGAACCTCGCTGTCCAACTCATGATCTTCCTTTAGCAGCGCAAACAATTAGTCAAATGGTCGATACCGCATTAGCGCTGCCTGAAGGCACTAAGTTAATGCTACTTGCTCCTGTTGTTAAAGACCGTAAAGGTGAGCATGTAAAACTATTAGAACAACTTGCTAGTCAAGGTTACATTCGTGCGCGTATAGATGGTGAAGTATGCGACTTATCCGATCCACCACCGCTAGATTTACATAAAAAGCATACTATTGAAGTCGTTGTGGATCGCTTTAAGGTAAAAGAGGGTCAACAGCAACGTCTTGCAGAGTCTTTTGAAACGGCACTTGAAATGTCAGGCGGCGTTGCCAACATTGCTTTTATGGACGATAGCAGTGCTGAAGAAATGCTGTTTTCAGCAAATTTTGCCTGCCCAACCTGTGGCTATGCGATGACCGAACTTGAACCGCGTTTATTTTCGTTCAACAACCCTGCAGGAGCTTGTCAAAGCTGTGACGGTTTAGGTGTAAGACAATACTTTGACCCGAATCGCGTGGTTCATAACCCTGAAATAAGCTTAGCCGGTGGCGCAATTAAAGGCTGGGATAAACGCAGTTTTTACTATTATCAAATGTTGCAAGCGGTTGCGCAGCATTACGAGTTTGATTTAGATGTACCTTATCAAGAGCTTGCAAAAGAACATAAAAAAATTATTTTAGATGGCTCTGGTGATACTAAAATTGCATTTAATTATCGTAATGACCGCGGTGATTTAATTACACGTAATCATGTATTTGAGGGCGTATTAAACAATATGAACCGCCGCTACCGCGAAACTGAATCAAACTCAGTACGCGAAGAGCTAGCCAAGTATCAAACCAGCCAAGCCTGCCCTAGTTGTAAAGGCTCACGTTTACGCCAAGAAGCACGCAATGTATTTATTGGTCAAACTAACTTGCCAACCATTACGCATATGAGTATTGGTGAGGCGATGGGCTTTTTTGAAGGCTTGCACCTGACAGGGCAAAAAGGCCAAATTGCCGAGAAAATTTTAAAAGAAATTCGTGATCGTCTATCGTTCTTAATTAATGTAGGCCTAAATTACTTATCACTTGAGCGTAGCGCCGACACACTTTCAGGCGGTGAGGCACAGCGTATTCGCTTAGCGAGTCAAATTGGTGCTGGGTTAGTGGGTGTTATGTATGTACTGGATGAACCTTCAATTGGTTTGCACCAACGTGATAACGACCGTTTATTAAAAACTTTAGTTCATTTACGCGATTTGGGTAACACCGTTATTGTTGTAGAACACGATGAAGACGCCATTCGTGCCGCTGATCATATTATTGATATTGGCCCAGGTGCTGGCGTACATGGCGGCCATGTTATTGCTCAAGGTACACGCGATGATATTTTAGCAAGCAAAGACTCGGTTACCGGCCAGTTTTTATCGGGCGTGCGTAAAATAGAAGTACCTAAAGAGCGCCATGCTACTAACGAGAAATGGTTAGAACTGTTTGGAGCAACGGGTAATAACTTAAAAAATGTTGATTTAAAAATACCTTTTGGCTTAATGACTTGTATTACCGGCGTATCTGGCTCGGGTAAATCTACACTCATTAACGACACCTTATTTAAACTTGCCCACACAGAACTCAACGGCGCAACTACTGCTGAAGCAGCTCCTTATGAGTCAATTGCAGGACTTGAGCACTTTGATAAAGTAATTGATATTGACCAAAGTCCTATTGGCCGCACACCGCGTTCAAATCCTGCCACTTATACTGGTATTTTCACCGGTATTCGTGAGCTGTTTGCGGGTACTCAAGAAGCCCGTTCACGTGGTTACAAAGTGGGCCGCTTTAGCTTTAATGTTAAAGGTGGCCGTTGTGAAGCGTGCCAAGGTGATGGCGTTATCAAAGTAGAAATGCACTTCTTACCAGACGTATATGTACCGTGTGATGTGTGTAAGGGTAAACGTTATAATCGCGAAACTTTAGAAGTACAATATAAAGGCAAAAACATCAACCAAGTGCTCGACATGACCGTTGAAGATGCCCATGACTACTTTGATAAAATACCGGCTATTGCACGTAAACTTAAAACCCTAATGGATGTTGGTCTTTCTTATATCCGTTTAGGCCAAGCCGCTACAACACTTTCTGGTGGTGAAGCACAGCGAATTAAGTTAGCACGTGAGCTTTCTAAGCGTGATACTGGAAAAACCTTGTACATTCTTGATGAGCCAACCACGGGACTTCATTTTGCTGATATTGAACAGTTATTAGTGGTGCTTCATCGCCTACGCGATCATGGCAATACCATTGTAGTGATTGAGCATAACTTAGATGTCATCAAAACAGCCGACTGGATCGTTGATTTAGGCCCTGAAGGTGGTGCTGGCGGCGGTGAAATACTGATTGCAGGTACACCAGAAGAAGTGGCTGAATGTCAGCGCTCACACACTGGGCACTACTTAAAGCCATTACTTTAATATAAATTATTAAAAAAATACTTATTAAAATTACACAAAAATGCCGCTAAATTAGCGGCATTTTTTTGCACTTATTCTAATAAATCAAATTATGTACGAGGAATAAATCCTAGTGCATCGTATACCGATTTAAGTGTTTTTTCTGCACGTACACTGGCCTTTTCTGCACCTGATTTCATGATGCTATCAAGTAGGTTTTGATCTTCTCTGATCTCTTTAAAACGTGCTTGGATTGGCTCAATCATATTCACTACCGCATCTGCAGTGTCTTTTTTCAGGTGGCCGTACATTTTATCTTCGTACTCTGGCACTAAATCTTCAATTGAGCGCTTAGTCGCTACGCTTAATAAAGTAAGTAAGTTAGAAACACCAGGCTTTTCTGTACGATCAAAGTAAATACGTGCTTGCTCATCTGAATCGGTTACTGCTTTTTTAAGCTTTTTCTCAATCTTTTTAGGCTCATCTAATAGCATGATGTAACCATTTGGGTTTTCATCAGACTTAGACATCTTTTTAAGCGGATCTTGAAGGCTCATTACGCGTGCGCCAAATTCTGGAATATATGGCTCAGGTAATTTAAATACGTCGCCGTACAAGTTATTAAAGCGAGTAGCTATGTCACGCGTTAGCTCTAGATGCTGCTTTTGATCGTCCCCTACTGGCACTTGGTCAGCTTGATACAATAAAATATCTGCCGCTTGTAATACTGGATACGAAAATAAACCTACGTTTACATTGTTAGCATGCTTAGATGACTTATCTTTAAACTGAGTCATGCGGTTAAGCTCACCCATTTGTGCGTAACAATTTAATACCCACGCTAACTGTGCATGTTCAGGCACTTGTGACTGTACAAAAAGCGCTGACTTTTCAGGGTCAATACCGCACGCTGCATATAAGGCTATACCGTCTAACACACGAGAGCGAAGAAGCTCAGGCTCTTGGCGAACAGTAATCGCGTGCAAATCAACAAGCATAAAGAAACTTTCGTGGTCTTCCTGTAGCTTTAGCCACTGGTTAATAGCGCCAACGTAGTTGCCTATTGTCATACCACCGGTTGGCTGAATGCCACTTAAAACTACTGGTTTGCTCATGATTTTCCTTTAGTGTTTAGTTGATTAAAAATTTTAACGCTGTATAAGTGTGGGTATTATAGCTAAGAAGTTATCGCATAGGTACTGTGGATTATAATCCCCGAGCTGCTCTCCTTGATGATACCCATAAGTAAGGGCTATCACATCAATATTGGCGGCTTGTGCTGCCAGTATGTCACTCTTTGAATCACCAATCATAATGGCTTTATCTGGCGAAATATTCAATGCGTTACAAGCAAATAAAAGTGGCTCAGGTGACGGTTTTTTTGCCATGTCGTCACCGCAAACAATTACCTCAAAATAACTGCGAATAGCCAGTTTATCTAAAAGTAGTTCAGTAAAGCGGCGTGCCTTATTGGTAATAAGTGCTTTGGGCATACCACTAAGGGCTGCGAGTCCAGTTTCAACATGCTGATATAATACGCTGTATTCACCAACCTGCTCACTGTAATGTTGATAAAAAAGCTTAATAGCTCGCTCACTCAGAGTCTCGTCAAGGTGTTCACTAATTTGCATATCACCGCATAGAGCTCGCTTTACTAACACCTCTATGCCATTACCTACCCAGCTTTCAACTAATCGCTGACTGACTATGGGAAACGCTAAATCACTTAGCGTAAGATTTAACGCCATATATAAGTCATACACGCTATCAACTAGCGTGCCGTCTAAGTCAAATAGTGCCGCATCATATTTCATTATTTAATACTTTCTAATTGTTGGCGCATTTCATCAATTACGCTTTTATAGTCAGGCTGATTAAAAATAGCAGAGCCTGCAACAAACATGTCAGCACCCGCTTCAGCCGCCGCTGCAATATTATCTACTTTAATACCGCCATCAACTTCTAGGCGAATATCACGCCCAGAATCAATAATGCGTTGCTTTGCCTCTCGCAGTTTCTCAAGTGTTTGTGGAATAAAACTTTGCCCACCAAATCCGGGGTTCACCGACATTAATAAAATAACATCTATTTTATCCATTACATGATCAAGGTAGCTTAAACTCGTTGCAGGATTAAAAACTAGACCTGCTTGGCAACCTTGATCTTTTATCAATTGTAAAGTGCGGTCAATATGCTCACTGGCTTCTGGATGAAAGGTAATAATTGACGCACCCGCCTCGGCAAATTGTGGAATTAAACTATCTACCGGTTTCACCATTAAATGAACATCAATAGGAGCTTTAATACCGTAATCGCGAAGTGCTTTACACACCATTGGGCCTATTGTTAAGTTAGGTACGTAATGGTTATCCATTACATCAAAATGGACAACATCAGCCCCTGCAGCTAAGACTCTGTCAACATCTTCGCCAAGGCGTGCAAAGTCTGCGGATAAAATTGAGGGCGCTATTAAGTATTTTTGTTCACAATTGAGCATTGCTAATCCATTAATGAATGATTTATGGCGTTAATGTAACTTAATTAACGATGTTACCCAAGTAACACCTTTAAAAATAACGCTAAATTAGCAACACTAGTGACTAACTGTTATTAACTATAACAACGGCAAAGCGCGTGAGCTAAAAAGGATAAATCACGCTTATAAACAAATTTTGTGGCATGATTAGCTTTGAATATAGCTAAAAATAAAGTGTATTATTTAAGCAAGTTTGTTATGCTTCATGGAGAACTAAATTACTAGGTTTATATTATGCGTGTTTTTAAAATTGGATTATTAATCACGTCGGTAAGTGTCATTATTGGAGCTGCATCGCTTTCTTCAAATACTGAGCAAGAATTAAGTTCAGCCAACACTTGCCTTCATAAAGATCAAACTAACGCTATTAATCATAGCGCAAACCGCTGCATTCAAATTCAAGAAGACTCTTCTTGGGCCTCTTGGCTAACCGGCAATAGCCGCAGTGCCCAGTTTCATTACCTAGATTTCCTAGAGTTATTAACAGGTACTGATGACAACCACAAGCCATCTTCAATCAAACCATTATTTTAATTAATGCAGCATTTCTTAAGCGCGTTACAAAGTGTGCTAGCGGCATTTTTTGGTGTGCAATCTGAAGATAAGCGTCAAACAGACTTTAAACACCACTCCCCTATTACATTAATAGCTATTGCCGTGATACTTTTTGTTTTATTTGTACTGGCTATTTACGCAACCGTGACTTCGGTGCTAAGTACATAGCCATTAGCTCATCTACTTTATTTCGTGAACCGCCTTTTGGGCTAATCGTGCGTTTAACCTGAATTTTATCCAAAGAAGCTTGGCTGTAAATTTTGCGTGTCCATACCGTATCGTGATTTGAAATAAGGACTGGCGTATTATTCTCAAAAGCTGCTTGCTCAGCTAAGTTCGCTAAATTAGCCTGATCATCCAAATTAAACCCGCCTTTTGCATACGAGGTAAACGATGCTGTTTTACTTAATGGCACATAAGGCGGATCGCAGTAAATCACTGCATTTTTAGGCACCAGCTTGAATACATCATCATATCCTAGGCAAGTAAATGTAGCTTGTTGCGCTTTGCTAGCAAAAAAATACATTTCTTTTTCAGGAAAATAAGGCTTTTTATATTTACCAAAAGGTACATTAAAAATGCCCTTTAAATTATAGCGGCATAATCCGTTATAACCATGGCGGTTCATATATAAAAATAAGATGGCTCGCTCATACACATCACTGCTTTGATTAAACTGCACACGATAATCATAATACGCATCTGAGTGGTTGTTTAAATCAACAAAAAGCTTTTTAGCATCACTAATGAACTCATCAGGCGAACGTTTGAGCTCTTTATATAAATTGATTAAATCAGCATTAATATCGTTGAGTACATAGTGTTTAAAATTGCTATTTAAAAATACTGAGCCCGCACCAACAAAAGGTTCAACCAAGGTATCAGCATGCTTACTTGCTTGATTTAGTCGCGCGTTAATATCTTCAACGAGGCTGTATTTTCCGCCAGCCCATTTAAGGAAGGCTCTACTCTTTTGCTGCATTGGCTCTTTACTTCAATTCGGTGTTGCGCGATTTTACACTAAAGTTACTGAGTTTACTGATCAACTCGTGCAATTTCTTGTTTTATTTTACTAATTTTTTTATAGAAAGGTTTATTTTTTCTAACCTCAGCAGGAAGTACTTGCAGTGCTTGTTTTGCCTCATTTAAGCTAACAAAGCTGCCTGTAGTTACTACCCACCACATTTTACCATTTCGTTTAGTTTGGTAGGTATTAGTGATATTTTCTAGCTTATGTTCAACAATAAACTCATTCCCTACCTGCTGCTGAGTTACAGCTAAGAGCTGAATAACAAAATTATCCTCAGGTTGTTGTAAGTACCAATTACTGGGTATTTTTACTATTGGGTTTTGCGGCTTTATTTGTGCAGGTTTAGTAACCGGCTTTTCTTCAACGGGTTTTGGTGCCGGCTTTTCCTGCTCAACAACATTTGTTGATTCCGTTAAGCTCCCAACAATCGCTGGAACATTGTTATTGGTTTTTTGGGTGGGCTTTTGAAGGACAGCTGCTGGCGGCTCACTACTTAAAGGCACTGGCTTCTGTGGTTTATTTTCAATAGCTTGCTCAGTTGTGATGGCGGTTGATAGCACTTGCTCATCAATTTGGCGATTAGCGTTTTCCCACCACTGGGTCATATCGGCTTTGTACACAAGGCCAATAATCAACAGCATAATTATTAATAACAATGTGAGCAGCTGTAATCGCCAAGATACCTTATCTTTCACGACAATATCTGCAATCTGCTCGTTTGGCTGCCAGGCTAATAACAGGCTCGGATTACCTTGAGCTTCAACTAAAAAAGTTTGAAAGACAGGATCTTCATCATAGGGTAGGCTCGTAAAGTACCACCCCATAAGCTGCTTACTTTCAGCTATATTTAATGGTTCTAAATGAATATTTACTGCATCTTTAAAGGGTAATTTAGACTGTGATGCAATCATAATATAAAGCACATTAGGTGCATTTTTTGATAGTAGCTCAAGCTCTGCGATTAGCTCTTCGGATAGGTGCCTGCCGCCATCAACAATCCACAAGCACGCCCCACATTGTTGTTGTTTCGCTAATTGATAATAGTTTTGCGATAAGCTTAGATTGTGATCAACTAAAGGGGCGTTAAAACTTTGCTCTAATAACTGAGTCATTAACTGCACATCAGTCATCTGGGCACCGACTTGCACAAATGCTTTATTAAAATCGTTATATTTATCAGTAATGAAGGTTTCAAGCAAATAGCTTTTACCCAGACCAGAGGTGCCTAATAAAACAATTAAGTTTTGACCATATTCAAATTGTAATGCGATTCTATCCACCAAAGCCGCACGGCTTGGTAAAATTTGTGACTGCATTTATTGCTCGATCAATGCTCTAACTTGATCATCTGATACATCATCAACTAATGCACATTGACCAAATTCGGTGGGTAAAATAAATCGGATAGTCCCTTTTTTATTCTTTTTATCTTTGCGCATATGCAGTAAAAATTGCTCACTGGTCATATCGTTAGGGATATCGATTGGTAAATTATACGCTGCTATTAATGTAGCAATACGCTCTAGGTCTTGCTGTGTTAAATCGTTACGAGTATGAGCAAGCTTGGCAGCAAGTACCATACCTGTCGCTACGGCTTCACCATGTAACCACACGCCGTACCCCATTTGTGCTTCTATTGCATGGGCAAACGTGTGTCCTAAATTTAATAGTGCACGCAAGCCTTGCTCTTTCTCATCTTGTGCAACGATGAGTGCTTTAATTTCACAGCATCTAAAAATAATATGCTGTAAACAGGCTTCATCTAGCTGTTGTAATTGAGTGATATTTTGCTCTAAAAAAGCAAACAACTCAGTATCGTAAATCAGGCCATATTTAATAACTTCAGCCATGCCTGCAGCAAACTCACGGGTAGGTAAAGTATGTAGCGAACGCGTATCTATAAACACAGCTTGTGGTTGGTAAAAAGCCCCTATCATATTTTTGCCCAGCGGATGGTTTACTGCTGTTTTACCACCAACTGAGGAATCTACTTGAGATAATAACGTGGTAGGTATTTGAATAAAAGGCACACCGCGCTGATAGCAGGCCGCAACAAAACCAGTTAAATCACCAACTACGCCACCACCTAATGCAATTAAACAGGTGTCACGACCGCAGTTATTTTCAAGTAAGAATGCTGATATTTTTTCAAACCAAGTGAGTGATTTATATTGCTCGCCATCTGGAATAATAAAATGAAGTGGGTTTTGCTGTGATAATGAGTCAAGCAACTGCTGAAGATAGAGCGGCGCAATAGTGTCATTAGTGATGATGATAGGCCGACAATCACCAATGTGATGGATTAGACGGCCTGTATCTTGAAGTGCAGATTGACCAATATAAATAGGATAACTTCGCTCGTCTAAATTAACAGTTAATTCAAGCATGCTGGGTTAGTCCTTTTAATACTGGCTTTTAAAAATCCAATTTCTCGATTATTTGGTTAGCAACAACTTTCGCGCTCTGCTCATCAGTGCGTACAACAAAATCAGCTACTTCTTTGTATAATGGTTCACGCTCTTCTGCTAAGCGCTCAAGTACATCACGAGGTGCTTCTTCTGTTTGCAGTAATGGGCGACGCTTGTCGCGTTGCGTACGTGCAACTTGCTTTTCAATCGGTGTCTCTAGGTATACTACAATACCGCGAGCCGAAAGCTTGTTTCGAACTTCTTTACTCATTACTGAGCCACCACCAGTAGCAAGAACAATACCTTGCATCTCGGTTAAATCGCCAATAACAGATTCTTCACGAAGTCTAAAGCCTTCTTCACCTTCAAGATCGAATACCCAGGCAATATCTGCGCCCGTACGACGTTCGATTTCTTGATCAGAATCAACAAATTCAAGGTGTAATTGGTCAGCGATGTGACGACCAATCGTGCTTTTGCCAGCCCCCATGGGGCCAACTAGAAATATATTACGTTTCTCAGCCATATCTTTTAGTACAAACGAACTCTAAAATTTGAAATAAAACCCCGCCTAACGACCTGGCCCCAAAATTAAGAAAGGGATTATCTCAGTAATCGGTCGGGTATTTCAAGTCAATTAGGATAAAAAGCCATATAACGAGCAATTAAACTAAATAATTACCCATTGGTTAACAAAAAAGCACCTTATTATAGGCAAATTTATCTTCTAGGGTTAAAATTTATGCAATTAAAGGCTACTACGTGTTACTTGGTAAACGCTTTTGCATAGTAATTTCACAAAAAACTCAGTTACAAGCAACATTAACGCAGTCTTAAAATGCATCCGCAGTACAGTACACAATAAAAATTATATACTGCCTAATTGTACATTTACAGGGAGTGTTACACCAAGATAACTAAATAACATGCCAAAACCGTCTAGTTTGTTGTTCAGCCTAGATAGTTTGAATAACCTGAGCCCTGAAGAGTTAATCTATCTCTGCAGAATTCAGGTTAGGTAATTAGTCTATTTGAATTTTAGGTGTGACAAAAATCAGCAGTTCGCGCTTTTCATTAAACTCGCTTGTGCTTTTAAATAGTCTTCCTACGTAAGGAAGGTCGCCCAATAAAGGTACCTTTTTGGTCGAATTAATAATTTGCTGTTGAAAAATACCACCCAACACTACCGTTTGTCCATTCTCAACGAGAACTTGAGTCTCAATTTGTTGCGTATCAATGGCAACAGCTGGGCCAGTTCCTGTTTGAACGGTATCACCACGGGTGTCTTGAGTAATTATTAAGTTTAAAATAACTTTGTTGTCTGGTGTGATATGAGGTGTCACCTCTAAACTCAGCACTGCTTTTTTAAAGCTTACGGTTGTTGCGCCACTCGAAGCAGATTCAACATAGGGGATCTCGGTACCTTGCTCAATGCGTGCTTTTTGCTGGTTAGCAGCAGTGATACGCGGACTCGCAATAATTTCACCCTTATTCTCTTCTTCGAGCGCGGTTAATTCTAAATCAATTAATGTTCCATTGGCTAGTTTAGCTATATGCATACCAATACTTGCCGATGGATTCGCTACAGGTAAATTAACATTGAGTCGATCTGTAAGACTCGGAATATTTCCATTAGAAATTGTTTCAGCACCTTCTAATGTACCAGAAACACCATCAGAACCTTGCTGATCACTGAACCCCCAACGAACGCCTAAGTCTTCTTTAACATTGTCGCGTACAGTGACCATGCGCGCCTCTATAACCACTTGTTTGACGGGGATGTCTAAGGTTTCGACCATGCGGCGAACACTTTCAATGCTTTTTGCGGTGTCTTTCATTAGTAGCGTATTAGTTCGCTGATCAACAGACACGCTGCCTCTCGCTGTAATAATACTATTGGTATCTGTTTTTAGTAAGTCGGCAAAATCTTCTGCTTTGGCGTAATTTAAACGGATGTATTCGCTATATAGTGGCTCTAAATCCTCTACTTGTTGCTTTGCTTTTAACTCTTTTGCTTCACGGGCAGCAAGCTCTTCAGATGGCGCTACCATTAAAATAGAGCCATCCATACGTTTGTCTAAACCTTTTATTCTTAGCACTACGTCTAACGCCTGATCCCAAGGAACACCATCTAAGCGAAGGGTAATGTTGCCAGTCACTGAGTCACTAGTTACCAAGTTAAAGTCATTGTAGCCCGCAATAATCTGTAATACAGCACGCACAGAGATATCCTGAAAGTTAAGCGTCATAGGACGGCCTAAGTACTCTTTACCTCCATCTAAGAATCCATTTTGAGTCTCGTCTTTCTCAACCGTTAAGGTAAAAATATTTTCAATTTGCTGATACGTGTAAGCAAAAGCTTTATTAGGTTCAATTACAATGCGTGTCAGATTATCTTCCTTAAACGTTTCTATACTGCTCACCACAGTACCAAAATCGAGTACGTCTAATTCATACAATAAGTCATCTAAAATATCGGTATGGTGAAACTCTGCAATGATTTTCCCGCCACTTTCATGAACCTCAATAGCAGCCTGTGTATCTTGCAGATAAACAAGTACTTTTGCTTCACCTTTTTCACCGCGGCGAAAATCAATTGCTTGAATGCCATTGATATAATTAGAGGCACGAGCAGGTGCATCTTCACTGGTTGTTACGATTTGTTTTGCTAGAGGGTTATCAGATATTCTTATTGAAAATAGGTTGTTATTAACTTCAGCCTCATAAATTTTTAATCGCTCCAAGTTAATGGTTACTTTTAAACCTGCACTGGTCATCATGCTACTAATGTTACTTATCCCTGCTTGGTTAATAACAATATTTGCCAACCCTTCATCTAGTTCAACTGCATTAAATAATAACTCTATCCGTGCTGGATTATTAAAAACTTGTACATCAGGTTGTTGCTGTAATTCTTCATCAAATACCAGCTGTAATTCAGTTTCACCTTTAAGTAATGGATTATATCGAACGTCATAGAGTAAAGGAGCTGCACTGACCGTTTTCATCATTAGTAATAAAAATACAAATAGCAACGTTGTTAAAATACGGTGATGCGAACACTCATCTTTATGCATATAGGGAGTACCATTTTTCTTATTAATTTGCGCCATTAGTTGCCGCCTCTAACATTTCTAATTTGGTCAAACGTTCTTTCCAACAACCTGACCCATCAGGGATTAATTCTACTAATTCAATATAGTCACTATTAACACTGCTTACTTTTCCATCATATGTACCTAAATAGCTTCCTATCGATACTCGGTGTAAGGTGTTATCAGCAGCTGTAATGAGCGCCCATGTATTACTGTTCGACCCTATCGTTCCCTTCATTGCTAAATTATCTAATGGGTATTTCTCCAGAGGCTGACGGACACGCTCTGGGTCTGGGTGAAGACAGTTTTTAACTTGTGTTAGCTTATTTTGTATAATTTCTGGTTCTGGTGCTACAAAAGGGCTACGTATATCTTTGGCGTTATATTCAAAGTGTTCAAACTTAACTAACTCAGGTATTTTTTCAACACGTGCAGTAGTGTTTGCCTTAACTTGGTCAATAAACTCTTTTTGCTCAGATGTATCTTCATTACAACCACTGAGCAACAATATTACGACAGTTAAAAAGGGAAGTTGCTTCATCATCTTACCCCCTCTTCATAACGATAAGTTTTTGCTACTACACTGAATGTTAGCTGCTTTTCGCCAGATGATAAAATAGAAAAGTCGTGTAAACTTACTATTCTCGGCAATTGAGCCACTTTTCCTACAAATTCACCGAACTCATGATAAGTGCCTACTACTTCAATTTTAATGGGTAGCTCGGTATAGAACTCTTTTTCAACTTCAGGTAGCCAACCAATTTTTAAAAATGTTAGGCCGCTGGTTGTACCCACATAGGAAAGGTCATCTAATAATCCTGGCGTCTCATTTGAGGTAGGTAGGCGTTTTAATAGCTGAGAAAACTCATCTTCCATCTCAACCATTTGTTCACGATAAATATCGAGCTTGCTGGCAACTGCATATTTAGTTCGGTAGGTTGTGCGTAATTCTATCTCTTTGGCCACTGCGTTATGGTAGCTTTCAATTTCATCCGACACTAATAGGCTATAGCTAAAAAACAATACGAGACAGGCAACAAATGCGCCGCATATTGTTTTTACAATAACAGGCCACTCACCTATGTTATCGAGCTCTATTTCATTCCAATCTATTTCTGTAAGCGACTTAAGATCAAGGTTCATTAGGTGCCTCGCCTATTTTACCAAATGGTTTTACGTAGAACTCCATATTAAAATCGCTGAGTAAACGAGAGGATTGATCGCCAGCAACAATACCTTGCATAGTCGGGCGCTCTAAAAGATAAGAACTTTGCACCTGTCGAAGCATAGTAGACAAACGATTATTAGACTCACTTTTACCTAACACATGAATTTGGCTACCTTTACGCTCAAGCTTAGTTAAATAAACTCCAGCAGGCACTATTTTTGCGACTTCATCCATTATTTGCGTGCCTAAATTACGGCTGCTTTGTAGCTCTTCAATTAAACGCATCCGTTGTTGTAGATTTTCTTTTTTCATGTCTAAGTCGCGTATATCGCGAATTTTCTGATCGAGCATTGTAATTTCTGAGCTGAGATAGTTATTTTTAAGCATTTGCCCTTCTTTTAGAGCGCTATAAAATGTACTCAGCGCATACATAGTTACGAAACAAACGATAACCACTGCCATCAGCAATGTTATAAATTTCTTTTTAGACTGCTCACGCTGAAGTTCACGCCAAGGTAGTAAATTTATATGTGGCATGATGAAAAACTCCTCAACGCCAAGCCAGTTGCAATCGCAAACTGAGTGCGGTGGCGCTGTATTATATTACGATCTACTCTAGGTGATATTTCCATTTTATCAAATGGTTCAACAACAACCGTGTGTATTCCTAATTCTTCGATTAATAACCTATCAACACCTTTAATCATCGCTGACCCGCCCGTCAGTACGATGTAGTCCAACTGCTCTTTACCTGTTGTTGTTAGAAACATTTGCACAGCACGACGAACTTGCTGCAATAATGAGGTTTGAAAAGGCGCTAACACTTCAAATGTATAATTAGGCGGTAAATCACCCGTTGTTTTACCAATTTCAGCCTCATCAAAGCCTTTGTTGTAGTAAGCAACAATACTATTTGTATATTGGTCACCACCAAATACCTGGTCGCGGGTGTAAATAGTTTCACCAAATTGCACTACACTGACCAAGGTAAGCACCGCACCTATATCGACTACTGCAACAGTTTTATCAAACGCATCTGATGGTAGCTGTTGGTAGTAAACATCCATAGCCCGGCTTAATGCATAACTTTCAACATCCACAACTTTTGCAGTTAAGTTGGCAGCACTAAGTGCGCCTACTCTCGCTTCCACACTTTCCGTTCTCGCTGCAGAAAGTAGAACATTAATTTTGCTCGGATCCGCACTGTTAGTAGAGAGTTTTTCAAAATCTAAACTGACTTCATCTAATGGATAGGGGATCAAGCTATCGGCTTCAATTTCAATCTGTGATTCTAATTCAGCATCGCTTAAGGAAACATCCATGAAAATAACTTTGGTGATCACTGTTTGCCCTGAAACAGCAACAGCAGCAAATTTTAGTGACTTTGGAAGCTTTCGTTTTAACTTGGTTATCACATTGCCAATTGCTTCAATGTCTTGAATGTTGCGCTCGCTCATAGCGCCTTTAGGCATAGGTTCAATTGCAAGAGCTTCTAATCGAAGCCCAGTTTCTGTTTCACTTAAAAGCACGGCCTTGATAGAGTGCGATCCTATATCAATACCCACCATCATAGGTGATGGTTTTTTTATCAATTGACTTAGCATGTTTGCAACTTTGCCTTTGTTTTAATAATAAACAAGTTATAATTTATATCTTAAAAAATATTATTCAATTTTTAATCAATATATACTAGCAGTCTCAACCTGTAATTGGGAGTCCGTTTAGGGAAATATCAGTGATTTTATTAAAAAGAACTTTACAATTTTTGATCATTTGTGCATTACTTGCACTAATTACATTGCTCAGCCTTTATTACTACGTTAAATCCGATATCCCAAGCGTGCAAGTTTTAAAAAACGTTCAATTACAAACGCCTATGCAAGTATTTACCAAAGATGGGCTTTTAATCAACCAATTTGGTGAAAAAAGACGTATCCCTGTAACTATAGATCAAATTCCTGAACCTTTATTACAGGCTTTTTTAGCAACAGAAGATAACCGTTTTTATGACCATATCGGTATCGACCCAATTGGTATTGTACGCTCAGCACTGGTACTTATTTCTACCGGTGAAAAAAAGCAAGGTGCCAGTACAATCACCATGCAGTTGGCTCGTAACTTCTTTTTAACGCGAGAAAAAGCCTATATCCGTAAAGTAAAAGAAATATTTATTGCCATCCATATTGAAAATTTACTTTCAAAAGATGAAATCTTTGAACTTTATCTAAATAAAATAGAGCTAGGAAACCGCGCCTTTGGTATTGGTGCAGCCGCTCAGGTTTATTATGGTAAAGAGCTAAAAGAGCTCACTCTTGCGCAAATGGCAATGATTGCCGGTTTACCCAAGGCGCCTTCAGCACTTAACCCTATTCGTAACCCAAAGCGAGCCAAAGCTAGAAGAAATGTAGTGTTAGGACGAATGCTAGATGAAAAGTATATTTCTAGAGCGCAGTATAATGAAGCCACGAACCAACCAATTACCGCTTATTTTCATGGGGCTGAAATTGACTTATATGCACCATATATTTCAGAAATGGTACGTGCTGAAATGGTGTCGCGCTACGGTATAGATAAAGCCTATAACTCAGGATTTAAAGTGTATACTTCTGTTGAGTCAAATATTCAACAGGCGGCACAAACGGCTTTAGTTAATAATTTACATGCCTATGATATGCGCCATGGATTTAGAGGCCCAGAAGCCATTTTATGGGATCCACAAACAGAGCCCACACCTTCTGACTCTAAGTTATTAAACATTTTGAAAGAGGCCAATGAACTAGGCCCTCTAAAAGCCGCTGCAGTTTTAAATGTATCCGACAGAAGCGCGGAAGTAATGCTTAAAAGCGGCGAACGCACAACATTGACTTGGGATAATCTAAAGTGGGCGCGTAAGTTTATCACCCGTTATCGCCAAAGCTTTGCTCCTGAAAAAGCAAGCGATATATTAACGCCTGGCATGCAAATATGGCTGCGTAAAAATGATGACAACAGCTATATTTTGAGTCAAATCCCTGAAGCTGCAAGCGCCATTGTGTCTTTAGACCCACAAAACGGGCGTATAAAAGCCATTGTAGGCGGTTACAGCTTTGAACAAAGCCAATATAACCGTGCAGTGCAAGCTAAGCGCCAAGTGGGCTCTAATATTAAGCCATTTATATATTCTGCTGCACTTGAAAAAGGCTACACCTTAGCGTCAATTCTAAATGATGCCCCTATAAATCAATGGGATAAAAGCCAAGGTGTCGCATGGCGACCTAAAAATAGCCCTGCCATTTATAATGGCCCTATTCGCATTCGCCGCGCTTTAGCGCAATCAAAAAATGTGATTTCGGTACGTTTATTACGTGGTGTTGGCTTGCAACGTACAGCCGATCATTTACTTAAATTTGGCTTTGCAGATGAAGATATAAATCGCAGTGAATCGCTGGCTTTAGGTAGCGCATCTATTACTCCACTAGAGTTAGCTCGTGGTATGAGTACTTTTGCCAATGGCGGCCACTTAGTCGAACCTTACTTTATCTCTGAAATTCAAGATGCCATGGGTAATACCTTATTTAAAACTAACCCGACTGTAATTTGTGATGATGAAGCGACACCAGCTAGCTCGCTAATGCTAAGTGAGCAATTAGCACCAAACTGCGCGCCGCAGATCATATCTAAACAAAATGCATTTTTAATTGCCAGTGCTATGAACAGCGCAATTTGGGGTGGTGGTAGCTGGTCTCATAAAACAGGTTGGAGTGGTACAGGATGGCGTGCACAAGCGCTAAAACGTCGCGATCTGTCAGGTAAAACAGGCACTACCAATGATTCTGTAGATACTTGGTTTAGCGGCTTTAATCGCGATGTGATGACCTCTGTTTGGGTTGGTTTTGACAACCCTGGAAATACTCTGGGGCGCTCAACCTATAACAATAACTTAGGAAGTGGCCAAATATCAGGCGCAGAGTCAGGTGCTAAAACAGCTCAGCCTGCATGGGTTGATTTTATGAGAGTCGCACTGGATGGTAAACCTGCGGCACCTATCGAACCACCTGAAGGCTTAGTTTCTATTCGTATTGACTTAGAAACGGGGCTGTTAAGTCATAAAAACGATTATACCAGCCGTTTTGAGTACTTTGAGAAAGGGACCGCACCTACAAAATATGTGTTAGCACAGCCAAATGATGTATTTGAAGAAAGCACTAAAACCGAAGAAGAGCTCTTTTAAATAATGCTAATATATAAAAGGCCGCTGATTAGCGGCCTTTTATATGGTCTAAGTAATATTTTGTACCAACCAATATAAGTCAGAGTGTACGCCAGCTGCGGTCACTTCTTTACCCGCTCCGGGGCCTTGTATCACTAATGCGTTTTGATTATACCACTGAGTATTAATCACAAAAATATTATCGCCAGGGGTTAAATTAGCTACAGCTTCATTTTTTGGTACATAGGAAATCCCTACTTTAGCGTTTAGCTTATTGTTTTTAAACTCTAGCAACCCTGTGTAACACAGTGCAGCATTTTGTTGCAAAGCCGTTTCGAAGTGCTGCTTGATAAACGCATCTAAGCTTGCCTTATTATCCAGGAAGTCACTCCAACTGCCTTTACTTAGCTCATCGGGCATCAATGCCGATAAGGAAATATCATCAAGCTCTAATTCAATACCCAACTCACGCGCCAAAATAAGTAACTTACGTTGCATATCTCGGCCAGACAAATCTTCTCGCGGATCAGGTTCGGTAAACCCCAAAGCTTGTGCTTCAAGCACTAAATCTGAAAATGCCTTGCTGCCATCGTAACTACTGCATAACCAAGAGAGTGTGCCAGAGAATACGCCTTCTATACGCGTTATTTTATCACCACTGTTTTGTAAATCGGCTAATGCAAAATTAATCGGTAATCCGGCTCCCACACTGGCATTATAACGCCAGTGTAAGCCACTTTGGCCTAAGTTTTTACGTAGTGTCTTATACCAGCTCAGCGGGGCAGTACCCGCGTATTTATTGGCGCTAATTAAATGACAATTTAATTCCACAAGTTTACTGTAAAGCTGACTAAAATATTCACTAGCGGTGATATCAATCACTACCTTATGTTCATACTCAAGAGTATCAATGTATGACAACAAATTAGCTTGTTGATAAGGGCTTGCATGGTTTTCCCATTGCTGTTGCCAGCTTTCACTGTCTAACCCATTGGCATTAACCAACATCTGCTCTGAGCGCACTAATGCCACTAACTTAACGTTAAAACCTGATGATAAACGGGCTAGCTGTGCTGGTAATTGGCGCATAAATTCAGCCCCCACATTACCAAGTCCTGCAATAATTAAAGCTATTTCTTGCGTTTTATTAATTAATTTATCATGCAGTAAGCTCAGCACATCACTTTCAAGTACCTGATCGGTTAATAATAACGTATAACCTTCACCATAATGAGTAAATCGAGGGTGGATTGATTCAGCCTGAAGTAAAGCGGCACTTTGCTCACCGAGCGTCGCTATATCTTGCTCTGATGCAATAATTGCAACCCCATTTAAGTTAGACTCACTAATATTGGCGCGGCCAGCAAAATAATTAACCACCTGATATGTCGCCGACGCAGGGACTACCAAGTAAATTTCGCCTGCATGTTCAAAATGATGCAAGCTATGCTGTATAAGTTGACTAACATGCGCTACCTCGCCTTCACTCAAGTCATCAACAGTGAGTAAATCCACATTATTAACCGTGGTTAAAAAACGTTTTTGTTTACTCATTCCTAATTTAACTATTTCGGTATGACTTCTCTGTAGATCGTAGCTACTGCGAACAACTAACTCTATATCGGTCCCTTTTAATGGCGATAATGTTTTAGCGTGCAATACGGGGTTACCTAGTCTCGCTAATAAATTGGCTTGCTCACGGCACACCCGCGCATACTTAATCGCATTAGCTACCTTACGCGGATCAGTACTAAAAACACCTTGAGTATCAGTCCAAATAGACACTTTTTTAGCATTGCAATATCGTGCTAATAAAGTAGCACTGTAATCACTACCGTTTCGTCCCAAGGTTACGGTTTCATCTTGTAAATTAGCCGCAATAAACCCCGTAACGACATTAATTTTGCTCGTATCTATGGCTTTTAAGCACTGCTGCTGATTATTAGCATGCAGCAGTTGCCCAGCGTCTAACGTGAATAACTGCCTAGCGTCATGAGCGCAAGCACTAACCTTAAGTTGCTCTAAGTAAGCGCTTAATAGCCTTGCAGACCATAATTCGCCATGGGCTAATAGCCAAGCTTCAGCTAAAGTACCTTGCTTGGCCTGCTGAGTAATAATGCTTAGCTCAGTAGCAAGTATATCGAGTGCTTCATGCTTAGCACTCGCTATAAGCAATTGCTCAACAAGCGCAGATTGATGATTATTGATTAACAAAATAATATCAGCAATCGCTTGGGTATCTTGCTGTTGATAGCTTTGCCACAATTTAACCAAGGTATCGGTGGTTTTACCGGCAGCCGATACCACAACACAATCCCCTGCTTGAGCATGAGTTAAAATAATATTTGCGACACTTTTAAAGCGATCCGCTGAGCTTAAACTCGAACCACCAAATTTATGAACCTGATTTACCATGTTAATACCAACTTGACTTCATGTTTTATATTTTCAAAATTGGTGTGCACTACCATAATGCCGGGTGCGCCGCGTTTAGTTTCGCTGAACCAAATAACTCACTGGCACCCTTTTTTGCACCTAAAGCGTTATCTGCTTGCCCTGGGCATACCAAATTAAATACTCTGTCTAAATCGGCAAGTAAATCTTTTACATCTTCAATACCCACCGAGATACGAATAAGCGTATCGCCTACTCCAGCTTCTGCACGAGCAGTCGCTTCCATGCCTGCATGAGTCATGGTTGCGGGGTGACAAATCAAACTTTCCACTCCGCCTAATGATTCCGCTAAACTAAATTCATTTAAGCGCGTTATAAACGCGGCCGCATCGTTTATATCGCCTTTTATATCAAAACTGACCATAGCACCGAAGCCAAGCTGCTGCGCCTTAGCAAGCGCATGTTGCGGGTGTGATTCAAGACCTGGATAGTAAACCTGAGCAACAAACGGGGAGTTTTCTAAATACTGTGCAATAGCGAGTGCGTTTTCTTGGTGTTGTCTCAAACGCACATTTAACGTGCGTAAGCCTCTGAGTGTTAAATAGCTATCAAATGGCGCCCCAGTAATGCCAATATTATTTGCCCACCAGGCCAGTTCTTCACCAAGCTCAGCGCTAGCCGCAATAACCGCACCACCAACAACATCTGAATGACCATTGATATATTTAGTGGTTGAGTGAACCACAATATCAGCACCAAATTTAATCGGGTTTTGCAAAGCCGGCGATAAAAATGTGTTATCGGCAGCAACCAGTGCACCGCATTGCTTAGCAATATCGGTAACCGCTTTAATATCAGTTAATCGTAAAATTGGATTACTCGGTGTTTCAATCCAGATCAGCTTAGGTTTTATAGCAAGAATATGCGATAAGCTTTCGCTTTTAGTGAAATCGATCACTTCAAGTTTTAACAAGCCGCGTTTTTCTAGTGAGGTAAATAAACGATAACTGCCACCATAGCAATCGTGAGGAATCACTAACGTATCGTTACTATTTAATAATTGAGTTGTTAAGTGAACTGCCGCCATACCCGTTGCAGTAATAATGCCTTTAGCCCCGCCTTCAAGCTCAGTGAGCGCCTCAGCCAAAATGTCACGGTTAGGATTACCACTGCGACCATAATCATATTGGCGCTTGGTATCAAAGTCAGCAAATGAGTAAGTTGTTGATAAATAAAGCGGTGGAACAACCGCACCATGCTGTTTGTCGGCTTCTATTCCACTACGAACAGCAATTGTTGCCTTATTTTTTTCACTCATTTTCGTCACCTTTACTATTTTGGATGTTTAGACGTCTAAAATGTAGCGCATGCAGTTTAAGATGTCAAAACATTTAAATGTCTAGATAGCTAAACAACTAGTATTTGACTATCTTTTTTAAACCGATAGAATTTCACGCATATTTACACGCTTTGATGCTGTGTGAGCAATTTATAATCTGAGGCAACGATACATCTTATGGCTAAATGGAATGGTGAATATATTCACCCATACGCAGAACACGGGAAAAAATCCGAACAAGTAAAAAAGATCACCGTTTCGATCCCGCTAAATGTATTAAAAGTATTAACTGACGAACGTACTCGTCGTCAAATAAACAACTTGCGCCATGCAACAAATAGTGAGCTTTTATGCGAAGCATTTTTGCATGCATTTACAGGGCAACCGCTGCCTAATGATGATGATCTACGTAAAGACAATGCAGAAAAAGTACCTGAAGAGGTGAAGAAAATAATGCAAGAAATGGGACTAGAAGTGCCTATTTTAAATGAAGATTAAATTTCTTTATCTGTGTTATAAAAAACCTCAGCAAATGAAGTGACCCCATAAAGTTGGACTCATTTCTAAGCGGCTGCCAAGGCCTGATTTCGATACTGTATCGGACTCAGGCCTTTTAGTTTCAGTTTAATACGCTCATTGTTGTAATAGTGGATATATTCTTTAATGTTTTCAATAAGATCATTCACGTCTTTAAACGTTTCGTTGTGGTACATCTCGCTCTTCAATATGCCGAAGAAGTTCTCAGCAACCGCATTATCTAAACAATTTCCTTTTCTAGACATACTTTGTTGCAATCCTTTTTCCTTAAGGTGATTTTGATATTGTTTGTTTTGATATTGCCACCCTTGATCTGAGTGTACAACTGGCTTTTCATTTGGCTTCAACCTAGCAGTTGCTGTTTTAAGCATGTCAGTTACCAAAGGGAGTGCAACGGATTTTCTGACTTCGTAACTGATTACCTCTTGGTTGAATAGGTCAATCATAGGCGATAGATATACCTTCTCATTATCCACTTTAAACTCCGTCACATCCGTCACCCATTTTTGATTTGGCTTCTGCGCAGTAAACTCGCGGTTAAGCGTATTTTCTGCGATTTTACCCACTTCACCTTTATAGGATTTATAGCGCTTAGGCCTTACTTTTGACTTGAGTCCTAACTCATTCATCAACCGTTGAACGCGCTTATGATTAACAAGTACTCCCATTGCTCTCAGGGCACTCGTAATTCTGCGATAGCCATATCGCCCTTTATGCGCGTGATAAATATCACGTATTTTTACCAGTAAATCATTGCTTGCACAGGGTTGCTTACAAGTAGTGCGATGATAATAGTAAACACTCTTTGGCAGCCCTGTCGCCTTTAAAAGGTGTCGTAAGCTATGCTTTGCCTTGAACTCTTCGACGACTATCGTTTTGTCTTTGCTTTTTTCTTTCTGGCTTGAGCCAAGGCTTCTAACTTTTTTAGCACATCATTCTCAGCTCGTAAGTATGCTAGTTCTTCTCGTAACTCCTCCTCAGTCATTTGCTCTACTAGTTTTGATGAAGAAGAATTATTTGTCATGAATGGCTTACCTTTTCTCTGTGGTTTAAGACGTGATATACCATCACGAGCATAAAGCTTTTGCCATTGAAAAAGAATGCCTGGGGACGATAAATCGAAGAAAGCACTGGTATAACCGAGTGACCAACTGTTTGCTGTCATCGTTTTTAACACTTCAGCCTTAAATGCTAGAGAATAAGGTTTGTGAACAGACCTGAAGCTTTCAGCGCCATGAATTCGATAAATAGCGGTCCAATATCGGACCTGCCTATCTGTAACATTAAATCTGTTACTTACCGCCGAAGAGCTTTCAGACAAAGCGAGTTCAGCTATTTTGAGCTTGAAAGCTCGGTGATGTTTGGACATAAAAAGACCCCCAGTAATTGGAATGTCCAACTATTGGGGGTCACTTCAAAATGCTGAGGTTTTTTTTGCGTTAATTTACACTTAAAATTACGCCATGTAATTTTCTGGCATATCAATTTGTGCCACACCCGAATCGACTGCAGCTTGAGCAACGGCTTTGGCAATACGAGGCAGTAAGCGCGGATCCATAGGTTTTGGTATAATATATTTAGCACCAAACTCTAATTTATCGATACCTGCAGCAGTCAGTACTTCAGCCGGAACTGGCTCTTTAGCAATACTACGAATTGCCTCTACAGCAGCTATTTTCATTTCATCGTTTATTTCACTTGCGCGAACATCGAGTGCGCCACGGAAAATAAATGGAAAACAAAGCACGTTGTTAACTTGGTTCGGATAATCAGAGCGACCAGTCGCCATAATAAGATCGTTGCGTGCAGCATGTGCTAATTGCGGATCAATCTCAGGATCAGGGTTTGAACATGCAAATACAACTGGGCGGTCAGCCATTAACTTTAAATCATCAGCGGCTAATAAATTAGGGCCTGATACACCAATAAACACATCGGCATCTTCAATTACGTCCTGTAAAGTGCGTTTATCCGTGTTGTTTGCGAATAATTGTTTATATTCATTTAAGTCATCACGACGTGTATGAATAACGCCTTTGCGGTCTAACATATAAATATGTTCACGCAGTGCGCCACACTTAATTAAAAGTTCCATACAGGCGACTGCTGCAGCGCCGGCACCTAAACACACGATAATCGCATCTTCAATTGCTTTACCTTGTACTTCTAGCGCATTTAGCATACCCGCAGCCGTTACAATTGCCGTACCATGTTGATCATCATGAAACACAGGAATGCTGCAACGCTCTATAAGTGCTTTTTCTATCTCGAAACATTCTGGTGCTTTAATATCTTCTAAGTTGATACCACCAAACGTGTCTGCAATATTCGCAACCGTGTTGATAAAGTCTTCGGTTGTGCGGTGCTTAACTTCTATATCAATTGAATCTAGGCCTGCAAAACGTTTAAATAATAATGCTTTGCCTTCCATTACTGGTTTTGAGGCCAGTGGGCCTAAATTACCTAAGCCTAAAATTGCGGTGCCGTTAGTAATAACCGCAACCATATTTCCTTTACCCGTATATTTGTAGGCATTTGCTGGATCAGCGGCAATTTCACGAACAGGTTCTGCAACACCTGGGCTGTATGCGAGCGCGAGGTCTTTAACCGTCTCAGCGGGCTTACTCAGCTCAATACTGATTTTACCTGGAACGGGATGGGCATGGTAATGTAGTGCTTGTTCACGAAAATCTGACATAACGCGATTATATCCTGCAATTTAAGTTAAAGTGAGAGGTAGTTTTATTCTACGATACCTTTATTATTTTTAAATTCCAAGCAATATCAGGTCTATCCTGTTATATGCTAGAACTCTTAATTTTAAGTGATTTATCAGCAACTTCCCTAGATTATCCTGACATTTTTAAAATATAAATTCGTCATAAAAATGAAAATTACTGGTCGTTTTTACCCTTAATCAATATTTATTAAATGTTTTTTTCAGCCTTAAATTAAAATAGTGAAATACCGAATTTTGTTTAACTTTAAATACAAATAACTTCACGTTACCAACATTTAAGTACCATATTTAAAGTGTAACAAATAAAAATATAGAGAATATTGGCTATTTTGTCTGCAAATGTTTATGCATATTCAGTATAAGAACAGGAAATAGTTATGCAAAAATAATAAATACAAAACGGTTATAAAAATGGAGGGAGAAGTGAATTTTAGGCACAAAAAAAGCACCCTAAGGTGCTTTTTTTTACATAGAAACAAAAAATTATTTTTTGCTGCTAAGTGCACCGAAGCGCTTGTTGAAGCGATCAACACGGCCGCCAGTGTCTAAAATCTTTTGCTTACCAGTGTAAAACGGGTGACACGCAGAACATACGTCTAAGTGAATGTCTTTACACAAAGTAGAACGAGTTTCGAATTTGTTTCCGCATGAACAAGTTGCAGAAATTACTTCGTACTTAGGGTGAATACCTTCTTTCATAGGAACCTCTAGTTAAGGCCGCATCGCTCTCCAAACCCGAAGTTTGGCACCATACGTCGTTAAAACAAATTTATTGGTCGCGAATTTTATCCAACAAGCCGCACACACACAAGCTTTAATTATCCTTTTTGTTAAAAAGTCAGCAAACACCTATTGATTACTGATTTGTCGGTAGGCATTTAATGCTATTTTTAGTACATTAAACCATTACGTTAATTGATTGAGTTGTTATGCGTTTTGCTGAAGTTGCAATAAAAGTCCCCTTGCCTCGCACCTTTGATTATAAAGTGGATGAGCAATTGCCACCGCTGACTCAATTACAGCCAGGCATGCGTGTACTCGTCCCTTTTGGCAATCAACGAAAAGTAGCGGTTATCCTTAACTTAAAAGCCGATACAGAAGTTCCCGAGGGCAAAATCAAATCTATTATTGAAGTTATTGACGACTCGCCGGTGTTATCTGCGCAACATTTGGAGCTGCTGAAGTTTACTGCGCGTTATTATTGTTATCCACTAGGTGAAACTATTCATATTGCACTCCCCAGTGCACTGCGCCAAGGTGAATGCCCTGATAAAACCAGTATAAATATGTTGACGTTAACCGATAAAGGAGCACTTTTACCGTCTTTAAAAGCTAAAACACAGTTTAACTTGCTTAAGCAATTATCTGCATCGGGTAAGTCATCATTAACAGAACTAAAAGCCCTCGGGTTTAATAAAAAGACTATTGATGGCCTATTAGCAAAAGAACTGATAGTCCAAACCATTGAACATGACAATCAATGGCAACATGCCTCTCCTACTGTGGGCACTAAGCCTCGCTTAAATAAAGAACAAGCAATTGCTTGCACAACTATAAATCAAAGTACTGGTTTTAATAGTTTTTTACTTGAAGGTGTCACGGGTAGCGGTAAAACAGAAGTTTACCTACAGTGTCTTGAAGAGGTGTTAAAACGTGGAGAGCAAGCGTTAGTGCTTGTTCCAGAAATAGGTTTAACACCACAAACAGTGAATCGTTTTAGGCGCCGCTTCCCTGACACGCCAATTATGCTATGGCATTCGGCACTCACCGATAACGAGCGTCTGCAAACATGGCGGTTTTGTGAAAAAGGCAGTTGTGCCATCGTTATAGGTACTCGTTCGAGTATTTTTCTGCCCTTTTTAAAACTCGGGATGATTGTGGTTGATGAGGAACATGATGCTTCATTTAAACAACAAGATACTCTACGCTATCATGCACGTGATTTAGCAGCGTATCGCGCATATCAGCAAAATATCCCGCTTATTCTAGGCAGTGCTACCCCCGCATTAGAAACACTGCACAAAGCAATTAATAACAAATACCAGTTACTCACATTAAGTGAGCGAGCACAAACTGCCACCGATAATCAATTTAAGCTTCTCGACATGAAAGGTCAGCCTGATCAAGCTGGTATTGCCCATGCGAGCCTAGCGATAATGCGCCAGCACCTGAATAAAGGTAAGCAGGTAATGGTATTTTTAAACCGCCGTGGTTTTTCGCCCACTTTAATATGTCATGAGTGTGGTTGGTTAAGTGAATGTAATCGCTGCAGCACGAGTGCAACCTTTCATAAAGCCATTGGTCAGATGATTTGCCACCATTGTGGCGATCAATATCAAGTACCGCATCAATGCCCTGATTGTGGTAGCACGCAGATATTTCCTAACGGTAAAGGCACTGAACAAATAGAAGAATTTTTGAGTACTGAATTTAAAGACATTCCTATTAGCCGAATAGACCGCGACTCTACGAGGCGCAAAGGCAGCCTTGAAAAAGCATTGGGCGAAATAAACCAAGGTGGCGCACGCATTTTAGTCGGTACGCAAATGCTGGCCAAAGGCCACCACTTTGCTGATGTAAGCTTAGTTCTCATTTTAGATGTAGATAGTGGTTTATATTCGTGTGACTTTAGGGCAACAGAACACCTTGCTCAATTAGTGACTCAGGTTGCAGGTAGAGCGGGACGTTCTGGTGAGCCCGGTGAAGTATTATTACAAACGCACTTCCCTGAGCACCCATTATTACAAGATTTAGTTAATAACGGCTATCAAGATTTTGCCCGCTTTGCGCTCACTGAGCGAAGTGACGCGCAACTGCCGCCTATCACCAGTATGGCGATAGTTCGTGCACAAGGACATAACATTAAGCAAGTCGTCGACTTTCTAACGGATTTGGTTCCTGTCAATGGGGTATCTGGTATACAATTGCTTGGACCAATCCCAGCACCTTTAGAAAAAATTGCAGGGATGTATCGTTTTCAATTACATATTCAAGCGCAAGATCGACGCATTTTACACCCGTATCTTGCACAAATGGTTGATTATCTCAGCACCAGCAAACTTGCTCAAAAAGTCCGCTGGAGTTTAGATGTCGACCCTACAGACATGATTTAGGTAAGGCCACACATAACACCATGGCACAGCACGATTATATTAATAAAAAACCAAAGAATAAAAAAACACCAAACAAGAACCGGCTAAAAAACCTTTTCCGCTGTTATTAACTTTCATTGCACTAGTACTTGTGGGTGGTTTCGCATATGGACTCTGGTTTGTTAAAAATAATGCCGATCCTGATCTTGTTGAAAAACAGGCAAACCCAACCCCCGAAAAACAAGTAGAAATAGCTAAACCGCGGCCACCTAAATTTATTAAAGAAATTAAAGAGCATGAAATTCAAGTTGAAGTGAAAGAGCTTGAACAAAAAGGCCCTTATGTTATGCAGTGTGGTTCATTTAAAACGCATCAACAAGCTGAAACCTTAAAGGCTAAAATAGCCTTTGCAGGGCTAATTTCAGAGATCAAAAAAACCACAGGTACTAATGGTATTTGGTATAAGGTGCGTTTAGGGCCTTATGAAACCAAGCGCCAAGCAGAAAGTGATAAGAACAAACTAAAACGAATTAATATCGTTGGCTGCGGAATTTGGGGCTGGACTTGAATTTAAACCATTCACCCATATAACCTCTTCATAATCGTTTTTTACGCGCTGCCCCCTTGCAGCGCGATGATGAGGAATAACATGACTACAATCGTAAGTGTACGCCGTGATGACAAAGTTGTTATTGGTGGTGACGGCCAAGTCTCCCTTGGTAATACTGTAATGAAGGGCAATGCCCGAAAAGTTCGACGTCTTTATAATGGCAAAGTAATCGCTGGTTTCGCTGGCGGTACTGCTGATGCCTTCACCCTTTTCGAACGTTTTGAAAGCAAATTAGAAATGCACCAAGGCAATCTAACTAAAGCGGCTGTAGAAATGGCTAAAGATTGGCGTAGCGATCGTGCCTTACGTAAACTTGAAGCCCTGCTAGCTGTTGCTGATGAAACTGCCTCATTGATCATCACTGGTAATGGTGACGTCGTACAACCTGAAAACGACCTGATCGCAATTGGCAGCGGCGGAAACTTTGCACAATCTGCTGCAACCGCCTTATTAGAAAATACCGACTTAAGTGCCCATGAAATTGTAGAGAAAAGTCTTACAATTGCCGGTAATATTTGTGTATTTACGAATAACTTCCAAACTATCGAAGAATTGTAATAGGAACCCGCTATGTCTGATATGACCCCAAGAGAAATTGTTCATGAGCTAGACCAACATATTATTGGTCAAGCAAAAGCAAAAAAAGCGGTTGCTATTGCCCTTCGTAATCGCTGGCGCCGTATGCAGTTAAACGAAGATTTACGTGCAGAAGTAACGCCGAAGAATATTTTAATGATTGGCCCTACTGGTGTAGGTAAAACGGAAATTGCGCGTCGGTTAGCAAAACTGGCTAATGCCCCCTTTATTAAAGTGGAAGCCACTAAATTCACAGAAGTAGGTTATGTAGGTAAAGAAGTTGAAACTATCATCCGTGATTTAGTCGACGTTTCAATCAAAATGACCCGTGAACAACAAACCAAAAAGTTTAAACACCGTGCAGAAGAAGCCGCTGAAGAGCGTATTTTAGATGTATTACTACCTCCAGTGAAAGATCAGTATGGGGAAGTTCAGCGCGATGAAAGCTCATCGACACGTCAATCGTTTCGTAAAAAATTACGCGAAGGCCAGCTAGATGACAAAGAAATTGATATTGATTTAGCGCAAGCTCAACCGAATGTTGAAATTATGGCTCCTCCTGGTATGGAAGAAATGACCAACCAGCTACAGGGCATGTTTCAAAATATGGGTGGTGATAAACGCACTAAACGTAAGCTTAAAATTAAAGAAGCATTTAAACTACTTACCGAAGAAGAAGCCGGAAAATTAGTTAACCCTGAAGAATTAAAAGAGCAGGCAATTTTTGCTGTAGAGCAAAACGGCATTGTGTTTATTGACGAAATCGACAAAATCTGTAAGCGCGGTGAAGCCTCAGGCCCAGATGTAAGCCGTGAAGGTGTACAGCGTGATTTACTACCGCTTATTGAAGGCTCAACGGTTAATACTAAGCATGGCATGGTTAAAACTGACCATATGCTATTTATTGCCTCAGGTGCATTCCAGATGTCTAAACCATCAGACATGATCCCGGAATTACAAGGCCGTTTACCTATTCGTGTTGAACTTGAAGCACTCACAGCCGATGACTTTAAGCGCATTTTAACTGAGCCACACGCATCACTTACGGAGCAACAACGCGAGCTACTCAAAACAGAGCAAGTCGCTGTTGAATTTAGCGACGATGCAATTGAGCGAATTGCTAAAGCCGCTTGGCAGGTTAATGAGAAAACCGAAAACATCGGTGCTCGCCGTCTGCATACTGTTATGGAAAGATTAATGGAAGAAATTTCATATGATGCTTCTGAAAAAGCGGGTTCAAGTTTAGTTATTGACGCTGCCTATGTTGAAAAGCACCTGGGTGCGCTGGTTGAAGATGAAGACTTAAGCCGCTTTATTCTTTAACAGCCGTTTGATGTATACTAAAAGCCTCCAGCACGGAGGCTTTTTTGTAAGTGAGATGACGATGAAACAAGTAACTAAAGTGCACTATCATAGTGTAAGTAAAAATTTAGATGTGTTTTTTGATGATCATTCAGAGGCAACCTTCAGTACTGAGTTTTTACGGGTTCACTCTCCCTCAGCCGAGGTGCAAGGCCATGGCTCTGAGCCTATGAAGTTAGTACTTAATAAACATACAGTGGGCATTAAAAGCATTACACCCGTAGGGCATTACGCGTTGCGTTTAGAGTTTGACGACGGACATAACAGCGGGTTGTTTAGCTGGCAGTATTTGGCTAAGTTACAAGCCGAACATACTAAGTTGTGGGACACTTATTTAGAACGTGTTAAACAACATGAAAATAACAAAGATAGCGTACCAATAAAATTTGTACCTTAGCGTCAGTTATGATGCTCCTGCTTCGTTAATAACAAACAAGCGGCAATTAAGCCGCTTGTTTCTATGGATAATTAAACTTTATATTTTGAGATTGCTTGATGAAGCACCCTTGACTGCTCAGACACCTCTTCACTAGTTTGTGCATTAGTTTGTGAATGAGCAGCAGCCCCTTCAGCAATATCTCGAATACGGACTACGTTTTTATTAACCTCTGATGCTACCTGACTCTGCTCATCAATAGCAGTAGCAATATGTGTACTCATTTCCATAATCGTTTGCACATCAACAGTGATTGCGCCTAGCAATTCACCCGCCTTTGTTGCTTGTGTTGCACTCTCACCACCTTGAGTACGACACTGATGCATGATACTGACTACCTCTTGGGTACGCTGTTGTAAGGTGTTAATAATACCTTCAATTTCGCTAGTTGACTCTTGCGTGCGTTGTGCAAGTGAGCGCACCTCATCTGCAACAACCGCAAAACCACGACCTTGCTCACCCGCTCTCGCGGCTTCAATGGCCGCATTTAAGGCAAGTAAATTAGTTTGTTCTGCAATGGCACGAATTACATCAAGTACAGAGCCGATGGTTTCACCATCTTTTTCTAGCTGTGACACCACGCTGGAGGCTTTACCAAGCGAATCAGACAAAGCATTAATATGTTTAATGGTTGACTCTACTTCAACCTGACCTTGCTGCGCACTTAAATTGGTTGATTCAGCTTTTTTAGCAGCAGCTTCTGTATTGTGTGAAATGTCTTGAATCGTAGCTTGCATTTCTGTGGCTGCAGTTGCCACCATATCCGCTTCATGCAATTGCTCTTGCATGCCAGAGCTAGTCGCTGAGGTTGTTTCAGATAGGTTACCCGTTGCTATATTAAGCGTTGTCAGTGCAGTATTTACTTCATAGATAAGCTCTTTAAAGTCGCTAATTAAACTATTAAAGTCTATGGTCATTCTGGTTACTTCATCTTCCCCTTTATGCTCTATAAACAAGCTTAAATCATTGTTTTTTCTTATCTTGTCAATAGTTTGATAAACCCTCTCAATAGGCTGAATAATTGAGCGACTCGTTAAGTACACAAGAGCCATAACAATAACGCTGGAAATTATAAATATGGCTATTGCCAATAATTGCGCCTGCTGGGCCGTCTCAGCAACTTGTTTTTTAGTGGCCGAAGTAATGGCAGTCACCACATCATCACTTTTCTTAATACTGACTCTCATTTTTCCAAGAGCACCCGAATCTAAATCAACCCCTAAAGCGATTTGTGCTTCAACTAGTGCGGTAAATTTGCCTTGGTAATTGGTCATTAATGAAGTTAATTGATTGCGTATATTACTAGGTATTTCTGCGGTATTTACTTGTTGTTTTAACTCATCACCTAATTTATTAAATCGGTCTAAATATTTGGTATCTAAACGCAACATAAAATCTTTCTCAGCACGGCGTAGCTGCAACATGGTGGTCAGTAATTTATGATCATTTTGCTGGTTCAGCAGTGTTTCAATGTTGTGTACTGACTCACGCAGTTCGCCATAAAGCGCATCTTTAGGGTGTAAACCTATCTTGCGTTGCAAATTAACAACAATTTGAAAGTCATCATAATACCGCTTTGCAAGCACTTCAAATTGGTTAACCTGATCAATGGCAATATCTAAATCTTTTGATAGAACAGATAGCTTCCCTAGTTTGAGCTGCAGCTGTTTATATTCATTGGTGAATAAATCTAAGCTTTTTTCATCTTTGTAAAATAAAAAGTCTTTTTCATATTTACGCATCGAAAGCTCATGCACATCAAGCTCTTCGGCGTATTGAATTGTTTCATTTAATTTAAGCATCACACGTGCTTCATAAATTATGATGCATAGCATGACAATCATTGCTAAACCTACAACTAAGGCGTTTAGTTGCAAACGGCGTTTTATCGTCAGATTTTGTAGAAAATTCATTGTAAATACCTATATTAAATTTGCCAGCGCAGTATAAAGTGATGCTTTCTTTGATTTAACTCATTAAGTTTGAACAAATAAAAAGGGTCGCCGGTAAAGTCTAACCATTAACAAACTCCTTTTAAACAAATGGATAATATAAAACCATTGGCCTAACCACAGTATTACTCAATTTTACAACTCTTGCCACTGAAGGTGAAAATGTTCAGCCGCATCATGGATGCAATACACCTGTTTATAATCTTGTTGTGGAGAAATGACAAGTTTATGAAAGAATTATTATTCTTATAGTTGATTTAGTTCTAATTATGGCTAAATTTACTGCGATTAAGTCGTTGTTATTGCATATAAGGAGGGTATACTGAGTTACTAACTTATGTATCTTTTGAGGATAAAATAATGGATTACAGCACTTCTGATTTATGCGACCACTTTGCTGATGTGGTTGACGTGCTTGAACCTATGTTCATCAACTTTGGTGGTCGACACAGTTTTGGTGGCCGCATTAAAACGGTAAAATGTTTTGAAAACAATGAACTGATCCGCCAATTACTTTCTCAAGATGGTACTGATCAGATTTTACTTATTGATGGTGGCGGTTCAACTCGCAGAGCACTAATTGATATTGAGCTGGCCGAGCTGGCACTTGAAAACAATTGGCAAGGCATTATTGTATATGGTGCATTACGTCACGTTGATGAGCTTGAAGAACTTGATTTAGGTATTCAAGCTATTGCGTCAATTCCTGTTGCAGCAGACAGTGAAGGCGCGGGCGAAAGCGGTATAGGGGTTAATTTTGCTGGCGTATCATTTTTTGATGATGACTTTGTTTATGCTGACAGTACCGGCATTGTACTTTCAGCTGAAGAATTAGAGCTAGAAATAATAGAACTGTAGCGTGACTGGTTACCTTAAACTATACGACGAAAGCACGGTAAAGGAAATTTGCTCTTACCGTGCTGGAGAGCTAAAAGCATGGCAGTCGATGGCATTACTTGATGCCCGCGACAATATTCAACAAGCACTTGCTGATGCCTTACAATTTGGTATGCGCTTTGTTTTACTAGGGATTTGTGAAGACATTGGCCCGAGAGCCAATCTAGGAAACGGTGGCGCACAGCATGCTTGGCCTGCGTTTTTACAACGCTTTTTAAACCAACCTCACAATGACGCTATTGCCATGCAAAAAGTATTACTGCTTGGCGAAGTCAACCTCGATGATTTAATGCAACAAGCACTACCGCTTGATAATCATAATCCAAACGACTTAGCTCAATTGCGTAAGCTGTGCGCTGAAATAGATGAGCGAGTTGAAGCAATTTTAGACATGGTTTTTAAAGCGGGTCTTGAACCTATTGTTATTGGCGGCGGGCATAATAACTGTTTGGGTATTATTCGCTCACTTGCCAAATATAACCTCGGCGCAATTAACGCGATTAATTTAGATCCTCATGCCGACTTTCGTGAGTGTGAAGGTAGGCACAGTGGTAATGGATTTAGCTACGCTTATCAAGAGCAGCTGCTCAATAATTACCATGTTATTGGCTTGCATGAGCTAAAAAATAATCAACCTATTTTTGATGCCATGCAGAGCGCTAGCTTTAGTTACACAAGCTACCAAACAATTAATGTGAAGCGCGAAATAAACTTAACTGAAGCAACTGCCAATGCACTCAAAGAGTTTGATAACACACCGCTAGGGGTAGAAGTTGATTTAGATAGCTTAACTAATATGCCTGCGAGTGCATTTAATTACTGTGGTTTTGATGTCAGCGATGGTGAGCATTATGTTTACTTAGCTGCAAGCGATCCCCGCAGTGCTTATTTACACTTATGCGAAGCAGCACCTTCACAACACCCCCATTCTATAACTGCAGGTAAATTACAGTGTGGCCAAGTGATCAGTGCTTTAGTTAATACCTATTTACAGACAAAACTAAGCCTTTAAAACACACTTAAAGTTCTTGTGCTTCTAACCATTGCTTAAACCAACTCATTAATCCTAAACTGCTCAATGGGTGTCCAAAATAGTATCCCTGTGAAGCGTAGGCTTTTAAACTTTTTACAAACTTTAGTTGATCGAGTGTTTCAACACCTTCAAAAATAACTTTCGTCTGTTGCTGGTTATGCATTTCAACCATACCACCTACTAAACTACGTATGTTATTTTGATTACTAAAGTCAGCAGTTAATGCAGGCGATATTTTAATGTATGCCACCGCTAAACTAGGTAACTTAGAAAGTAATACAGGATTATCACCTAAACCATCAACACACACTTTTAAACCTAAGCTGTTAAGTCTTGCTATCATGGCTCTACCTTTATCATCTAGGCTAGTAAAAATGTGTAGCGGACATTCTAAAATTAAATCACCAGGCCTAAGTTGGTGCTCACCAATAACCCCATAAACAAAATCAACAAACTCTTCGTTAAGCATTTCTGGGCCAAATAAGTTAACACTTAAAGGCACCCTCATTCCTTCCATACGCAGTGCCATGGCAAGCTCTCCAGCTCGTTCAATAACAAAGGTCGCAAGTGAGTAACCAAGCCCTGCAATTCTAATATCGTTGATAAACTGGCTCGCCGATAAAGTCCCTTGGGTTGGGTGCTGCCAGCGTAATAGCAATTCTAAAAATTCAATTTGGCCATCTTCATTTCGAATAACCGGTTGAAAAAACAATTCGAACTCATCAGCAAAGCTGATATTAGCCAGCTCAGTTAGTCGCGCTTGCTGCTCTAAATGGTCAGTCGTCATTTGCTGATGATAAGCCACAATTTGTTTAGCTGGCCGGCTATCAAGCGCCAAGTAAGCATGACTAATTAGCTCATCAAAGCTGCTGCTTTGTTTATTACAATGTACATAACTGGCTCTTACTTTTACTTCAATCGTACAATTAGCTACATTGAACGGCTTTAAGGTAGCGCCAATAATTTGCTTTATAAGCTGTTGATGTAAATGATTATGATTTTGTAAATCACAAATAAATGCAAAGTTTAACCCACCCAAGTGCGCTAATCTAGCATGCTCAGCAAGAAAAAAACTTCATCGCTATCTAATAAATCTTTTATTCGATTGGCCGACTGAGATAATAATAAGTCGCCAAAATCTCGGCCAATATGTTGATTAACTTGAGCAAAACCTTCTAGCCTCAGTACAATGATTGCTGCTGTAAATGAATCCTTATCATTGAGTTCATTATATTTTTGACGTAACTGCTGTTTATCGGGGAAGCTGGCTAAGGGTGAGTTTTCAACATACGCTTCAGGCTCGATTTCTGGCTTTAAAGTTGGAGCAGTCTGCGGCGTATTAGCCATTAAAAAACCACTGCTACTGAGTAGTAAAATTGGAATAAGTAACCACGCTAAATGCAATGTAAAAAAGAGGTAACCTGTAAATAATAAAACAAGCCCGCCTGAGGCACAGGCACTGATAAGTAACGGGACTTTTTGCTTTAGCAAATTCGCCTGATATAAATGAAAAGCAAACCCCAGAGCCAATAACAAAACAAACCAAGGGATGGCAGTGCTAACCATAGCTAAACCAATCAGCCCAGTGTATAAAAAGCTGAGCCTTATTACGTTACTTTTAACGGTTAACAACGCTGCAACCATTGCCATTAAAAGTGCACCACTTAAAAAAATAGCTAAATTGCTGTAGCTCAATAACGTTCCATCCATAGCTGAGGTACTCACTGACATTAAATAAAACATAGGCTTAAGAGTGAAGTCTTATAATTAGCTAAGTTTACCCAATATCCATAAATTTAACAGTTTATTTACCCCAAACTGATAACTTAATTGTGCTGGATGCTCAATTTGCCAATGTGCTATGTCGGCGCGAGCACCTACTTTTAATACGCCTCTATCAGCAAAACCAAGAGCCTGAGCTCCGTGTGCCGTGACTCCCATTAATGCCTGTTCTGGAGTAAAATTAAATAATGTACAAGCCATATTCATCATTAATTGCAAAGAACATAACGGTGATGTGCCTGGGTTAAAGTCACTGGCAATTGCGATGGGAACCTTGTATTTATTTAACAGTTCAATTGGAGGATATTTCGTTTCTTTTAAAAAATAAAAAGCACCGGGCAATAATACCGCCACAGTACCTGCATTTGCCATAGCTTTAACACCGGCTTCATCAAGATATTCCAAATGATCGGCCGACAAACCATTGTATTGCGCCACCAGCGCAGCACCTTGTTGATTAGATAACTGCTCAGCATGGCACTTAATTGCTAACCCCAGTTTTTTAGCCGCATCAAATACTCGCTGCGTTTGCGCATAACTAAAGCCAATATCCTCACAAAACACGTCAACCGCATCGACTAAATCATGTTCAACAAGGGTGTTGAGCATTTCATTACACACTAAATTTATATAATCATCACTACGATTTTTAAACTCTAAAGGTAATGCATGCGCGCCTAAAAAGGTATTAATGACTTCAATAGGGTGATGTTGATTTAACAGCCTAGCAACTTCTAATATTTTTTTCTCATTTTCTATATCAAGCCCATAACCTGACTTAATTTCTACCGTAGTTACGCCTTCAGCTAGTAGTGCATTTAAACGATCTTTTGCTGCTACAAATAATTGTTCGTGGTCAGCCTCTCGGGTTGCTTTAACGGTACTTGCAATTCCGCCCCCTTGCGCGGCAATTTGCTGATAGCTTACCCCTTGTAAACGCTGCTCAAACTCCTTTGCACGAGAACCGGCAAACACCAAGTGAGTATGGCAATCAATTAAGCCCGGGGTTAACCACTGCCCTTTGATACTTACTACCGGAGTGGCTAATATATCAAAATCAGGTAACTCAGTTTGCTCACCCAACCATGCTATTTTGCCATTTTTAATTGCTAAAGCCGCATTTTCTATCGCTCCATAAGGTGCATCAATGTTGTTATCCATGGTGGCAATATTGGCATCGGTGAGTAATAAATCGATATCATTTAACTGTTCTGTGGATTCTGTGGCTTGCATAAGTCTCTCCGCGATAGTGTTCAACAAGTTTAACAACACATCTTGTATATACAAGATGGTTGTGCCATCTTACTAGGTATTGTTTATTTTTAATATACTAAAAATATTTATGCCAACACCTAAGTTTACGCAAATAAAACAGTTTATTGTGGACAAAATACGCAGTGGGCTTTGGCTTGAAAACCAACGTGTCCCCTCAGAAAACGAACTAGCCAAACAGTTTACAGTAAGCAGAATGACCGCACGTCGGGCACTTAGTGAACTCACTGATGCAGGTATTTTAACCCGTAGCCAAGGCCTAGGTACGTTTGTAGCAAGCTTCAAGTCACAGTCATCATTACTTGAAATAAAAAACATCGCCAATGAAGTAAAAGAGCGAAACGGAAACTACAGCTGCACAGTACAAGTATTGGAATCAATTAATGCCGTAGCGCCAATTGCAATTGCTTTAGGTGTGGAGGTAGATAGCGTGGTATATCGCAGTGTCATTATTCATAACGAAAACGACAGCCCCTTACAAGTTGAGGAGCGCTTTGTAAATCCGCCCCTTGCAAAAGATTATTTACAACAAGATTTTACCGCCCTTACCCCACACGAATACTTATCAACAGTTGCCCCTTTAACACAAGCGAGGCATACGGTAGAGGCTATTACGCCAAACAGTGAAATGTGCCAATGGCTTAATTTATATAACGAAGAGCCCTGTTTACAAGTAATACGCCGTACTTGGTCGGTAAACGGAATTGTTAGTTTTGCACGACTTATATCGCCAGGCAGTAAGTACCGCTTGGGCGGACAATTAACATTTAAAAACAATAATAAAGCCCATAACGCTTAAATTTAACAGGAGTGAATAATGGATCATCGACTGGACACACAACGCACAATTCGCGCACAGCATGGTAATCAAATATCTACTAAAAGCTGGCAAACCGAAGCAGCTAAACGCATGCTAATGAATAATTTAGACCCTGATGTTGCCGAGCACCCTCAAGCTTTGGTGGTGTATGGCGGAATTGGCCGTGCTGCCCGTGACTGGCCAAGCTACGACAAAATAATTGAGACGCTTGAGCGCCTTGAAGATGACGAAACCCTTTTAGTGCAATCAGGTAAACCTGTGGGGGTATTTAAAACTCATAGCAATGCACCGCGGGTATTAATTGCAAATTCTAACCTTGTTCCGCACTGGGCTAACTGGGAACATTTTAACGAGTTAGATAAAAAAGGCTTGATGATGTACGGCCAAATGACCGCTGGCTCTTGGATTTATATTGGTTCTCAAGGGATTGTTCAGGGCACTTACGAAACCTTTGTAGCTATGGCAAAACAGCATTTTTCAGGCGATGCCAAAGGTAAGTGGGTGCTAACAGGTGGCCTCGGAGGA
Organism: Pseudoalteromonas sp. KJ63-1; assembly: GCF_055808145.1. The sequence continues at coordinate 181,190 of NZ_CM147855.1, read as the reverse complement.
ATGGGCGGTGCACAACCATTAGCAGCAACCATGGCAGGCTTTAGTGCCTTAGTAGTGGAATGTGATGAAAGCCGTATCGATTTTCGAATAAAAACAGGGTACGTCGATGTAAAAGCCACAGACCTTGAGCATGCATTAAAATTAATAACCGATGCCTGCGTAAAAGGTGAAGCGCTTTCTGTGGGTTTACTTGGTAACGCGGCTGATGTCTTTAGTACCTTAGTAAAAAGTGGTATTACTCCCGATATAGTCACCGATCAAACCTCAGCCCATGATCCGCTTAACGGCTACCTGCCACAAGGTTGGAGTATGGAGCATGCTGCAAAAATGCGAATCGATAATCCACAAGCAGTGGTCAAAGCAGCCAAACAATCAATGGCTGTTCAAGTAACAGCGATGTTGGCACTGCAAGATGCGGGCGCGGCAACGACTGATTACGGCAATAATATTCGTCAAATGGCGCTCGAAGAAGGCGTAACAAATGCATTTGATTTCCCTGGATTTGTACCTGCTTATATTCGTCCATTATTTTGTGAAGGCATTGGCCCATTTAGATGGGTAGCACTCTCAGGCGATCCCGAAGATATTTACAAAACAGACGCAAAAGTAAAAGAACTAATTCCTGATGATAAGCATTTGCATAACTGGCTTGATATGGCGCGTGAGCGAATTCAATTTCAAGGCTTGCCTGCACGTATTTGTTGGGTTGGCTTAAAAGACCGAGCGCGTCTAGCGATTGCCTTTAATGAAATGGTTAAAAACGGTGAGCTTAAAGCACCGGTAGTTATTGGCCGCGATCATCTTGACTCAGGCTCAGTAGCTAGTCCTAATCGTGAAACAGAGAGCATGCAAGATGGCTCCGATGCAGTCTCTGATTGGCCTTTATTAAATGCCCTGCTCAATACCGCAGGCGGTGCTACTTGGGTATCGCTTCATCATGGTGGCGGTGTAGGTATGGGCTTTAGCCAGCATTCAGGTGTGGTTATTGTTGCCGATGGTACCGATGAAGCAAAGCAACGCCTTGCAAGAGTGCTTTGGAATGATCCTGCTACCGGTGTGATGCGCCATGCCGATGCAGGTTATGACATTGCAAAAAATTGTGCACAACAACAAAACCTAGACCTACCTATGCTTAACAAGGATAAGTCATGATTTCATACACTCTCACACCCGGTCAGCTTGAATTACATACCTTAAGAAAAATTAATCAATCGGCCGTAGATTTAACTTTGGCAACTGAGTCCGCCACACAAATAGCTGCCAGCGCCCAAACCGTTCAAGACGTAATAAACGAGCAACGTACTGTATATGGTATTAATACCGGCTTTGGTTTATTAGCCAATACTAAAATAGCGAATGATGAGCTAGAACTATTACAACGCAGTATTGTGCTTTCACACGCTGCGGGCATTGGCGAATTAATGGATGACAGCACGGTCAGATTAATGATCACCCTAAAAGTAAATTCTTTATCACGGGGTTACTCTGGTATTCGTTTAGCAGTCATTGAGTTTTTTATACAGCTACTTAAAAATGAAGTGTACCCATGCGTGCCTAAAAAAGGCTCAGTGGGCGCATCGGGCGATTTAGCCCCCCTTGCTCATATGTGCCTGCCTTTATTGGGTGAGGGTAAAATGCGCTATCAAGGAGAGCTAATAAGCGCAGAACAAGGGCTAAAAATTGCAGGGCTTGAACCACTGACATTAGCCGCAAAAGAAGGCTTAGCACTATTAAATGGCACACAAGCCTCTACTGCATTTGCACTGCAGGGCTTATTTAGAGCCGAAGACTTGTACGCACAAAGCTGTGTAATTGGCTCTATCAGTATTGAGGCCGCCATGGGCAGTCGCGCACCATTTGATGCACGTATTCATGAGGTTCGTGGTCAACAAGGGCAAATTGATACCGCGCACGTATTTAGAGAACTGTTAAGTACCCACTCACAAATTAGTGACTCACATATTAATTGTGAAAAAGTACAAGACCCTTATTGCCTGCGCTGCCAACCGCAAGTACTTGGTGCGTGTTTAACCCAAATACGCCAAGCCGCCGAGGTATTACTGTGTGAGTCAAACGGGGTAACCGACAACCCACTCGTTTTTGCCGATGTAGGAGATATTATTTCAGGCGGAAACTTTCATGCTGAGCCCGTTGCTATGGCCGCTGATAATCTTGCGATTGCCATTGCCGAAATTGGCGCCTTAGCTGAGCGACGTATTGCCTTACTTATTGACTCTAATTTATCAAAGTTGCCGCCATTTTTAGTTGAAAACGGTGGGGTAAATTCAGGATTTATGATAGCTCAAGTGACAGCAGCTGCGCTCGCCTCAGAAAACAAATCACTAGCACACCCGGCCTCGGTAGATAGTTTACCGACCTCAGCTAATCAAGAAGACCATGTCTCTATGGCAACTTTTGCTGCTAGGCGCTTAGTTGATATGGCTAATAATACGCAAGGCGTGTTAGCCGTTGAGTGGCTAAGTGCTTCTCAAGGGCTAGAGTTTAGAAAGCCGCTACATGCGTGTGAACAGGTGGAGCATGCTAAGGCGCTGCTACGCCAACATGTTAGCTATTACGACAAAGACCGCTACTTTGCCCCCGATATTGAAGCGGCCAACAGACTACTAAGTGAAGGTAAGTTGTGCGACTTTATAAAAAATTCGCCCTTACCTTCTTATTAAATAGCCTGAACTCTGGTTAAGAGATTTACTAACGTATTGAATCAATATGATATTTATGTTTATTTTCTCTAGCCAGAGATTTCCAGTGAAAACAAGGCGGAATTACGCGTCGAAAGCTCGCCTATTGCAAGTAAATTCAACGCAGTTAGCACTGAAAATAGCTGCTTGAGATAGATTTATTATTCAGAGTTCAGGTTAAATACCATACTGATAACTAAAACCCAACGCTTCTATCGCTGAGCCAATAACTTTGCGCTCAGCGACTTCATCACTACTAAAACTTGGCATTTGTGTGCCATACAGCTCACACTTTTTTGCATAATAATCTGCTTTGCTCGGGTGCGCAGGGTTAACTACATTATAAATACTTTGCCCTTGTGACCAATTGTTGAGTACCGCATAAATGGCATTGATCACATCTTGTTGATGCACCATGTTCACCACTTGCTGACTAGAGGTGTTGAGCTCTTTACCTGCCACAAAACGACCCGGCTCTCTGTTTGGCCCCAACAATCCGGCTAATCTTAGAACTTTACCTTGCTGTTCAAGTACTTGCTCTTCAGCATCATAGAGCTTTATTTGTCGCTCGTTAGTGCCAGATATATCGCTACTTTCACTATAAACTCCAGGCTCTTGATCATACACCCCAGTCGATGAGCACAATAAAAAACCTTTGCAATTAAGTTCAGTTGCCAGCTTTAACCCCTGCTCCAGCACTTGAGAATAATCACTTTCGCTGTCACGACTGCGCGGAGGTATAGCACACACCCAGTACGCATTTTGTAAATCCACTTGGTGCTGCAGCTCGCCGTTTTGTAGAACAAACTGACGCTCAAAATCAAATTGATGAGTGTCACTACGATGAGTTCCTTGCACTTGCCAACCTTGTTTTTGTGCATCAATACATAAGGCTTGGCCAAGCCAGCCAGCGCCAAGGACTACTAAGTTATCTTTGTTGGTTTGCACTTTATTTTCCCTTTTATTAAAACTCAATCAACGCGTTTTATAGCAACAAAAAAATATGATGAACTCATACTACTAAAAATAATATTAGCAAACGCTGGTTACAGAAGATATTAACATACACCTTTTTTACGATTAACAACCTCTTTAATGATAAAGCTTCCGTGCATACACATCTGCCGATAAACCGCATGACTTAAGTGACTTACGAAGAGTAATGAATAAAACTTTTGCTCAATTTAAGGATTAAAAAACGATAGCGACAAACAAGGCATTTAAGGGTGAAATTTAAGCGCTTTGCTCTTGTTTTTAATTTATTCAACACCATATCTTTAAAGCATTTCTAATCAACTTTAGCTACATAATGCTATTTTTATGAGCGAGATCTCATTTTTCTGTTTTAAATGAAGATCTTTTTATTGAGGTAGTTTGATGTTTAGCAGAGTCTGGTATAGTAGCGCAGGTAATAAACAGTGCTTTTTAAGCAGCTTAATACAAAATTGCTAATTAATGTGTCCTAAAGGTTAATTCAAAGAATACATTAATTATCAATTGTAAAAAATGGGTTAGCCGATGCACGGCTAGCAAAAAAACACATTGTAACGGTTTTATCATGATATCTAATTTATTTACCAAGATTTTTGGTAGTCGCAATGACCGCACTATTAAAAACCTAAGAAAGACGGTCGCACTGATCAATGCACTTGAAACGCAACTAGAAGCGCTTTCAGATGAAGATTTAAAAGCTAAAACAGCTGAGTTTAGAGAACGTTACGATAACGGACAAAGCCTAAGCGATATTCTACCAGAAGCATTTGCTGTGGTACGTGAGGCGTCAAAGCGTGTAAACGGTATGCGTCACTTCGACGTGCAATTATTAGGTGGTATGGTTTTACAACAAGGCCGTATTGCAGAAATGCGTACTGGTGAAGGTAAAACCCTAACCGCGACACTTCCAGCATATTTAAATGGCTTAACAGGTAAAGGCGTTCATGTCATTACCGTAAATGACTACTTGGCTAAGCGTGATGCTGAAACCAACCGTCCACTATTTGAGTTTTTAGGCTTAACCGTTGGTTGTAATGTTCCGGGCATGATGCCACAACAGAAAAAACAAGCTTATGCAGCTGACATCACTTACGGTACCAATAACGAGTTTGGTTTTGACTACCTACGTGACAACATGGCATTTAGCATTGATGAGCGCGTTCAACGCCCATTATTTTATGCCGTAGTGGATGAAGTGGATTCAATCCTAATTGATGAAGCGCGAACGCCGCTTATTATTTCAGGCCCAGCTGAAGACAGCTCAGAGCTTTACACTGAAATAAATACCATTGTTCCTTTACTTGAACTACAAGAAAAAGAAGATGAGGAAGGGATTGAAGGTGATGGCGATTTCACTATCGATGAAAAATCTAAGCAAGTTCACCTAACTGAGCGTGGGCAAATAAAAGTTGAAGAGCTACTTACAGAGCGCGGCTTAATTGAAGAAGGTGATTCACTGTACTCAGCAGCGAGCATCACGCTACTTAGTCACGTTTATGCAGCTCTTCGTGCGCACAAGCTTTACCAAAAAGATGTTGACTACGTTATTAAAGAAAACGAAGTTATCATTATTGATGAACACACAGGTCGCTCTATGGAAGGACGCCGTTGGTCAGAAGGTTTACACCAAGCTGTAGAAGCAAAAGAAGGTGTGAAAATTCAAAACGAGAACCAAACGTTAGCTTCTATTACGTTCCAAAATTACTTCCGCTTGTACGAAACGCTAGCAGGTATGACAGGCACAGCCGATACAGAAGCGTTTGAGTTTCAGTCTATTTACGGTTTAGACACAGTTGTTATGCCAACCAATAAGCCAATGATCCGTGATGATCGCGCAGATTTGGTGTACCTAACGCAAGAAGAAAAGTACGAAGCCATTTTAGCAGACATTAAAGACTGTCAAGAACGTGGTCAGCCAGTACTTGTAGGTACTATCTCAATTGAAAGCTCTGAGTACTTGTCGCAGTTTTTACGCAAAGAAAAAATTAAGCACAACGTACTTAATGCTAAATTCCACGCACAAGAAGCAGACATTGTTTCTGATGCGGGCTTACCAGGCACAGTCACCATTGCCACCAACATGGCCGGTCGTGGTACCGATATTGTACTTGGTGGTAATTGGAATAGTGAAGTTGAAAAACTTGAAAACCCAACTGACGAACAAATTGCCGAAATTAAAGCCGCATGGAAGATTCGCCATGACGCAGTAATTGATGCCGGCGGTTTACACATTATTGGTACAGAGCGTCATGAATCACGTCGTATTGATAACCAATTACGTGGTCGTTCTGGCCGTCAAGGTGATGCCGGTTCAAGCCGTTTCTACCTATCGATGGATGATGCGTTAATGCGTATTTTTGCCGGTGAGCGCATGACCAACATGATGCGTAAACTAGGTATGCAACGTGGCGAAGCCATTGAACACCCATGGGTTAACCGCGCAATCGAAAACGCCCAGCGTAAAGTAGAAGCACGTAACTTTGATGTGCGTAAACAGCTACTTGAGTACGATGATGTAGCAAACGATCAACGTCGTGTTGTTTACTCTCAACGTAACGAATTGCTTGAAGAAGGTGATATTTCAGAAACGATTACCGCTATCCGTGGTGATGTGCTCGCGGGTGTAATTGATCAATACATTGCCCCACAAAGCTTAGCTGAAATGTGGGATGTCCCAGGGCTTGAAGAGCGCTTAAAGCAAGATTTCCTAATTGAGTTACCAATTACTCAGTGGTTAGCTGATGACAATAAACTGTACGAAGAAAAACTTCGTGAGCGTATTGAAGAAGCGGTTGAACAAGCTTACAAGCAAAAAGAAGAAATGGTCGGCGATTCTGTACTTCGTCAGTTTGAAAAAGCCATTATGCTTCAAAGTCTTGACCAACATTGGAAAGACCACCTTGCTGCAATGGATCACTTACGCCAAGGTATTCACTTACGTGGTTACGCACAAAAGAATCCTAAGCAAGAATACAAACGTGAGTCGTTTGAGTTATTCTCTGAAATGCTAGAAAACTTAAAAGTCGATGTGGTCGGTATTTTAAGTAAAGTGCAAGTTCGTGCTGAAGAAGATGTTGAAAAAGTAGAAGAGCAATACCGTAAAAGTGAAAATGCCCCTCGCGAATATCAACATGAAGAAGTAGAACACGTAGGTGGTGAAGCACCGCAAAGCGCTCAGGTTATGGCGCGTAGCGAGCCAAAAGTTGGCCGTAACGATCCATGTCCATGTGGTTCAGGTCAAAAATACAAACAATGTTGTGGTAAATTAAAATAACACCACTTTGTTACGTTAGATAAAAAGCGACGCTTGCGTCGCTTTTTTTATGCTATTTAAGGGAGAGGTAATGACTAAAGTAATCATCAATGTTGCTGTGGGTGTAATTAAAAAAAATAACAATTTGTTTATTTGTAAACGTGCAGATGAGCAACATCAAGGTGGGTTATGGGAGTTTCCTGGTGGCAAAGTTGAAGCCGGAGAAAGTGTGTTTCAAGCCCTAAAACGTGAACTGCTAGAAGAAGTAGGACTGACTATTCATAGTTCAAGCGAACTTATCACTATAGAGCATGACTATGGCGATAAATGCGTACGACTTAATGTGCATGTGGTCAGTAACTTTAACGGTCAAGCTCATGGCGCAGAAGGGCAACCAAGCGAATGGGTAGGCATTGACGAACTTGATAACTATGATTTTCCTGCTGCTAATGTTGAGATCATCAGCGCCATAAAAACAAAATATAGCTAGTTTTATTATCAGGTATATAAGTAACTAAAAAGCCAGTGAGCATGATGCTCACTGGCTTTTTATTTTGCGATTAATGGCTCTAACCGCTTAAGCTAATTTTAGCTCAAATTACCAAATTTTTACGCGTTCTTCAGGCTTGATATACATTTTATCGCCCTCTTTAACATCAAACGCTTGGTAAAATTCTGGCATGTTCGACAAAATACCAATTACGCGATAATGACTCGGTGAATGTGAATCGGTCATTAAACGATTACGTAGCGCCTCATCACGGTATTTACGACGCCAAATTTGCGACCAGCCCATAAAGAAGCGTTGGTCGCCCGTATAGCCTTCAATAATGGGCGCTTTCGAATCACCCAGCGATAGCTGATACGCTTTATAAGCGACGGTTAAGCCGCCTAAATCACCAATGTTTTCACCCAGTGTCAGCTCACCATTAACGCTGGCATCTTCAAACGGTTTATATTGATTATACTGTGCAACTAAGGCAGCACTTCGCTGTTCAAACTGCTTAAGGTCTGACTCGCTCCACCAATTACGTAAATTGCCATCACCGTCGTATTTTGCACCTTGGTCGTCAAAGCCATGGCCTAACTCATGGCCAATAACCGCACCAATAGCACCATAGTTAACTGCATCATCAGCTTCTAAATTAAAGAAAGGAGGCTGCAGAATCGCCGCAGGGAATACTATCTCGTTATTCACTGGATTGTAGTAAGCATTCACTGTTTGTGGCGTCATATGCCACTCAGAGCGATCAACTGGCTTACCTAATTTAGCAACCATATCCGCATAAGCCCATTCACTGTAGCGAATATAATTACCAACCAGTTCATCAGGGTTAATCGCTAAATCTGAGTAATCTTTCCATTTATCTGGGTAACCAATTTTAGGGGTAAACTTATTGAGTTTTTCTTGCGCCGCCACTTTTGTTTCAGGGCTCATCCACTCAAGGTTTTCAATTGCCACTGAATAGCCTGTAATCACATTATCAACTAACTCTTCCATACGCGCTTTCGCTTCTGGCGGGAAGTTTTCTTTAACGTAGACTTTACCTAAAATTTCACCCAGTACACGGTTTGATGCATCAACGGCTTGCTTCCAAAGTGGTGCTTGCTCTTCAACACCACGCAACGTGGTGCTGTAAAAATTAAATTTCAAATCTACTAAATCTTTATTAAGTAGCTGCGCGTAATTACTAACAAAATGGAATTTTAAATAGTTTTGCCAAACAGCTAAGTCAGTATTGTTGAAAATCTCTGCAAATTTTTCAAAGTAACTTGGTTGGCGCACAATCAACTCTTGAGCATCAACGCCAACTGCTTCGAAATAGGCATTTAAATCAAACTCACCCATTAGCGAGTTAGCTTCAGCTACCGTCATTTTATTGTATGACTTAGTTGCATCACGGCTTTGCACTCGGCTCCACTGTGCATCAGCAAGTGTCGTTTCAAGTGCTAATATCGCTTTGGCTGCATCAGCGGCATTATTAACGCCAGCTTTAGCTAAAATATCGGTGATATACGTTTGATAAGCCGCGCGAATTTTTGTGAATTTTTCATCATCTTTTAAATAGTAGTCGCGGTCAGGTAAACCAAGTCCCGCTTGATAGGCATAAAGCGCATTTTCACTTGAGTTTTTAGCGTCATTATTAACATACCAGCCAAAAGGAAGATCGCCACCTTTAACTTGTAGCTGTGCCATCAGTGTGACTAACGCGGCTTTATCTTTCACTGTATCAATGCTTTTAATAGCTGGCTCAAGTGGCAAAATACCTAACTCTTCACGAGCATTTTCAGCCATATAGCTAGAATAAAATGCACCAATCTTATATTCATCTGAACCTGGTTTTGCACTACTATTAGCACTGGCGTTTTCAAGCACTGTTTTCATTGCTTTTTGCGATTCATCATATAACTGTGAGAACGACCCATAGTTAGACTTGTCACCTGGAATCTCAGTTTTTGCTAACCATTGACCATTAACATGGTAATAAAAATCATCCTGTGCACGAACACTTTTATCCATATTTTGTAAATCAACACCTAGCGCACCAGGAGCCGCCACCGGTGCAGTTACTGTGGTTGATTCTGCTTTCATTTGTTGTGGCTTTTCGCCGCAGCCAACCAAACCTAACGCCAATGCAATACTGGCGGCAGTCATTGTTATTTTTTTCATAAGAATTCCGTATATTAATTAGAATAAATACGCATTTCATTAAGATTTGATAACTCAAAAAACAACAATAGGATGCAGTCTATTACCTGCTTAATGAAATACGCATCAGCTACAACCTAATTTAGGAAGCACTAGATAAGCATAATAAACCTGATTTAAATAACAATGAAATCGAATATGTAACAAAGTATTTTGCGCTTCTTCAGAGCGAGAAAAGGAGTTTAGTGCGAGGACTAGCTAGGCTTACTTTTGCCATGTAAAGCTAAGCGCTGCAGCTTTTCTTTTAATGAAGGAGGAGCAGAATCGGCGATCGCATTCAAATAATCAGCCGTTTGCTCACTCATTTTAAGAGAGTTAGTCGCTTGGCTATCTGTCGCTTTAGGACGGTTACTTAATCGTTGAGTTGCTTGTGGATTGGCGGTAATTTTTATTTGTCCAAGCTCTGCCATACCTGCGGCTCTAAAATGAGACTGCATATCCATTTTTAAATAATTAAGCCTAAGAGCAATAGGAGCAGAAACAGCTTCTATCATCAGCGTGCCATCACGATAATTACTTACTCGGCATTTATCGCCTAGCTTAGGCCCTAAAAAATCTCGCAACAACTGTTGCTGTGTATCCAGTGCTTGGCTTTTCCCCGCATAGGCTGCTAAACGGTTATTCAGACCGGCCATAATGTCGGTTAATGGTTTTGGCGCATATCTATCTTTAGCCATATCACACCTTAGAAACATAAAAGGAAAGTTTGCTTAAATTAAGCTTAATTTAAGCTTAATTTAAGCAAACAAAGTGGGTGTATACCAATTCGCTGAATTAAGTATTATTGTGGATGGGTATTAAGCACCCGCAATTTGCATTTGCTCAATCAGCACTGAGCCGGTTTGAATACCACCACGTCTCTCTATATCGCCACCAATAGCTGAAATACCTTTAAACATATCTTTTAAGTTACCAGCAATAGTTATTTCACTTACTGGGTACTGTATTTCACCATTTTCAACCCAAAAACCAGCTGCACCACGAGAGTAGTCACCAGTCACAGTATTTACACCCTGCCCCATAAGTTCAGTGACTAACAAACCCGTGCCCATGGTTTTTAATAGTGCAGCTAAATCCTGATGAGTTTGCTCAACCAACCAGTTATGAATACCACCGGCGTGACCTGTTGGCGTCATATTCATTTTACGCGCTGCATAGCTCGCTAATAAATATGTTTGCAATTCACCACCGTGTATTATTTCTCTGTCTAGAGTTTTAACCCCTTCACTATCAAAAGGTGATGATGCTAACCCTTTTAGTAAGTGTGGGCGCTCTGAAATATTAACGGTTTTGCTGAACACTTGTGTACCTAAGCTATCCAGTAAAAAGCTGGATTTGCGATATAGTGCGCCACCGCCGATCGCTGACACTAAATGGCCAAACAATGAGTTAGCAATATCGGCTCTAAAAATAACCGGCACTTTCATGGTGCCTAGTTTTTGGCTGTTTAGTTTCGCTAGGGTTTCTGCAGCAGCTTCAAGCCCAACACTTGCAGCATCTTTTAGCCCTGCTTGATCGCGGGAAATTGTGTAGGCTGAGTCGCGCTGCATATGCTCGCCCTCTTTGCCTATTACCATAGTGCTTATGCTATGGCGTGTTCTCGGGTAGCCTGCAATTAAACCATGACTATTGCCATACACTCGCAGCCCTTGATGCGAAGAAAAACTAGCACCATCAGAATTCACAATTCGCTCATCCGCACTTAATGCGGCTTGCTCAGCAGCATGACATAAATCAATCCCTTGCTCAGGACTTACATCCCAAGGATGAAATAAATCTAAATCTTTAGGCGAAAACTCAAGTAATTCTTTATCAGCAATACCATTACACGGATCATCTGAGGTGAATTTAGCAATATCTATGGCTTTTTCGACCACAGATCGCAATGTTTTTGGATTTAAATCAGCCGTAGAGGCGGAGCCTTTGTTATTACCAACATACACGCTAATGCCTAAACCACCGTCTTGATTAAACTCAATGGTTTCTACCTCGCCCATGCGCGTACTTACCGACAGCCCTGATGTGCTCGACATAGCAGCTTCTGCAGCGGTAGCGCCTAGTTTTTTAGCATGTTCGAGTACTTCAGAAACGGCATCTTTTACTTGAGAAATTTGCGAATATATTGGATCTTGGTGTTGGCTTTTCATAAATTCTGTCCTGAGCCCTGAAGGCCATGTTGCACACATTTTTTATATTTAAATGCTAACACACTCACTGCACCACATCAGCTAATATTAATCACTAAAAGAATCGCGTATAATAGATAAAGTTATTTTTACTTAAGAGCACCCCATGGCGAAGAAAAAAGGCAAGCCTGCTGAAATTGAAGAAGAAATTATATATGTATCAAAAAGTGAACTTAAGCGCGAAGCGCAAGAGTTTCATCAGTTAGGATCTGAAATTGCCAAAATGGGTAAAAAGCAGCGCGAACGCTTACCGCTTAATGATGACTTAAAAGCAGCAATGGTTGTTGCCGATAAAATTAGTAATAAAAGTGATGCATACCGCCGCCACTTAAATTACATAGCAAAAACCCTTCGTACAGTAGAAAACATTGAAGAAATTAAAGCGATCATTGATGTAATGCTTAATAAAAATAACCAAGCAGAGGTTATGATCAAAAAGATTGAGCAGCTGCGCAGTGATTTAATTGAGCAAGGCGATGACTTAATCAACGAAACAATTGCACAATACCCAGCTCTTGAGCGCCAAAAAATGCGCCAACTGGTGCGTAATGCGGCCAAAGAAGTAAAAGCAGAAAAGCCTGCGAGAGGCTACAAAGAGCTATTTCAGTATTTAAAAGACGCCATAATGTAACGCAGCCACGTTACATACTAAAAAGGTGCTACGGCACCTTTTTTTGTTGTAGATCAAACCCCCTTCCCCTTTCCTTTTTTACAATACGCAGCAACTTAAAAGATAAGGTGCGCGTGATGATTAAACTTCCTCAATGGGATCAAACTTTAATAAACAAATACAATGTATCGGGCCCGCGCTACACGTCTTACCCGACTGCACTTTCGTTAGCTGACGGCTATCAGCAACAAGATTTGATTAGCGCTATTGAATCATCGCAAACCCGTGCTTTGTCTTTATATATCCACATTCCTTTTTGTAGCCAGCTTTGCTATTACTGTGGCTGTAATAAAGTCATTACTCGCCATCAATCTAAAGCCGATACCTACCTAGATTTTTTAGCTAAAGAAATCGTGGCACAAGCGCAACTATTTCAAGACTATCGGGTTGAGCAATTACATTTAGGAGGCGGTACTCCAACCTTTTTAACCGCAGCCCAAATGACTCGCTTAGTAAAGTTACTAGAGCAACACTTTAACTTTAGCGATACCTGTGAACGCGGTATAGAAATAGACCCTCGCTCACTGGCTGACAATATGCTGATTGACTTAAGCGAGATGGGATTTAATCGTGTGTCATTTGGTATTCAAGATTTTAATGATCAGGTTCAGCTGGCTGTTAACCGCCCTCAACATGTTGATGAGGTAAAGCAGTTAATTACCCAAGCAAAACAATTAGGCTTTAAATCAATAAATGCAGATATGATTTATGGGCTGCCACTGCAAACACCTGAGAGTTTTAAGCAAACTATTGAGCAACTGATTGCTTTAGACCCCGACCGTGTTTCAGTATTTAACTACGCTCATTTACCTGATCGTTTTGCCGCTCAACGTAAAATAAAAGATGCTGATTTACCCAGTGCCCATAATAAGCTCACTATGTTCAAAAATACCCTAGAGCAAATGACACAGGCGGGCTATCAATTTATCGGTATGGATCACTTTGCAAAAGTTGATAATGAATTGGCTATTGCTCAAAATAGCGGCCAACTTCATCGTAACTTTCAAGGTTACACTACCCATGGAGAATGTGATTTACTCGGCTTAGGGGTCTCGTCAATATCGCAAATAGGCACAGCCATACTACAAAATAAAAAAGAGCTAAAACACTATTACCAAACAATCGACGAGCAAGCAGGCAGTGCCATTAATAAAGGCATGCATTTAACCCAAGATGACCTTATTCGAGCGGATGCAATTAAACAACTTATTTGCCAGTTTGAGCTTGATATGAGCGTATTCGCGAACAGACATAAAATCAGCTTTAATGACTACTTTAAAGATGCCTTAGAGGCACTCGCACCATTAATTGCCGATGAAATGGTAACAATAAAAAACAACCTAATTAGCGTAACACCAAAAGGGAATTTATTTATTCGTATTATTTGTATGTGCTTTGATGCGCACTTACAAAAACAAATAAATGCCACTCGCTTCTCACGGGTTATATAATTTAAAAAATAGCGCGCATAAAAAAAGCAGACCTAGGTCTGCTTTTTTTATGCTGTAAAATCTAAGTGCTAGTTAAAAACTACGTTTTCGCTGCCTTGGGCTGCTTTAAACTCAACAATAATTTTTTTACAGTCAGCTTCAATTTCATCACTCAGTGATTCTTCTGCGCGCCAGCGTGCGGTATCTTGCTTAAAAATTTCTTTTTTAGCGTACTTTTTACGCGAATCGTGAGTTGGCATTTCTTTTACCACGTCGTACATTTTATAAATGCCTGGGTATGCAGTTGTTAAGTCACGCTCAGTATCAAAACTATATTGCGACATCAGCACCCAAATACGTAAACAGCCCTCAGAGTAATCACATTGCTTTTCATTCATCGCACGTGCAATTAAATGAATACTATCGGCTAGCTTTGCATTACGTTTTAAACGCGACTGCTTAATTTTTTGCTGTTGCTCTGCCTGTTGTTTGCTAATTAGCTTTTTTTGCACATTTAGCTTGTAGAGCAACTGACCCGCATAAAATGCCAAGCCCGCTATAATAGCAGCACCTACAACTAAGGCTAAGATCACTGCTGTACTCATTGCGTATCCTTATTACTTATCTTCGTCGTCATCTAGCCATTCATTAGCTAGGTCGTTTGATAGGTATTGATCAAAATCTGAATTACTTTCTTCATCGCTGAAGTCATCTTCAAATTCTTCTTCATCTTCAATGCCTAATAACTTACACAGCACTTGGTGACGCGCTATACGGCTATTAAAGTATTTAGCATCTTTACCCGTTAGCATTTCACCTTGCTCATGACGCTCAACTAATTTAAGTAAACGCTCATCATTTTCAAGCGCTTCTAATTCTTGCTCAGGCGTTAACTCAGGCTCAATCGCTTTTTTAAGCTCCGCTACAGGCTTAAGGTTACGTTTCATTTCAACTTTTGGTTCAGCTGCTGGGGCAACTAATGGTACTGCTTTTTTACTACCAACACGTTTGTCTTTAGCAGCCGAACCTGTTTTTTGAGTGTCATTACTCAATGCATCAGGTGCATTACGTGAACCAGGCTTAGCGCCTTTGGTTTTTTTACACGTTGCTCTTTCAATGCGCGCATTTCTTTAAGCTTATCTTGGCTTAAACGAACGGGCCCATTTGATGGAATTTTACGTGACTTTTTCTTTCTACTCATATCTTGATCATCTCACTTAAGAGGTTTTGAGCGAGGCGCAACTCAATGGGCATCGCAATGCTGGCCTAGCCAGAAGAATTCGGTTTGCGTTTTAGAGGTTGGGTTTCTCTATATACGCCAAAGCATATTTAGATGCTTTTTTTAAACGGGGGGTATTGTAACAGGACAAATAAAAAGGCGGTAGAGAAAACATCTCTACCGCCTGCTAATCTGAGCGCCATTATATGGACACTTCTCCCTTCGACTTTTTAGTCTTTATTATTTTTATTATTATTTCTTTATCCGTATTATTATTATTTATCTTCCGTGTAGCATTCCATTTTGTTTTTATTATTAAACTTCCATGAGTTTTTATTATTTTCGGTCTTTCCTGACACTTTTTTGTTATTTCCTTTAGTAGCACTCTCAATGTGCTATTTAGTCGTGCCGCGCTACGATCCTTATAACGTTTTCCTATTTGTTATTATTGTTGCGACAGGGGTTAATTTACTCGTTAATAATTTTGTTACAACTAATTTATATCTTTTTTCTTGTGTAAAACATAACAAAAAAGGTTAAAAAATATAAGTTACAATAAGTTAACTTAAAAAATAAAAATAAAATGAGACTTTTCTTACATTAAAGCATGGTCAATGTCTTACAAATGAAGGGGCTTTATCGGTCATTTCAGAAACAAAAAAAGCAGCCAAAGCTGCTTTTTGTCTATTTAACATTGTATTATGTTAACAATATCTAAATAAATACGACTTTAGTGTAGACCACCTAGGTATTTAGATAATGTTTCAATGTCTTTATCTGTAAGTTTCTTAGCAATATCTTGCATAACACCATTTAGGTCGTTATTACGAGTGCCATCTCTGAACTGCTCAAGTTGTGACTTGATGTATTCTGGATGTTGGAAAGAAATTTTTGGGAATTTAGCTAGTGAAGAGCCATTACCACGTGGACCATGACAAGCCGCACATGATGGAATTCCGCGTTCAGCGTCACCCGCTTTGTACAACATGGCGCCTGTTTCTTGAACATCTTTAGGTGTAGCACCTTCAGACATATTCAAAGAAGCAAAGTAAGCAGACAAGTCTTTCATATCTTGATCGCTCAATGGCATTGCCATACCGCTCATTACTGGATTCATTCGACCTTCTTTACCGCCCGAAGTCATACCTAATTTAAATTCAGTAAGTTGCTTGTATATGTAATCTGCGTGTTGGCCTGCAATTTTTGGGTAGATGTTAACCGGCGCATTACCGTCTGGGCCGTGACAAGCCGCACACGTTGCTGATTTTTCTTTACCTGCGTTTACATCGCCATCAAATGCTGTTGCGTTGCTTGCTGACAACGCACCAAGCAATATAGTTAAAGATAGTGCTATTTTTTTCATGGTGAATTCTCTGTTTCCGACCCTGTATCATCTACAATATGGATGTTGTGATTTTTATATTCTACACGATATTAAATTCTCTGGCACGTTTTCTACACACATTAAACCTATAAATTATAGGGTTTTGAGTAAAATTAATAGCTAAGCCAGTTAAAATGTACCATCAGCAACGGTTTTACATGCTCAAATACACTTTTTAATAGCTACTTTATAGTATAAAATACGCCCCACGGGTGAATTTGGTTTACCCAATGTTATTTTTTTAGTTTTAGGAGAGCCTGTGCTCAAATCTCGTATCAAGTATAACACTGCGTCTTTTGTTACAAGCGCGCCAGACATCACTAAATTACCTGCTGATACGGGAATTGAAGTCGCGTTTGCCGGTCGCTCAAATGCAGGTAAATCAAGTGCGCTTAATGCCCTAACCGATCAAAAGCTAGCACGTACTAGTAAAACACCGGGCCGTACTCAGCTGATCAACACATTTGAACTTGCCGATGTAGATGACATGCGCCTAATTGACTTACCAGGTTATGGCTTTGCGAAAGTGCCAATTGAAATGAAAAAGAAATGGCAAAAGTCGCTAGGCGAATACCTACAAAAACGTCAAAGCTTAAAAGGTATTGTAGTGTTGATGGATATTCGTCACCCATTAAAAGATTTAGACCGCGATTTAATTAATTGGGCTGTAGGTAGTGAAATTCCAGTATTGGCACTATTAACTAAAGCAGATAAGCTCAAGCAAGGTCCACGCAAATCACAGGTACTTAGTGTTCGTCGTGAATTGAGTGAATTAGATGGCGATATAACAGTTCATGCATTTTCATCACTTAAAGGCACTGGTTTACCAGAAGTCGCTAAAAAGTTAGATGAGTGGTACTTAGGTCCAATCGTAGCAATTCCACCTGCTGACACAGAGTAATTACCCTAAATAAAACCGCTCATTCGCGGAGGTAATAAAATAGCCGAGCTCATCTGTTTCGGCTATTTCAGCCCACTGATAAAACACATTTCTGGCAACTCGTGCAAAACAACCATAGGGTAATTGCATATAAGGCACTGCAGCGCCTTTGTAATTATTAATATATAGCGGCTCAGCACGACTTAGTAGCCAGGTACGCTGTAGATTATCAATACAACAAATAACATCACCATCAGTTGTCGACTCACGATGCCAACTTACAATAATAAATGGCGCATCCTTAACCTCAATCGCAATTTTCTCTACTGGCGTTTTTAAATAAAACTGCCCATCTTCGCGACACAACACACTAGCAAACAGCTTTATCATGGCTTGTCGGGTAATTTCACTACCCGCATAAAACCATTTACCTTGCTCATCAATCAGCAGTGACAATTGCCCGCAATGAGCAGGCTGCCATTGTTCAAAAGGTTTACTTGGCTCGCTTAGTTGCTTACTAAGTTCGTTAAGAGAAATCACTGTTTTTTAAAGGTCAGTGCAAACGTAACAGGTACCGCAGTAGCAATTGAAGGTAATCCGGCTAATTTTTGTAACTGCATTATCCCTTCGGTAACTTTAAAGTCATCGCTCTTAATAATAATAGGCGTGAATGATGCTACGCTTAAATCGCCATTTTCCGCACTACTAACAAGTACATCCACTGCAAGTGGCTTTTTATGACCGTGAAAGTCTAGCTCTGCGCTAATGCCTTTTAACACGTACTGCCCTGGTTGCTTAATAAGTGACAATTTCTCAGATAAGTCAGCGGTTAATACTGCACTTGCAAAAGTGTCAGATTCAAACAAGATTTTGCTGAGGCGCTCGTTACGAATAGGAATAAACGTTTCAGCTGAGGTTAAATCAACATTTACGCTAAACTGACCTTGCTCATTCAATTGCCCTGTTAACTGAGTAAAATGGCTTGCCTCAGCAATGCTATTTTTTTTAATTGAGACAAAACTTAATTGGCTTTTGTCGTTGAGTAACTGCCAGTTTGCCGATGCAACGCCTGAAACTAGTAAACATGATAAAGATAAACCTGCTATGGCTAACGTTTTAAACATAATGCACTCCTAAAATAAAAGATTTATACCCGAAAAAATAATACTTTGATCAGTAAAGTTGAAAATCACTAATACGCTGAGTTAAAAAGAAAACGCACAGTAAACTGATGGTATCACTTGAAATGCTAAGTGCAATTAGAGAATAAATTTAACGCTTAGGAGTAAAGCTAAAAAAACGGCCCATCAAATATATGATAGGCCGATATAGCAAACTGGGGAGAAGCTATCAATACGTTGCATCTTACGATGCATCATCAACAGGATGTCCTACAGGATGAGGACGGGCGGCACTTTACCAAAAGCAAGCGTAAAAATACAAGCATATTATCGATATTCGAAGCGAATTGACGAACCTCTAACGATTTAATACAAACTGCTGTTTAATTTAACTTTTTTTAACCTGCAAGCTAAAGAAAAAGCGCCTATTGGCGCTTTTAAATAATTCTTTTTAACTGTTGTATTTGCCTAGGACAAGGCATCCTTGGCATACTAAATTAGTGCGCTTGTTCCCAGTTATTCCCTTCGTCAGCTTCAACTATTAGTGGTACATCTAGCTGTGCCGCTTGTGACATCAGCTCACAAATTTGCTGAGTGTATTGCTCAGTGCACTCTGTTTTAATCTCAAATACCAATTCATCGTGTACCTGCATAAGTAGCTTAACCGTATTAGGCGCTTGCTGGTTAACCCATGCATGTACTGTTAACATTGCTTTTTTAATAATATCGGCAGCCGTACCCTGCATAGGGGCATTAATTGCCGCACGCTCCGCGCCTTTGCGGCGTGCTCCATTGCGGGCATTTATTTCTGGTAAATGTAAGCGACGACCAAAAATAGTTTCTACGTAACCATTTTCTGCTGCTTTTTCACGGGTCGTCTCCATGTATTCTAAAACGCCAGGGAAACGCTCAAAATATTTATCAATATAATGCTGCGCTTCATGGCGTGGTACATCAAGTTGACGTGCCAAACCAAATGCCGACATGCCATAAATTAAGCCAAAGTTAACGGCCTTAGCTTTACGGCGCATATCTGATGTAACCTCTTCAAGCTCAACTCCAAATACCTCAGCAGCTGTCGCGCTATGCACATCTAAGCCATTTGCAAAGGCATTAAGCAACCCTTTATCTTGTGATAGATGCGCCATAATACGCAGCTCTATTTGGCTGTAATCGGCCGCCACAATTTTATATCCATCAGCAGCAATAAAGGCTTCACGAATACGGCGCCCTTCTTCTGAACGAATAGGAATATTTTGTAGGTTAGGATCGCTTGAACTTAATCGACCCGTTGCTGTTACCGCTTGATGATAAGAAGTATGCACACGCTTGGTTTGCTCATTCACGATCAGTGGCAACTTATCTGTGTAAGTTGATTTAAGCTTAGATAAACCGCGATGCTCAATAATCACTTTAGGCAATGGGTAATCGTGTGCTAATTCTTGCAGTACTTCTTCTGCTGTAGAAGGCGCGCCTTTGGGTGTTTTTTTGATAACGGGCAATTCTAGCTTTTCAAATAACAGTACTTGTAATTGCTTTGGCGAGCTTAAGTTAAACGGTTCGCCTGCGATTTCAAACGCTTCTTTTTCAAGCTCAAGTAGTCGCTCACCCAAGCGCTGGCTATGTGCTGCTAACATATTACTGTCAATCGCTACACCAGTACGTTCAATGTCAGAAATAACGCTAACCAGTGGCATCTCTATATCTTCAAACACCGATTTAAGTTTTTCATCAGCCTCAAGTTTCGGCCACAATACTTGGTGTAAACGAAGCGTAATATCGGCATCTTCTGCGGCATATGGCGCCGCTTTTTCAAGCTCGATTTGATTAAACGTGAGCTGCTTTTTACCTTTACCAGCAATGTCTTCAAAGCTAATATTTTTGTGGCCTAAATATTTAAGTGCTAACGAGTCCATATCATGGCGAGTACCTACGCTATTAAATACATAAGACTCCAACATCGTATCGAACTTAATGCCCTTTAGTTCATAACCCGCATTAGCAAGCACGCTTTTGTCGTATTTTAAGTTCTGGCCAACTTTCGGTTTATTTTCATCTGCTAATATAGGCCCTAGCTTTTGCATCACAAATTCGAGGCTAAGCTGCTCAGGTGCGCCTGGGTAATCGTGTGCAATCGGTAAGTAGGCGGCTTCCCCTGCTTTTACTGCGAAACTCATCCCTACCAACTGCGCTTTCATATACTCTAAACTGGTTGTTTCAGTATCAAAAGCAAATAGCTCAGCTTCATTGAGTTGCTCTATCAATGTATTAAATTGGGCCTCAGTTAAAATCGTTTCATAGTGCGCATCTTCAACTTTTGGCAACTCATTTTCTTGGGTTGGGACTGCTAAATGTGTGTCAGCATCTTTTGGATTGTCTAGTAATTCAGCTAACCAGCGACGGAATTCACACTCACCGTATAAGGCAATTAATTCGTCTTTATTCGGTGTTTGCAATTTAAAAGTATCAAGATCAGATTCAACCTCCACATCACACTTAATCGTGGCAAGCTCATAGCTTAACGGTAAATGATCAATCGCTTTTGCAAGCTTTTCACCTATTTTACCTTTAATATCAGCAGCATTATCAATTACGCCCTGAAGCGATCCGTACTTTTGTAACCATTTAACCGCTGTTTTAGGCCCACACCCTTCAACGCCAGGAATATTATCTACTTTATCGCCCATTAAAGCTAAATAATCGATAATAAGCTCAGGTCCAACACCAAACTTTTCAACCACAGTGTCGGGATCTGAAATACTGTCGGTCATGGTATTGATCAAGGTGACATGCTCATTAACCAACTGTGCCATATCTTTATCACCAGTTGATACCAGTACATGGCGTTGTTGCTCAGAAGCAATGCGCGCAAATGTACCAATCACGTCATCGGCTTCTACACCTTCAATACTAATTAATGGAAAACCCATCGCTTTGATAATGCTGTGCAGCGGCGCTATTTGGGTTCGCAGATCGTCAGGCATTGGTGGACGATTCGCTTTATACTCGCTGTACATGTCATTTCTAAAAGTTTTACCTTTGGCATCAAACACCACTACCATATGTGAAGGATCGTATTGTTTGATCAAACTTTTCAACATGTTTACCACGCCATAAATGGCGCCAGTGGCTTCACCTTTAGAATTAGTTAAATGAGGTGGAGAATGATAAGCACGAAACAAATATGAAGAGCCATCAACAAGAATAAGCGGGTTTTCGGGGATCTGAGCCATGGTAAAATTGGATCCTAAATACAAAAAAGTAATATAAGTATAAGCATGCCATAAGGCAGTAAATAAAACGACTGTGAATTAATGTGGTTAAGGGCGCTACATTTTTAGCAACTTGTGGATAACTATGTAGATAACACCCACAACCCATCCATCCGAAACATAGTAAAATGCTTAGATTAGTTTGTAATTTATTGTTTTGTTTAAAAAAAGATAATTCGAGGTTCTTTTTTATTATTCTTCTACCAATGTGGAAAAGGCATTTTAACCGTTACTGGTGTTGTAACCCACTCTGATTATTTACGTCCATTTAAATAACTGGATGAGCATTCTAGCATAATGGATCAAAGATCATAGCGATCCTTTATAATTTTTTTCACCCTCACTAGTTATCAAATGGCATATAGCGCATAACAACTTACTTTGCGGCTAAAAAACCAGCAAATAAATTTTTAAATCGACTGATTCGTCGTGTTAAACTTTATTAAAGTGACTTCTATGGAGCAAAATAATATGAAAAATGTAGCGGTAATTTTAGCGGGTTGTGGCGTATTTGATGGCAGTGAAATTAATGAAGTAGTATTGACTTTATTACACATTGAAAAAAATAACGCTCAGTATCAGTGTTTTGCACCGGATATTGCGCAGCACCATACCCTTAATCACATTACTGGTGAGGAAATGGCAGAGCCGCGTAATGTATTAGTAGAATCGGCTCGTATTACCCGTGGCAACATTAAATCACTAACAGAATTAGACGTTACACAATTTGACGCTTTAATTATCCCTGGCGGCTTTGGTGTAGCTAAAAACTTATCTGACTTTGCTATTAATGGCACTAACGCAAAAGTAAATGACGAAGTACTCAGCGCTTGTAAAGCATTTGCAAAAGCAAACAAAGCCACCGGCTATATGTGTATTGCACCTGCTTTATTGCCATTCATTTATAATAAACCACAAATCACTATTGGTAATGATAGCGACACAGCCGATGTTTTAACTTCATTAGGCGCTGAGCATATTGAGTGTAAAGTGGATGATATTGTTATTGATAAAAACAATAAGCTAGTTACAACGCCTGCTTATATGTTGGCACAATCAATTATGGATGCCGATGTAGGAATCGAAAAACTAGTAAGTAACGTATTGGCTATGAGTTAGTCGTAAGGGTTCTGATCGCATTTATATGCCTAATGATCCCGTTTTATCTTGGTAATTTATTGAGTTAGGACAATCATTAGTCGTATTTATAAATAAAATCGACTCTGAGCATTTTATAAATCACTGAGTAGAGTTATAATTGTTCTAAATTCCGTCATTTAAAATCGTGATTGATCACGTTCAAATTGAAGTGGGCAAGGCAAAATGAAAAAACTATCAGCTGCAGCATTACTTGTGCTAGCAACCACCGCATACGCACAGCCATATGATAACTCTATGACTGAAGATGCAATTAAAAAACGTTTAGCGCCTATTGGTGCTGTTTACCTTGAAGGTGAGAAAGTAGCGGTTGCTGCACCAACAGGTCCTCGTTCAGGCGAGCAAGTATATCAAGCAGCCTGTTTTGCTTGTCACGGCACCGGTGCTTTGGGCGCTCCTAAATCAGCTGACGATTGGGCTCCTCGTATCGCTAAAGGAAAAGACACCTTATTAGATCATGCGATCAATGGCTTTAATGCCATGCCACCGCGTGGTACGTGTATGGATTGTTCTGATGATGAAATAAGCGCAGCAATCGATTTTATGACTGCTAACTAAAATTAGCCAAGTCAAAATGCTTTAAATGAAAGGTTTACGTTTTAGTAAGCCTTTTTTGTTTCTAATTCATGAGTTTTAGCTACATAATTAAGAAAAATATCTACTTGACGCAAAATGTTAAAAGTGGAACTATAATGATTAATAACTATACAAAAAATTATAACTGGTTAAACATCATTGGAAGATAAACTTATTGTACCTAATAGCGTAGTGCGCCAAAATAAACGACTAAAAGCACTATTAAAAAAGTACAAACATGCCTACCACCTCCACAATGCCCTGATACAATTATCAGAGCAAGCAAGTACTGTTGCCGAGCTAACCTTACTTTACCCTGCTATTCATGACATTTTACAAAAGTATGTTCCGAGTAAAAGCTTTTATGTGGTGCTGGTTGATCCCCAATCACAACAGTTAGAATTATCTTATTTTTCTGATGAAAAAGATGGTATTGCAGTACCACTTAATCGAGATAATAATTTTGAAGAAGGCGCAACGGGTTATGTCTTCAAGCAAGGAAAAACCACTTACTTTACCAAACAGCAAATGCATGATGCTGCCCAGCAAGGCT
The DNA here is from genome assembly GCF_055808145.1 of Pseudoalteromonas sp. KJ63-1. The sequence goes on along the minus strand of NZ_CM147855.1, from coordinate 157,086 downwards.
TATTTAAAGCATTGGGTACACCTGCAGAACACTGGGTAGGCGTTCCCGTTTATCAAGAAAGAAACATTATTGGTGTGTTAGCCGCGCAAAGTTACGACACACAACAAGGTTATAGTTCGCAACAAATAAACCTGCTTGAGGCCATGTCACTCTATTTAGCCACCGCAATTGAACGGGTTAAAAAACGAGAGTTACTCGAATCAGAAGTAAAATTAAGAACCCGAGCATTAACGCAAAGTAATGACGCTTTAAATGTTGAAATACAACAGCGAAAAGGTGCCCTGCAACGCCAGCAAATATTATTCAAAATTTCAGAGCTGACAACCCAAGCCAAAAATTTAGATGATGCTTATTTTCAAATACACGAAATAATAAAAACCATTACTTACGCAAAAAACCTTTATATTGCCTTGTATGATAAAGAATCAGGTTGGATCAGTTTTCCCTACAGTGTTGATGAATTCCAAGGCAGCACTCAACCACGGCGCTTTGCAAAAGGCTACAGTGAACTGGTTATAAGCACCGAAGAAACACAAATAATTCATCCGAAAAGAGCACAAGAGTTATTAAATAGTGGCATTGTAGAGCGTGAAAAACCAATTGATGAATCCAAGAGAGCCACCAGCTGGCTAGGCGCTCCGCTAAAAACTTCGCAAGGCGTTATAGGGTTAATTGTTTGCCAAGCTTATAATAATGAACACCTTTTTACACATGATGATGCAGAGCTAATCACCTTTGTATCGCATCAAATTGCCACGGTATTACAAACAAAATTAGCTTCACAGGCACTAAAAAAGAGCCACCAAGAACTTGCCTCACGAGTTAATGAAAAAACCAAAGAATTGAGCCAAGCAAATTTACATTTGCAAATGCAAATTGATGAACGTAAAAAAATAGAACAACAGCTTTATCACGATGCTCACCATGACTCACTAACAGGCTTACCAAATCGGAATTTATTTTTAACTCAACTAGAAAAAACCCTACAGTATTATCAACGCCATAGCGATGAACACTTTGCAGTGCTGTTTATTGATCTTGATAAGTTTAAAGATATTAATGATCAACTCGGGCATCATGCCGGTGATGAGTTTTTAATTAGTGTTAGTAAATTATTCTCACAATGTATTCGTGAACATGACTTATTAGCGCGTTTAGGCGGAGATGAGTTTGTAGTATTACTGACCCACCTGACTGAGCCAAACCAGGCAGAAGATGTTGCCAATCGCATAATTAAAATTATGCAAAAGCCATTTTGTACTAAAGGTGTGTGTGTACAAAGTGGTGCCAGTATTGGGATTACCTATTCAAAGCAAAGCTATAAACATACCGATGAAATCATTCGCGACGCCGATGCAGCTATGTATTATGCTAAGAATTCAGGAAAAAACCGCTTCGAGTTATTTCACCCACTGCTCACTGAGCCTATGTTGCAACATGAGTCACAAACATTGCATCATCTTGATGTATTACCTATGACGTTTCGTAGTTCAGATATTATCACCTTAGATGAGCATTATCAGTGTGCATCGTTATTTGAGGCTTTTGGTGAACACCCAGTCCTTGGCTTTACCAGCTTTGATATTTTAAAGAAGTTTGCTAATGATAAAGAGCAACATGCCAAAGTTGAACTACAACTCATTCAACAAGCTTATCAACAAGCACAAAATGCAGAAATAGCCGTTGCGCTATTGCCTTGCTCAAGCTTACTGCTGGAAGAGCATGAGTTTTCTTTACTAAAAGCAACACTAAAACAACCAATAAAAAATGAACAGCTTTGCTTATTATTTGATGAGCAAGAATTGCGTTATGCCAGTGCGCAGCAATTAGAAAATTTAAAACAGCTTAAAAAGCTCGGTTACTCGATTGGCTTGAACAATTTCGCAAAAGATAAATGCGAGCTTAATTTGGTGACTGAAATAGAGTGTGATTATTTACTGCTTAGCTCCACCTTCAGTAAACGAGTATTACAACAAGAAAGCTACGATTTGCAGTTGCAGGGGGTGCTTGCTATTACTAAGCTTAAACGTATCAAAGTAATAGCTAAAGGCCCATCAATATTAAACTTTAGAGCCCTTTTAGATAAACACGGTTTAAACCTATTCGTTGCTAAACAGCACCCGCTAACCAGCACTGTGCCAGCCACACTTAAAACTCAGAATTAAAATAGCGCTAAACACCTTATTCTGGTTTTTTCAGCATTGCTCTTAAATTTGCAACCCGAGCTTGGCCTTTTTCCATCCGTTCAGCTTGGGTGTTAGGCGCTTTTTTGTTTTCAAAGGCTAAGTCATCTTGCGGTAACTCTTGCACAAATCGACTGAGCTCTGTTTGTGATGTTTCACCGAACTGGCGACGGATTTTAGCATAGGTTAAAGTGAGCTCTTGTTGCGCGCGGGTAATACCTACATAGGCAAGGCGGCGCTCTTCATCCACATTATCTTCGTCAATGCTTACTTGGTGTGGTAACAATCCTTCTTCCATACCCACCATAAATACATAGGGGTACTCGAGTCCTTTTGAGGCATGCAAAGTTAATAATTGCACGGCATCAGCTTCATCTTCTTCTTCGTTTCGCTCTAGCATGTCCCTAAGGGTCAATTTACTAACTACTTCAGCCAGTGTCATTGGCGGATTATCGGCATCGCCTGTTAACATGTCTGTTATCCAGCGATACAGCTCGGACACATTTTTCATCCGCATTTCAGCGGCTTTGGCACTAGGCGATGATTCATACAAGTAAGCTTCGTAATTAATATTACGCACTAAATCCTTCACCGCCTCCAGTGTATCACTGCGCACTGCGTTATCTGAAAGCTCAACCACCCACCGGGCAAACCCAGCTAGTGCATTTAAACCACGTCCTTTTAGTCTGTATCCTAAGTCGTTATCAAAGCAGGTCGCGAATAAGCTTTGGTGTTTTTCATTAGCTAAGGTGCCAAGCTTTTCAAGCGTGACTGTACCAATTTCACGACGTGGGGTATTCACAATTCTTAAAAAAGCATTGTCATCATCTTGATTCACTAAAAGACGTAAGTAAGCCATGATATCTTTAATTTCAGAACGTGAAAAAAACGACATTCCACCACTAATTTTATACGGGATTCGGTTACTCATTAACGACTTTTCAAAGCCCCGCGCTTGGTGGTTACCCCGGTACAAAATAGCGTAATCTTTATAGCTGGTGCGTTTCATAAATTTATGAGAAATAATCTCTGCGACCACACGTTCTGATTCATGTTCTTCATCACGACAGCCAATGACTTTAATTTGCTCACCATAGCCCAACTCACTAAAGAGCTTTTTTTCAAACTCATGGGGGTTATTTGCAATTAAGATATTGGCCGCTTTAAGAATGCGCCCAGCACTTCGATAGTTCTGTTCTAGTTTTATTAATCGAAGCCCAGGGTAATCTTTACTTAATAACACCAAGTTTTGTGGACGAGCACCACGCCAAGAGTAAATTGACTGATCGTCATCTCCCACCACAGTAAAGCGTGCTCGTTCGCCTACTAATAATTTCACTAATTGATATTGGCTGGTATTGGTATCTTGATATTCATCTACTAATAAATAGCGAAAACGCTGTTGCCAACGCTCACGTGATGTAGCATTACTGCTTAAAAGCAGTGTGGGGATCATAATTAAATCATCAAAATCCAGCGCGTTATACGCTCTTAATTGATTTTGATAGCGCGCATAAAGCTGCGCAAATAAGGATTTTTGTGCATCGCGTGCTTCACCAATAGCTTGCTCTGGTAAAATAAGCTCATTCTTCCAGCTACCAATTTGCATTTTTAGCAGGTTCAGTAAATCTTTGTCTTTTTTAAGCTCGTCTTCGGTTAAATCAGCAAGTAATTGATTCGTATCTTGGTCGTCAAACAGCGAAAAACCAGGCTTAAAACCCAGTGTTTTTAACTCTTTTTTGATGATTTCAAGCCCAAGCGTATGAAAGGTAGACACCCATAAGCCTTTAGACTCTTGTTTGCCTAAGGTTTGCAAAACCCGCTCGCGCATTTCTTTAGCCGCTTTATTGGTAAAGGTAACCGCCGCAATATTACGCGCTTGATACTCACATTTCTGTACTAAGTAAGCAATTTTGTTGGTGATAACTCGTGTTTTACCCGAGCCTGCGCCGGCTAATACTAAGCAAGGACCACTAATGTACTTTACCGCTTCATCTTGTTTAGGATTGAGTTTCATAACGACCAGCTGATTGCAAAAAGACGGGCAATTTTAACGTAATCACTACAATACGCCTAGCCAATAAGGTAATATTAGTTATTATCATTTTAGGCAACAGGCAAGGGACGACTATGATTAACCCAGCAAAACTTGAAGAAATTGCGAAACAGATCACTAATAACATGCCACAAGGTGTAAAAAATCTGGCTGACACACTTGAAGGTAAAACTAAGCAAGTGTTACAAAATAAGCTTGCCGAAATGGACTTTGTAAGCCGTGAAGAGTTTGATATTCAAAGCCAAGTGCTGATCCGCACCCGTGAAAAGCTAACTGAATTAGAAGCAAAAGTAGCGATACTTGAACAGCAATTATCGGCAAAAACAGACGCTGAATAATAAATATAACGCCATAGACGAACCTGCTTTATGGCGCTAATCACTCAGTCATTCAAATAGCTCGTCCAGTACATAATAACCCGTTGCTTGTTGCTGCTCTAAGCTTACCCTCAGCAATTTATTAGCTACTTGCTCACCGGTAATGGGTCTATACCGTTTAAAGATACCAAAACGCGTTAGCAGCGGAAGTAGCACCTCACCGAGCTTTTCTGCAATTCTAAGCTCTGAACGCTCGCCGACTAATAAGGACGGTTGCAATATACTCAAGCGTGCAAAGCTAAGCTGCCTCACCTGCTGCTCAAGCTCTCCTTTTATTTTTAAATAACGGCTCATACTATGTGCATTTGCGCCACTTGACGATACCAAACAATAATGAGGAACAGCGTTATTGGCCGCCATTTGCGCACAAATAAATTGGTATTCAAAATCAACTTTACGTTGTGCAGCCACACTACCTGCTTGCTTTAATGTGGTCCCTAAGCAAGAAAAGAACACGTCACCTTTGAACAATTCAACATAATGCGTCAAATTTTCAAAATCAATAACATGGCTAATTAATTTAGGGTGGGAAAAGTCTAATTGGCGGCGCGATAAACTCACTACCTTTGAATAGCAAGGAGATGCTAACAGCTGTTGTAATAACTGACTGCCAACTAAGCCGGTACTGCCGATTATTAGCGCCGTTTTAGCCATATTAAAGGTGACTGTCTGCAGATTTATTTAGTACATGGTGTACTGCTTTTTTATAGCTTTCACACTCTTCCTCGGCACAACTAACTACCGATTCTAAGTCATGCAAATGACCATTTTCTAAGCCATATACCCAGCCATGCACCGTGAGTTCTTGACCTCTTAACCATGCATCTTGAACAATGCTGGTTCGTGATACGTTACGCACTTGCTCAATCACATTGAGTTCTATTAAACGATCCAGCCGTTGTTTTTCTGGCAGAGCATTAAGTTGCTCTAGGTGTTTTTCTTTTACATCACCAACGTGACGAAGCCAGTTATCAATAAAGCCAAAACGGTCCTCGTTCAGTACCGCTTGCACGCCACCACAACCGTAGTGGCCAACAACCATAATATGTTTTACTTTTAATACTTCGACCGCATACTGCATAACCGATAAACAATTATGATCGGTATGTACAACCACGTTGGCAACATTACGGTGCACAAATAACTCACCCGGTAATAAATCAACAATTTGATTAGCTGGCACCCGTGAATCAGAGCAACCTATCCATAAGTATTCTGGGTTTTGTTGCATCGATAAAATTTTAAAAAATTCAGGGTTCGCTTCGCTCGTTCTTGATGCCCAGCGTTTATTATTTTCTAGTAAGTTATTTAAATTTCTCATTACATCTCTTTTAGGTCGAGGGCGTTTTTAAACTGGCTAAAATTAAAATATTACGGGGTGTTAATTGCTTCTCACAAAATGTATTAACACTGACATCATAGCCTTGCTGCTGCAAATATAAAGCACGATCGAGCACAAGCCAAACTTCTATTGCTCTTCTAAACACATGTCGAACCAGTTCAACTCGCTCGGTTATCTTTTTTCGCGCCTGCCCAATCAATAAAAACTTATTATAATCAATATCTTTTTGCAGTTTTAAGGCTTTTTTGTCTGCCGCCCAGTTACAAAACGCTGCAAACGAATCTGAAAATATCGCTTTATTCACTGAAGGGACGCTGACATAGCCTAACTCACCAGTAAGTGACTTTCTTAAAGCATCAAATCCAAGTCGCCACTCCACTTCTGTTTTTCGCACTTTGCCTACTCGCGAAGGGGCTGTAACTGTTTCTTGCAGGGCGAGCTTTAAATCTCTGTGAGTTAAATTAAGTCTGCTTTGCTGAGCATGCTCGCTCATCACTTGGTAATCATTATCAGTAAATAAATGATAGCAACAAGGTGAAAAGCTAATTTGTGGTACTTTTGCTGCACTGGCTTGATGCATAAAAGTTTGGTGTAACGCGCCGCAGGCATGTAAAGCGACGGCATGAGTGTATGGGTTGAAAAAACCCTGAGTGTTATCTTTAAGTACATCGGCTTGGCTAAATTGCATTGCAAGTCCCTGCTGCTGTGCACTTTTTTGACCTTGTTCACACAAATGAGATTGTAGTTCAACGCTGTGGACACTCTGTGCACCATTAAAAGCTAACATTCGTCCTAAATGACCTTTACCTGCACACCACTCTAAAACAGGCTGGCTACTAGCGGGTAATGCGCCAACAAAGTCTTGTAACTGAGTAAACTTTCGACCTTTAATACCATTACTGATCCAAAACGGGTATTCCTTCCGAGCGTTTGTAATGGCAGGCAATGACACTAATCGGCTTAGTTGCTCAACAGCGGGAATATAAGATGAAAAAAACTGATAGAGCTGTTCTTGATCAGAGTCTAATTCAGCAACCGCCTGATCGGATAAAGCGCTCAAAGGAGCATGTAATTCAGGCCAAGGTAAGGCATCAAAATCAAACGCAGTGCATTGCCAATACGAGCGAGTATTCATTAGCAAAGAGTCGAGGGCAGAAAATTGCTCAGTTAAGGTCATAACAGCTTAGGATATAAAAAAGACGCTTAATTATACCAGCACAATAGCACCTAATTAAGTGGTTATTTTTTTAACCTCACAGAGCAAGGGAACGGAGTAAGTAATCCACTAGCGCGATTTAAGTATTAAACGTAAATACAGAGGGATAGAAATAATGCTTATTATAATAGCCGCAATCAGCATCCAAGAAAGCTGCAGCGTTTCTTGCTTTATATATTTATAAATAAAATCAGCTTTTACTTCATCAAACTTTGTTTGATCAATCTCATATAGGTCAGCAATTAAACGCCATTTAGCCATCGACATATTACCCACAGTAGTACTCGGTGGAGCAATATAGTCTTTAAGTACCTCAGCCTCATATGCCAGTTGATGAAAACTGCGATCAGGCGCATAAAACTGTTGGGTTATGGCAATGGCTTCATCCATATTCATCACCGCGTAGCGCCACCCTTTTAAACTCGCTTGGTAAAACTTTTCTACCGTATCGGGGTGATACTTAACCATACTATCGCTGGTAAATAAAATATCCGCGTATACGTCCATGCCATAACGTTGTGGACATATAAGTCGGTGAGCAACCCCTTGCTGGTCCATATGATAAGGTAGGTCGGTAACATACACTTCTATGGCATCTAGTTTATTTTCCATCCATGCTTGTTGTAATCCATCGCCTTTGTAAACAGCCAGTTTTTCAGTATCAATACCACTGCGCTTAAGCATAGTTAGTAACTCAGAATTACTTTCTTTGCTGACTTCACTTACACGCTTGTTAATAAAATCACGGGCATGAAAAATATCTGAAGTTTCTTTTACCATCCAGCAGTAAGGAGAAAACTGTAATATGGCAGCCATGGCTACAAACGGTTCACCGGCAATACGGCGTTCTAGTATACCTGAATGCGCTACACCAAATTGCGCCTCTCCTCGCTCTACCGCACCAAAACTATTTGGCCGTTTTGGATCGGCTGGAACTATATTAACGTCTAAACCAGCCTCATTATAAAAGCCTTTTTGCTCAGCCAAATAATAGCCAGCGAATTGAAATTGGTGTGTCCACTTTAATTGTAACGTGACTGATTCCTGCGCCATTAACTGGCTACAAAAAAAGCAGGTGCTAATTATTATTCCTTTAAGTAGCAAAGAAGACTTCCATAAATATATAATTAATTATAACTATATGTAATACAGCTAATAACGCAAGCATCGGGATAGATGCTTGCTTAAAATAAAATTATGCTAGAGCGAGTTTTTCAAGCTTTTCTGCTTTAGGTTGGGTAGTTAAAAACTGAGTAAAACAGGGGTTATCGGTTTCGTCTTGAACACTGTAGCCTAGGCGATTTAAGTGCTCATTAAACATCTCATATTGGCTTGGTTCAATAGCAAAGCCTGCTAATACATTGCCCATTGACCCGCCATGATTACGATAGTGAAATAAAGTGATATTCCAGTTACTACCCAGCGTATCTAAAAAGCGCGCCAATGCGCCTTGGTACTCAGGAAACTCAAACCTTAGTAAGCGTTCATGTAACTGCTCTGGCGCTTTACCGCCAACCATATAGCGTACATGCAGCTTTGCTAATTCGTTATCTGATAAATCGCAAAAGGTATATTTGTTATCTGTTAGACTTTGTTTAAGCTCTTCAAGCTCTGCTAACCCTTGACGTAGCGCAATACCAACAAAAATTTGCGCCTCGCCAGGCCCCGCATAACGATAGTTAAACTCAGTAATGGCACGCCCACCTAAAGATGCACAAAACTGCTTAAAACTACCGCGCTTTTCATCAATGGTCACGGCTAATAAAGCTTCGTTTTTCTCACCCAGCGCAGTGCGCTCAGCCACATAACGTAAGCGATCAAAGTTTAAATTAGCACCAGACAAAATAGCGGCTAAATTTAACCCCTTTAAACCCGACTGCTGAGACCATTTTTTAAGCCCTGCAGTTGCAAGTGCCCCTGAAGGCTCTGCAATAGCTCGGGTTGATACAAAAATATCTTGCATGGCTGCACATATTTCATCGTCTGATACGGTAACTACTTCGTCACAAAACTTTTGTGCCAGTCTGAATGTTTCGCTACCAATTATTTTTACGGCAACACCATCGGCAAAACTGCCAACCCGATCAAGCTCTACCGGCTCGCCTGCTGCTAAAGCAGCTTTTAAGCAGGCGCTTTCATTCGCCTCGACCCCTATTACTTTGATATCGGGGCGCAGCGATTTAATGTATACCGCCATACCTGCCAGCAAGCCGCCGCCACCAACAGGAATAAACACCACATCTAAATCGTTAAGTTGTTGCATTAATTCTCGGGCAACCGTACCTTGACCAACAATCACATCAGGGTCATCAAATGGTGGTACAAATACGCCGTTTCGCTGCTCAGTTAATTCCAGCGCATACGCTTTTGCGGCATCAAATTGATGGCCATGCAATACGACTTCCCCACCCAATGTTCTTACCGCATTAACCTTTATTTCAGGTGTGGTCACGGGCATAACAATGGTGGCTTTATGCCCTAAGTATGAGGCACTTAGCGCCACACCCTGAGCATGGTTACCTGCGGATGCGGTAATCACAACCGAGCCTTTGGGCAGCTTATTTAATTTATTAAAAGCGCCGCGTAATTTAAACGAGTACACGGGTTGCTGATCTTCACGTTTTAACCAAACATGATTACCTAACCGTGCACTCAATTCGGCCATTTCACTTACCTCAGTCACCTTGGCTAAAGGCTCCATATTGGCTTGGATAATCGCGCGAAAATAATCGAGTTCTTGAGAAACCATACCTAGCTAAGCTCCTCCAGTTTGGCTAAATCGCGAACCGCACCTTTATCGGCACTGGTTGCAAGTAGCGCATACGCTTTAAGCGCAGATGATACATAACGATCGCGATCAAGCGGTTTATACGCTTGTTTACCACGAGCCAGTTGTTTTTGCTTGCGAGCTTCAAGCTCTTCATCGCTTAACGCCAGCGTAATTTCTCGGGTGGCAATATCGATGATAATTTTATCGCCGTTTTCAACATAAGCAATTGCACCACCGCTGGCAGCTTCTGGCGATACATGACCAATCGATAAACCCGACGTGCCCCCTGAAAAGCGCCCATCAGTAATTAATGCACACTGCTCTGCCAAACCTTTTGATTTTAAATAGCTAGTCGGGTATAGCATTTCTTGCATACCAGGGCCGCCTTTAGGCCCTTCGTAGCGAATAACCACCACATCGCCAGCTTTTACTTCGCCATTTAAAATCCCTTCTACAGAGTCATCTTGTGATTCATACACAACCGCAGTGCCTTCAAAATGCAGCATTTCATCAACAACACCCGCACTTTTAACGATACAGCCATCTACCGCTAAGTTACCTGAAAGTACAGCTAAGCCGCCATCTTGACGAAATGCATGTTCTACACTGCGAATACAACCGTTTTCACGGTCGTTATCACCCTCATCCCAACGACAATCTTGGCTCATTGCTTTGGTGGTACGAATACCAGCGGGGCCTGCACGGTAAAACTTTTGTGCGGCTTCGTTATTCGGATCGGTTGCATCCCACTTTTTAACCAGCTCACCCATTGTCATACCCGCTACGTGATTTACCGATAAATCAACTAAGCCGGCTTTGCCTAGCTCACGTACAATTGCCATCATGCCACCAGCACGGTGTACGTCTTCAATGTGGTATTGCGCTGTAGCAGGAGCAACTTTACATAAAAACGGGGTTTTACGTGAAAGTTCATCAATGTGTGACATATCAAAATCAACGCCGGCTTCTTGTGCCGCTGCGAGTAAATGCAATACCGTATTTGATGAACCGCCCATAGCAATATCAACCACCATAGAGTTCATAAATGCGGTTTTATTAGCGATGGCACGAGGCAGTACGTCTTGGTTATCTTTTTGATAGTACTCACGGCATAAATCAACAATGCGAGCTCCCGCTTCAACATACAGTTGTTTACGGTCTTTATGGGTCGCAAGCGTGGTCCCGTTACCAGGCAGCGCAAGGCCAATTGCTTCTAATAAACAGTTCATAGAATTGGCGGTAAACATCCCTGAACACGACCCACAAGTAGGACATGCAGAACGCTCAACTTGCTCAGAGTCGGCATCACTTACCGATTCATCAGCACCTTTAACCATAGCATCAACCAAATCGAGCTTAATATCGATATTCGCTAATTTAGTTTTACCCGCTTCCATTGGGCCGCCCGATACAAAAATAACCGGAATATTTAAACGCAGTGCGGCTAACATCATCCCAGGGGTGATTTTGTCGCAGTTTGAGATGCAAATCATCGCATCAGCACAATGGCCGTTCACCATATACTCTACCGAGTCGGCAATTAAATCACGTGATGGCAGTGAATAAAGCATACCGCCGTGCCCCATGGCGATGCCATCATCGATAGCAATGGTATTAAATTCTTTTGGTACACCACCGGCTTGAGTAATGGTTTCAGCCATCAGTTCACTAAGCTGATTAAGATGCACATGCCCCGGTACAAATTGCGTAAATGAGTTTACAACTGCAATAATTGGCTTACCAAAGTCGGTATCTGTCATGCCGGTTGCACGCCATAATGCTCTTGCGCCTGCGCGTTTACGCCCTTCAGTGGTAGTTGCACTTCTTAATTTAGCCATAGTTACCTCAGTGTTTGCCGCAATTAATGCGGGCATTCCTCATTCTAAAAATTGATGAATAACCAAATAGTCAGTTACTCGTAAAATTCGTTAAATTTATTTTATACAGCCTGTTGCTGTAAGCTTTGTAGCGTCACATGTTTCACATCAACCAATTTATTTAACTGGCTGGTAAGCAAGTAAATTGGTTTATCACTATCAACCGTCATTGCCATATTATATTGACCATCGTCCATATTGAGCTGTAAGTGAGTTAAATCAAAACCACGATGACGTACGACACGTAAAAAGCGCTCGATTGCGACACTTTGACTTTTTAAGGCAATAGTTAAGTTGTGTTTCATTGTGCTTTCTCCGTCATCATTTCATCGTTGGCAGCCCCTGGTGGAACAAGTGGCCATACGTTTTCTTTATCATCGATACAAGCATGAACAATATAAGGTCCATCACTCTTTAATAAGGCCGTAATTGCATCATCTACTTGGTTAGCGTGGGTAATGGTTTGTCCAGGAATGCCAAACACAGCAGCTAGCTGTACAAAGTCAGGGTTGTCTGACAGGTTAGTTTCGCTGTAACGCCCTTCAAAAAATAGCTCCTGCCATTGACGCACCATGCCCAAGCGTTGGTTATCAAGTATCAGTATTTTTACTGGTAAATTATTACGACGAATAGTGGCAAGCTCTTGAATATTCATCATGATTGAACCATCACCGGAAACGGTGATCACAAAGTCATCTTTACGCGCGATTTGTGCACCTATGGCGGCAGGTAAACCAAATCCCATAGTGCCTGCACCACCACTGCTTAAGTGGTTACAAGGGTGGCTAAACTTCATGTGCTGGGCAACCCACATTTGGTGCTGGCCTACATCACAACACACCACACTAGTGCTTGGCATACGCAGGCTAAGTTGATTAAGTAAGTAAGGGGCAAATACTTTTTCACCAGGGTAGTCGTAGCGCCACGCGTGTTTAACCTTCATTTGTTTACTATGATCGCACCACGCTTTTGGTGTAACCACGCACTCAAGTGCAGGAAGTGACGTTTTTAAATCAGCAATTAATGACGCTTTTGCGGGTTTACGTTTTCCGACCTCGGCTGCATCTATGTCTAAATGAATCACTTTTGCTTTTGCAGCAAACTTAGCTAAATTGCCGGTTACACGGTCATCAAAGCGTGCGCCAATACACACTAATACATCACATTCTTGCACCGCTAAATTAGCTGCTTGACCGCCATGCATACCTAGCATACCTAAATCATATTCGTAATCAGGTAATACACTACCCAGTGCTTTAAGGGTTGAAACCGCTGGCATTTGCGTTTTATTTAAAAATTGCATTAACTGCGCTTGCGCATCTGCGGCATGAACTCCGCCACCAACATAGGCAACAGGCTGTTTGGCTTCACTGAGTAATTGGTTAGCAATAGCGACTTGATTTAGATCTAGTTGAGGCAAGTATTCATCTACCGCTAACCAAGGTTTAAAAGGTACTTGCGCCATTTGGATGTCTTTGGGGATATCAACCAAAACAGGGCCAGGTCGACCGCTTTGTGCTAAATGCATCGCCTCTTGTAATATTTCGGCTAAATCTTCTGCTCGCTCAACCATATAACTGTGTTTTGTGCATGAAAGCGACATACCCAGCACGTCTATTTCTTGAAAGGCGTCAGAACCAATAGCTGCGGTTGGTACTTGCCCGGTGATGGCAAGTAAAGGCACTGAGTCCATCATGGCATCAGCCAATGCGGTAATTAAGTTAGTAGCACCCGGGCCTGATGTTGCTAAACATACACCTAATCGGCCAGTACTGCGTGCATAGCCTACGGCTGCAAACCCTGCGCCTTGTTCATGGCGAGTGAGGTAATGTTTTACAGGCGCACCATACAAGGCATCGTAAATGGGCATAATAGCACCACCTGGGTAGCCAAATACTTCATCTACGCCGTGCTTGGCGAGTAAATCAATTGTTAGTTCTGCGCCTGTCATTAGTAAATCCTCATTCCTGTGTGACAACCCGTTAAAATTTAATCTTAAAACTAAAAAGCCCCCGGACGGTTAAGTGCGGAGGGCTTTTCAATGCTTAGTTTTTTAAAGCACTACGAAGCCCTCGCGGGAATAATCACCACGATAATAATCAGGACTAGGTTAAGTGCATTGTTAAGCATAAAATTTAATACCATTTAATTTCTGTAATTACGAAACTCTTGTTTCGCTGTCTTTTTATATTAGTACCGCGCTCAGGGCGCTAAGTCAACATCAAATTCAATCCAAAATAATTATAAAAACACGCCGGCCTAGGTTTTAAAATTCAAACAACCTAAACAAAGTGAATTTTTTATCCCTTCATTTCAACTCAGGAAATTCACTATTCTTATAACGGTGAATTATGGTTTGATTAATTTTTAGCAAACCGTTGTATTTTATAGCTCACAAAATAAAATAAATTGATTTCTTAAGCGTTTCTTAAGTGTGACGACCTAGCATAACAACGTTCACTAAAAAGAGATGTGTTATGAATTCAATTTTCAAACTCAGTAAGCAATCGCAAGCAAACACCAAAAAGCGCTTTTACTTTAACTGCAGCGCTAATGCATTTGTTATTTTAATGGCATGCTATTATGGCTTAATCATTAATATTCCATTTATGCATGGTGCGTTTAGCGCTATTACTTCGCTGCACACATTTTCGTGGTTATTTCTATTCTCTGTACCGCTACTACTTGTGTGTTTATTAGTTATATTTTTTCTTTGGTGTCTGTTCGAGGGCTATTAAAACCCATCAACTACTTACTACTCGTGCTCTCAAGTGCCGCACTTTACGGCTCATTAAACTATGGAGTGGTATTTGATTACTCAATGATACAAAACGCAGCAGAGACGGACTCTAGTGAAGCGTTAAGCTATTTAAACTTGCAACTTGTTGGCTTTTTACTGCTTTTTGGCGCATTACCTGCCTTTGTTTTGAGTCGTATAAACGTAAACTGTGCCCGCCCACACAAAGAAATACTCAGTCGTATTAAACTGTTACTAGCATGCGGTGCTTTGATTGCTTTAGTGGTAGTAAACTTTTACGCCGATTACGCGGCAACAGGTCGAAATAACCGTATATTGAAAAAAGAAATCATTCCATTTCAATACCTTTCTAGTGGCTATAAGTATGCACGTGATCAGTTGCTTTACAGCGATATTAAATTTAAAAATATTGATACCAAACCAACTTTAGCATCGCTAAGTACAACACGAGTTACTGTCATAGTAGTAGGTGAAACCGCACGAGCTGAAAATTTTTCCTACCAAGGCTATGAGCGTAATACCAACCAATACACACAAAAACATAATGTCACTTATTTCGATAATGTATCGTCATGTGGCACGGCCACAGCAGTGTCAGTACCCTGTATGTTCTCACTGCAAACTCATGCCAATTTTTCTCGTTTAGACAGTGATAATCAGCAAAACGTGATTGATTTGATACAACAAGCAGGCGCAGATGTCTTATGGGTTGATAATAACAGCGGCTGTAAAAACGTCTGCTCGCGCGTACCTACCAGTAATATTGATACCAAAGCATCCGAACTATGTGATGGTAAATACTGTTTTGATGAAGCGTTGCTAGCCCCACTAAAGCACAAGCTTGCTAACTTGAGTCAGGCTAATACGCTTATAGTGCTGCATATGATGGGTTCACATGGCCCCACTTACTTTAAGCGCTACCCTGAAAAATTTAAACAGTTTAGCCCAACCTGCGACCGCAGCGATATTCAAAACTGTAGCGCTGAAGAACTGGTTAACACCTACGACAATACAATTGCTTATAGTGATTTTATCAACGCTCAAGTTATTGAACAGTTAAAGGCACTACCAGCCAATATTGATAAGCAATTACTGTATGTGTCGGACCATGGCGAGTCGCTCGGTGAAAATGGTGCGTACTTACATGGCTTCCCCTATGCATTTGCACCGACAGCTCAAACCCATGTGCCTCTTTACATCTGGGCTGATGAGCATAATCAGCGCATTACAGCCAAGTGTCTCAACAATTTAAATAGCACTTTAGCGCAATCACACGATGCTATTTTTCATACACTTTTAAACTTAACCGGTGTTGCGAGTAAAACCTACCAAACCTCTGAAGATTTACTCGCGTCATGTCAAACGATTAACCATAGCGAAACTAAAATATGAATAATAAAACCGTTATAAAACGCCAAGGCCTAATGCGCCTAATTTTTACCTTAAGCCATACATTTAATGGCCTAAAATGGATGAGTCGATTTGAGGCTGCTTTTCAGCAAGAGTTGGTTTTATTTAGTTTGCTAGGCGTATTTGCCTGCTTGCAAGAAATTACTTTAAGTAGCAAATTAATATTGATTGCCAGCTTATTGTTTGTGTTATTTGCTGAGTTGGTCAATACCGCAGTCGAAGTGGTGGTTGATCGCATCGGTAGCGAATATCATGAACTATCAGGCCTAGCTAAAGACATCGCTTCTGCCAGTGTATTTATCGCCATGCTCATCACCGTTTTGCTTTGGTGCTCTGTTTTATGGGCTTAATTAGCCAAGGTAAAAAAAGCATTAGTGCTGCTGTAGGTCATGGTGGTGTTTTTTCTCACTCTATGAAGCTTTTCACGAATCGCCTTGAGTTCATAACAAAGTGAACGCGTTTTGACTAATTATGGCAACATGGCCTACAGCAATAATTAATATCAATAGCGCTTTTAATCAGGCATTTTTACGTTACCTATATAGTAAACTAAGTTAGTATTTATAAAACAACTTAAACATGGCTAGGATTTTTTATGAAAGTGTCATTGCGTATCAGTCATTTATTGATAGCGTTCGTTTTTTTAGCATTTAGTGTCAATGGCTATGCAGCTCCTGCTCTATTCAAAATAGAAAAACAAGGCGCTAGTTCGTATTTATTTGGCACCGTGCATGTAGGTGATGCCAGCATGAAAGGGCTACCAAAAAAAGTGACTCAAGCACTAGATAACAGCAAGCAAGTGGTTGTTGAAGTGGATATTAGTAAGCTATCGCCTTTACAAATGCAGCAACGCTCTATGCCGTTTATGCTGCTAGCAAATGGCCGTACTTTACAGAGCGAGCTGTCGGCAAAAAATTATCAACAACTCAAAGACTACTTTGCTAAAAAGTCGATTGATATTGCCATGTTTAATAGCTTTAAACCTTGGGCTGTGATGTTAACCATGATGCAAATTGAGTTTCAAAACGCAGGTTATTCAGATAAAAATGGCATTGATAAGCAGGTATTAGATTATGCCCAACAGCATAATATTAAAATTGCAGAGCTTGAAACCATAGAGCAGCAACTACAAATGTTTAATGGGTTAGAGTCATTAAGCAACGCTATGATGGCAGAAACCTTTGAACAACTCAGTGATATTAATACCTACTTTATTTCTCTAGTAAATGCATGGAAACAGGGCGATATGAAAACCCTAACCAGCTACTACCACACCAGTTTTGATAACAGTCACTACGGCCAACAGAGCGAACAAGTGATGCTGATTGAGCGTAATAATAATTGGGTCACTCAGCTCACCCCAAAACTTGAACAAGGCAATATTTTTATAGCTGTAGGTGCTCTGCATTTAGTTGAGCAACATGGCTTAATTAAACAACTGCGTGACCAAGAATTCACGGTGACTCAGTTATAAACAAGCTTATATAATCGACTCACTATGAGCCGTATGCTGTTCATAGTAAGTTGGTTTAAAGTCTTCCATTTTTAGGGTGTGTTCAACCCCTTTAATGGCATCTGCTGCATGATGGTTTACATAAATAACGGTACTCGTTTTTGCCGCACACACCTTTTCTATTAGCAGTAAAACGCGTTGACGATTTGCCTCATCAAGCCCTAAACATGGCTCATCTAAAATAACTAAGGCGGGGTATTTAACCATTGCGCGTACAATAAGTAATAAGCGCTGATCGCCATACGATAGTTGAGTAAAAGCGCAATTAGCTTTATCGCTAAGGCCAATTAGTGCCAACCACTGTTTCGCTAAACGCATTTGTAGCTCATTGGCTTGTTGGTATAAACCGATACTATCGAAAAACCCAGAGATAACAGTATTGAGCGCCGAAATACTCACTCTATACTGTAAATGCAAGGTATTAGAGATATAACCAATATGCTGTTTTATATCCCAAATACTCTCTCCTGTGCCACGCTTAAAACCAAACACCTCAATCTCATTGTTATAACACTGAGGGTTATCACCGGTGATTAAATTTAATAAACAGGTTTTTCCTGAGCCATTCTTGCCGGTAAGTTGCCAATGTTGGTGTTGCTTAATCGTCCAGTTTAAGTTTTCAAAAATAGTCTGTTCACCATAACGTACATGCGCATCAGTAAGCTTAACGAGTGGCGCGTTTGCATTTGAAATGAAAGTAGGCTCGGGTGAATCTGGAATAGTTATAGGTGTATGTTCTAAATGCAGTAACTTAAACAAATCGGCTCGTTTTGCTGCGCACGGTTTTGCTAAGCTATGTTGTAAAAGACCCTTGCTCACATAAGCAAAGTGATCAACAAACGCAGGAATTTCATCAACACGGTTTAGCACAAACACAAAGCAAGTGTGCGTACTCAGTTGCTTTAATAGGCGGTTTAACTGCCTAGCCGATTCAGCGTCTAAACCATCAAATGGTTCATCAAGCACAACTAAATCACTATTAGCAGACAGTGCTTTAATCAATAATAATTTACGTGTTTCACCGGTCGATAAATCAGTAAAATTACGATTAAGTAAGGCATCAAAATTAAGAGCAGTAATTAGCTGTTGGCATAAATCGTTATTTATTTCAGGTTCAGAAAAGAGTATGTCAGTTACTTTTTGTGGTTTATCACTTTTGCGATTAGCGCTCAATAACTGCTTTTGTAAATCACTTGAAACTAACTGTGGATTGTTAAAAGCACTATGACGTTGCCCACTTTGTTGCTTGGCTTCACCAATAAGCGTAGCGCCAAGCGCAGATTTACCGGCGCCATTGCCGCCAAGTAATACCCAGTGTTCCCCCTGCTTTACTTGCCAAGTTAAATCCTTAATATAATAGCGATTACTACCACCGGTGGATAAATAGCCACTAAATTGCTGAAGTAAAATTGAGCTCACACTAGCTACCAAAATAAGTCTTAAAAATTCAAATTAACTTACAAAAGAACAATTAGGCAAGTGAGATTTAATCAACCTCAGTTAGAAAAGCATCATTTAGCGCCGCGATTATGCTTTGCTGATCTATGGGTTTATGAATATGACTTATTGCTCCAAAAGCTTTAGCGCGAGCAATATCACTATCAGAGGTGTTTGCGGTAACCACAATAATTGGGCGTGTTTTGTCTTTTTCATGCAGCAGTTTTGTGGCTTCAAAACCATCCATAATAGGCATATTTAAATCCATAAATATAACATCATAGCTATTTTCAGCTGCCATTTCACAGGCAACCTTGCCATTTTCAGCCGATTCAACGTGTATGTTCAAAGAACTTAATAACTTTTTTAATACCAACATGTTGAGCGGGTTATCTTCAACCACTAAACACTTAAGATCATCAAATAAGCGCGTTGGCTTACCTTCGCTTGTGTCCATTTCCAATGGTAGGGTTAGAAATACAATGGTGCCTTGTGGGTGGTTGTGCTCAAAACGAATGTCGCCATTAAGCGCATTAACAATGTATTGCATGCGGATAAGCCCTGTTCTGAGGCCTTGAAAATGATTACTTTGTTCATTATTGTCTAACTCGAACTGATCAACCGGGTGACTAAAGCCAATGCCCGTGTCCTCGACATTCAATGATAGTTGATTATTGTTGAGCGTGGCGATGACGGTGACCGCCCCTTGCTCAGTAAACTTTAATGCATTACTAAGCAGCTCATTCACTATTTGTTGGAGGCGTGCGTGATCTACAATCACAGCGCAGTCTAAGCTCGGTGCTAACTCGCTGATTAACTTTAAGCCCTTTTCAGTACAGCCATATTCATACACTGCCAATACTTTGTTTAAAGTAGTTAGTAGGTTGTCAGAGGTTGGCTTTAACGACCAGCGATTTAAACTAAGCGCCTGTAAATCTTGAAGTTCATCTAGCATTGCTAGCAACCGAGTTGAACAGTACTGAGCTTGACGCTGAATTTGTTGTTGCGAGCTGGGAATGTTCAATTCATTTATAGAACTAATTAATCCCTGTAATGGAGTTCTAAACTCATGACTGGCGCGTGCGATAAAATGCTCTTTATTCTGACTGACTTGCTCGGCAAATTCTTTTTGTTGTTGATACTCAAGCAGGGTCTGCAAAACTTGCCGCTCCATTGGCATAAACACAAATCTTAACTCTATAAACAATAGCGCTAGAGTCAAAAACCAACACAGTAGCTCAATATTGGCAACCCAATTAACCTTTGTCACCGCTTGCTGCTCAAATAAACTCACAGCGGTGTCTAATTTTTTTAGTAATGCTTCAACCTCACCTACAGAAAGCACGGCTGAGTTCGCAGGCTCTTTCTGGATAAGTAATTCTTTAGCTTGTTTTATAAAAACAGATACCTCGGCATCTAGGTTACCTGGGGTGGCATAATATAAATCAACCAAAGCGGCATTTAAATAAACCGCCTCAGCTTGCTCATTTTTAGTAAGTAAAAACGTATGTCCTTGTTCGAATAGCCCAAGGGAGTGAGCCAACGATTTCAGGTGCTGTTCGTTGTTAGCTGTTTGATTAATTAGCGCATTACTATGCCACGCTATTTTTTGTGACAGCATGCGTTGCTTACCCGCTATATTGATAATTTTCGCATCGTATTTTTGCACAGAAAAGACGTATTGCATGAGTAGTGCGGATACGCTGATCAGCAAGGCAATAGCAATTAATGCCCACCGATAACGTTTGCGAATACTCTTTACAATATTAAACATAAACCAAGCTGCTTTTTATTTTCACTTTAATCTAACTGTAGCAAGTTAATCAGTTAATTCACTAATTATTAGATATAAAAAAGCCCAACTAAAAAGCTGGGCTATTTACAATATCATTAACGATTTTCTAAACGGTTATAATCAAACATACCAAATTCAATCCCTCGATACTGGCGGGCAACGTGATGTAATATATCGCTGTATTGCCAAAACTGAGGATGAGTTCGACGAATCGCAAATTTGGACTTCAAAGCCCGATAATCCGCCTCTACTTGCATAAGCGGTAATTGCTCTGCAAATGCAGCAACTTGTTGCGGGTTATTTAAATACCAAATTGCTGATGGGTAATCACCAATAAAGCCTGGCACAATCGTCACGGTATCTTCTTCATAAGCACGCTGTCCGTCTTCGTTTAATAAGCTCGAAATATTATAATGCGCGTTATGATGAATAATCGTATAAGCCTTGTGCTCATCCTGCTCCTTTACTAACACATACGATAGCTGCGGAAGTAAGTTAATTGCTTTAGCAGGCATGGTATTGATTGCACTTAATGGTGCGGGTACTTTTTTATAGTCATAACGAGGACTCAATACCGGCTCAAGCGTTTGTTTAATTAATCCATATAACTCTGATTGTGGCTTATCAGTTTGGTAATTAATACCGCTGGGCTGGCTAAACTCACGGTTATTTTCGAAAAAGGTCGATAGACTTGGCGGTGATTTACGATACCAACTTTGCTTAATAACTTCGCGTTGTGACTCGGGTAATAACGCAAGGAAGTTTTGCTCACCTTCTAAGCGTAAAAAATCCATATATAAACGTGTTATCAATTGATGGCCAATATTGCCATACACATCAAAGCCTGCCACTAGTAAGTAGTGAATACGCTCAAACAATGCATAATCAAGTACCCACATCGTTTTAGGTTGCTGGCCAATAAGTCCTTTTACAACGGTTGCACTATCGAAATGGCGAAAAATTGTCAGCGCTGCATTTTGGTTATGCCCTTCCCCTTTCCACAGTAAATCAGTAGTTAAGTGCTCGCCATTTTTGAACATTTTATTGGCTAGCTCAACTTTGGCTTTTAAATAGCGCTTTTCACGAACTGAGTACTTTACCCAGTTAGAAATGGGTAACGCATTACTCTCCTCGGCTGCTGGTAACTCTAATGCGTCTTCATGTTGCATTAGCATTTCACTAACCTCTGGAGTCGCCACTTTTTTAGGATCGGCAAATGCCACCCAAAAATGGTCATTAATCACGTTCAGTGCAATTTGACCACGACAAACAGGGCCTTTAATGAAGCCCATAATAATTAACTCAGCTTCATCGAGCATAAATTGATATTTAGCATCAATAGGCAATGCTTCAAAAGTTTTAAATGGATTTGATGCAAGTGCTGGCTCATAGCTTGGTAAACTAGATACAGTGTATTTTGGTGCGATAAACTGCTGATATAAGCGTGTTAACTTCTCATCCGTTAACTTAAGTGGTAAATGCGTTTTTGACAAAATTGTAGAACGGTCGTGAAGCAGTCGATAATAAACACGCTCAACCTTTGGGTTATCATAAGGGCGACGAGCACTAATTAACTTAATATCTTCCCCAGGAGGGGTGCTGGAGCGTACCAACTTAAAAAGTTTGGTGATTGCGCATCACTAAAATAAATGTGCGCTAAAAACCAATGTTCATAAATATAACGCGCTGATAACTGATACTTCAAACCATCTTGATTTAAAAATGCTTCCCAGTTTTTTACCTTTGCAAGCTCAGTAGCTGATGGCGGCTTGATATGCGCCATTTTCCCGCCTTTTTTAATCCAATTTTGTAAGTGCTGAAATTCAGCAGCCGACACCCCTGGTAAACCATAGGGCATACCCGCATGCGGTTGCTCATCGGCTAATTGATCAAACTCACCCATAGTCGCACAACTTTGGTTACGGCTAAGCGAAAAATCAAAGCGTTCATCTAATACTTCATCTTCTGGCAAAGGTGAACTTTGCTTTAATACCAGCGTGTTAAATAACACACTACCGGCTAAATTGGCTTCTTCATTTTGTGCTCGCTCGTTTAATACCGGGCTAAACTCTTTTTCACGCCATTGCTCAGTGGTGGTTGCATCAAATAATAATCTGCTCGGTGTTGAGGCTAATAACCGAGTACCATCGTACACCAGCTCTTTACTCAGCCCTCTATCTATTCCCTCAGGAGACGACAGCTTCAATTGACAAGGCGCATCATAACAACCATGGCAAACCACGCAGCGAGTATCTATTACAGGCTTTACATGCTGAAGAAATTCGGCGCCATCACCACTATTAGCATCAACAATACGCGCTTGTGTTTTTTCGGGACCAAACAGTTCGTTATAATGAGCATTTCCTAGGTAGGCACAGCCACTTAAAATAATCAGTACAAATGTACTTATAATGATCTTTTTCATTACTCTGCCTCATCGCCCAAATCGAACGTGGGCATCATATCAACTTGAGGTGACACGAACGTCAGCTCATCAACTGTAGTCACTACAGCGCTTAATAGAGGACCTTGCGTGAGCGTTAGTTGAGCGTCATGTTCGCTTTGCACTACACTTGAAAAGCTTGAATTGATGACATTCAATTCATAGTCCGTAATGCTTATGCCAATACTACTGTCAGCACTGGGGTTTTGGCATAGCTGAGTCAGTAGCTCATCACTTAAAATAACTGAAATTTCCACGTCAGGCTGCGCTAAGTCACGCGTACTTAGTGTCTCATCTAGAATAAATAAAGGGAGGGTTAAATTGCTATCTTGTTCAAGTTCCATTGGACTCTCTTGCTGACTGGCGGTGTAATTACCGCCATTATAGCAAAAAAGCACATAATTACTGCGACTAAATAACCACACTAAAGTCTAAAATTAATCCTAAGCATTGCTAATTACTAAGCTTTAATATCATCCATTGCCGATTCAATCATAGAAAAAACAGCCCCTTGAGGGTCGCAAATAACACTAAAACGCCCTACATCAGGGATATCTGTAGCAGGTACGCACACTTGCCCTCCAAGGATCGCCGCTTTTTTTACATAGCTATCGCAGTTATCCACGGCAAAGTAAATCATCCAATGGGGAGGCACGTCTTCTGGCCACTCATTATTCATTTGTAGCATGCCCGCTACAGGCTTACCTGCAACTAAGAACAAGGTGTAATCCATACATTCCATAGGCTTTATTTCACTTTGCCAACCTAGTAATTCGCAATAAAAGTGACGGCTCGCTTCGCTATCACGCGTTGCCATTTCGTGCCAATAAGGCGTGCCGAGCTCACAAGGACGCTGACATCCTATATGCTCTTTACCTTGCCATAACGCCACTATGGCGCCGGTTGGGTCTTTAAGCATTAACATGCGCCCTGCATTCATAACATTGTGAGGGCCTGCTATAATTTGCGCGCCTAGCTTTTGCGCCTTAATTGCACATGTATCAACATCATCTACCGCAATATAGGTAAGCCAGTAGCTAGGTGCGGAATCGTCCACTTGCTCTTTAGGCATTTGGTACATGGCAGCAATATCGTCACCTTGCTTTTGAAGCATTGTGTAATATTCATCTTCGCCAATTGGCTGGTCGTCATTCCCCCATTCAAACAACGAGGTATAAAAAGCTTTTCCATCTTTCCAATTATGAGTACACAGTTCAGCCCAGCAAAATATACCTTGCGGATAATTATTTTTATTATTCATCGCCCATTTCCTGTTGTAAATTTAAGCTAATTTTAGCTTAGGCTAATAGTCTATAAGAGTCGATAGCTATTCAATGAATAGACATGCCTTTACTGAGTTTTAGCGTATAGTCATATTCCCTCCTATAAAAAAACACCACTCAAATATTAAACTATAGATATTCAGAGGTTACTGAAGCGCAGGCTTCTACTCGGGGTTGATACTAACTCAGGCTACTTAGCTGACACTAGCACCGAGCAGCTAAAAGCTGATAGCTGATAGCTGATAGCTGATAGCTGATCACTTTTCTTCAAACATTAAAAAACCCGAGACTAAGCTCGGGTTTTTTTAATGCTTAATGCATTACAACAGTTGATTACTCAACGATAGTTGCAACAACACCAGCACCAACAGTACGGCCACCTTCACGGATAGCGAAACGAAGACCTTCGTCCATCGCGATTGGCGCGATTAGAGTTACTGTCATCTTAACGTTATCACCAGGCATTACCATTTCTACGCCTTCTGGTAACTGTACGTCACCTGTTACGTCAGTTGTACGGAAGTAGAACTGTGGACGGTAACCTTTGAAGAATGGAGTATGACGACCACCTTCATCTTTAGAAAGTACGTATACTTCTGAAGTGAATGTTGTGTGTGGGTTGATTGAACCAGGCTTAGCTAGTACTTGACCACGTTCAACGTCTTCACGCTTAGTACCACGTAGAAGTGCACCAATGTTCTCACCAGCACGACCTTCGTCAAGAAGCTTACGGAACATTTCAACACCAGTACAAGTAGACTTAGTAGTCTCTTTGATACCAACGATTTCAACTTCGTCATTCACGTTGATGATACCAGCTTCAACACGACCAGTTACAACAGTACCACGGCCTTGGATTGAGAAAACGTCTTCGATAGGCATGATGAATGGCTTATCGATGTCACGCTCTGGCTCTGGAATGTAAGAATCTAGTGCTTCTGCAAGCTCTACGATTTTAGCTTCCCATTGCTCTTCGCCTTCAAGTGCTTTAAGTGCAGAACCTTGAATTAGTGGTAAGTCATCACCTGGGAAGTCGTATTCAGAAAGAAGTTCACGAACTTCCATTTCTACTAGCTCAAGTAGCTCTTCATCATCAACCATGTCACATTTGTTCATGAACACAACGATGTAAGGAACGCCAACTTGGCGAGAAAGTAGGATGTGCTCACGAGTTTGTGGCATAGGACCGTCAGTCGCAGCAACTACTAAGATAGCGCCGTCCATTTGAGCAGCACCAGTGATCATGTTTTTAACATAATCGGCGTGACCAGGACAATCTACGTGTGCGTAGTGACGAGTAGGTGTATCGTACTCAACGTGTGAAGTTGAGATTGTGATACCACGCTCGCGCTCTTCTGGAGCGTTATCGATTGATGCGAAGTCTTTAGCAACACCGCCGTATACTTTTGCAAGTACGTTAGTGATTGCTGCAGTTAGTGTAGTTTTACCGTGGTCAACGTGGCCGATTGTACCAACGTTTACGTGCGGTTTTACGCGTTCAAACTTTTCTTTTGCCATCTTAAAAAATTCCTAATAAAGAAATTAAAGCCTGACTCAGTATTGAGCCAGACAAGCTAAAATCATATAACAGCGCGAGCTGAAATTATTGTATCTGCAACCTGCTTAGAGGCTTCAGCGTACTTCAAAAACTCCATAGAGTATGAGGCACGGCCCTGTGTTGCAGATCGTAAAGCAGTCGCATAACCGAACATTTCAGATAATGGTACCACAGCATTAATTTGCTTAAGGCCACCAAGTGCATCTTCCATGCCTTCGATCATGCCGCGACGACGGTTTAGGTCGCCAACTACATCACCCATGTTTGCTTCAGGAGTGAGTATTTCAACCTTCATTACTGGTTCTAAAAGCGCAGGGTTTGCATCTAGCGCACCTTGTCTCATAGCCAGCGAACCTGCTATTTTAAATGCCATTTCATTCGAATCTACATCATGGAATGAACCATCATATAAAGTCGCTTTAACACCAAGTAATGGGTAGCCTGCCAGTACACCTTGAGCCATTTGCTCTTGGATACCTTTGTCTACCGCAGGGATGTATTCTTTCGGCACTGAGCCACCTACGGTTTCGTTTACGAACTCGTAAATTGGGGCTTCATCATCCGAAATATCCATCGGTTCAAGTTTAAGCCAGACGTGACCATATTGACCACGACCACCTGATTGACGTACAAACTTCCCTTCAACTTCAACAGTTGAACGAATAGCTTCTCGGTATGCAACCTGCGGCTTACCAACGTTACATTCAACACTGAATTCACGTTTCATACGGTCGACGATGATATCAAGGTGAAGTTCACCCATGCCAGAGATAATAGTCTGGCCTGATTCTTCGTCAGTTTGTACGCGGAAAGATGGATCTTCTGCAGCTAGTTTTCCTAGCGCGATACCCATTTTATCCTGGTCAGCGATTGTGCGAGGCTCAACCGCAACAGAGATAACTGGTTCTGGGAACTCCATACGCTCAAGCGTAATAATAGAGTTCGGATCACACAGTGTTTCACCTGTTGTTACGTCTTTGAGACCAATAGCCGCCGCGATGTCGCCTGCGTGGACTTCTTTGATCTCTTCACGTGAGTTTGAATGCATCTGAACGATACGACCAAGACGCTCACGCTTACTTTTTACTGGGTTATATACCGCGTCACCCTGTTTAACAGTACCAGAGTAAACACGGAAAAAGGTTAAAGTGCCAACAAACGGGTCTGTTGCAATCTTGAATGCAAGAGCAGCAAACGGCGCTTTATCATCAGCAGGACGCTCTTCCTCAGTACCATTTTCTAAGATACCTTGGATTTGTTTCACTTGTGTTGGTGATGGCATATATTCAACAACGCAATCAAGTACAGCTTGAACACCTTTGTTTTTAAATGCACTACCACACGTCATGGGAACAATTTCGTTCGCTAATGTGCGTTGACGCAAAGCATTTTTAATTTCTGCTTCGCTTAACTCTTCACCTTCTAAGTATTTATCCATTAGTTCTTCAGTAGCTTCAGCAGCGCTTTCAACTAAGTGAGAGCGCCATTCTTCGGCTAATTCCTGAAGTTCTGCCGGTATTGCCTCATAAGAGAAAGTCATACCCTGGTCTTCATCATTCCAGTTAATGGCTTTCATTTTAATAAGGTCAATAACACCTTTAAAGTCGTCTTCAGCGCCAATAGGCAGCTGGACTGGAACAGGCGTTGCTCCAAGACGAGATTTCACCTGGCTTACAACCGTTAAGAAGTCAGCGCCTGTGCGATCCATTTTATTTACGAAGATCATTCTTGGAACTTCGTATTTGTTCGCTTGACGCCAAACTGTCTCAGTTTGCGGCTGTACACCCGATGAAGCACAAAGAACAACTACCGCACCATCTAGTACACGTAAAGAACGCTCTACTTCGATAGTGAAATCTACGTGTCCTGGGGTATCAATAATATTGATGCGATGGTCGTCAAATTGAGCGTCCATCCCTTTCCAGAAACACGTTGTTGCAGCAGAAGTGATTGTGATACCACGCTCTTGTTCCTGCTCCATCCAATCCATAGTTGCAGCGCCATCATGCACTTCACCGATCTTATGAGAAAGACCTGTGTAGAACAGAACACGTTCTGTTGTGGTGGTTTTGCCTGCATCTACGTGAGCACAAATACCGATATTGCGGTAACGCTCAAGTGGAGTTGTACGTGCCATAAAATCCTCTTAAAGGTTAAGGACAGATTACCAACGGTAATGAGCGAATGCTTTGTTCGCTTCAGCCATACGGTGAACGTCTTCACGTTTCTTAACCGCAGTGCCTTTGTTATCAGCAGCGTCAACGATTTCTTGAGCTAAACGTAAGCCCATAGATTTTTCGCCACGCTTACGTGCAGCGTCTACTAACCAACGCATACCTAATGCGTTGCGACGTACTGGACGTACTTCAACTGGTACTTGATAAGTTGAACCACCAACACGGCGAGATTTAACCTCTACCTGTGGACGGATGTTATCAAGTGCAGTTTCAAAGATTTCTAGGTGCGACTTGCCTGATTTCTCAGCAGCCACGTCTAGCGCACCATAAACGATTTTTTCAGCAGTAGATTTCTTGCCGTCTAACATTACGATGTTAACGAATTTTGCAAGAAGTTCCGATCCGAACTTAGGATCTGGAAGAATTTTACGTTGACCTATTACGCGTCTTCTAGGCATTTTGTATCTCCGGTTTATTCAGGTTTGTCCTTTTGGAACAATCACCCAAAACAATAATTAATAATATTTAGTGCTTGGCCTTACTAACGGAAAACAATTAGCCTTTAGGGCGTTTTGCACCGTATTTAGAACGAGCTTGACGACGGTCGCTAACGCCTGCACAGTCAAGTGCACCACGTACAGTGTGAAAACGCACACCTGGTAAATCTTTAACACGACCACCACGGATTAGGATTACACTGTGCTCTTGAAGGTTATGACCTTCACCACCGATGTATGAAGTTACTTCGAAACCGTTAGTTAAACGTACACGAGCTACTTTACGTAACGCCGAGTTTGGTTTCTTAGGTGTAGTTGTATATACGCGAGTACATACACCACGCTTTTGCGGACACGCTTTAAGCGCAGCTGAGTTACTTTTAGTAACCTTGCTACGACGTGGCTTACGCACTAGCTGGTTAATAGTTGCCATTTAAATAGCTCCTGAAATTAAAATTACTACTGAAAAAAATAAAAAATCCGCCCTTGTTTTACCAGCATGTTTTAAACGTGCAAGTAAATGGGTGGCGGAATTTTAATGAGCAAAGATTGACCTGTCAACCTAAACCGCTCGCAAGGCAGCAGATAACTACCTTGCGAAACTCTAATCTATTGATTAGGTTCGGTTTATTGATTTCCAGATAAATCCGCGTTTAAAGCATCAGTTAGTGCTTGAGTTGCCTCTTCTGCACTTACCGTTTGCTCTTCAACAACGTCTTTTTGCTTACGACGAGCCATACGCTCTTGATGATACGCAAAACCGGTACCGGCTGGGATCAATCGACCCACAATTACGTTTTCTTTCAGACCGCGTAACTCATCGCTCTTACCATTTACAGCGGCTTCTGTTAGGACACGAGTTGTCTCCTGGAACGAGGCTGCTGAGATGAAAGATTCTGTCGCTAGTGATGCTTTTGTAATACCCATTAACTGGATTTCAAACTTAGCTGGGATCTTACCTTGAGCTTCAAGGTCGCGGTTTGCGATATTAACGCGTGCCACTTCAATTTGCTCACCGGCTAAGAACTCAGTATCACCACCGTCTAGAATGATACATTTACGTAGCATTTGACGAATAATAGTTTCAATGTGCTTATCATTGATCTTAACGCCCTGCAAACGGTAAACCTCTTGCACTTCGTTAACAATGTAGTTAGCAACATGAGTCACACCACGTAGGCGTAAGATGTCATGCGGTGATTCTGGACCATCGGCGATAACTTCACCTTTAGACACTTGCTCACCTTCAAACACGTTAAGTTGACGCCACTTAGGGATCATTTCTTCGTAATGATCGCCTTCAGCTGGAGTAATAACTAAACGTTTCTTACCTTTAGTCTCTTTACCGAAGCTAATCGTACCGGTGATTTCAGCTAAGATAGCTGGATCTTTCGGCTTACGCGCTTCAAATAAGTCGGCTACGCGTGGTAGACCACCCGTGATATCACGAGTTTTCGAACCTTCTTGCGGAATACGTGCTAGTACGTCACCTGGGTTTGCAGTCGCGCCGTCTGTTACTTCAATCGTAGTGAATGAAGGAAGACGTGTTTCTTGCAAGCCACGCTCATCACTTTCAATGATAAGTTTCGGCTCTTTCGCATTCGCTTTAGCAAGATCTTTAACAACTACACGAGTTAAACCCGTTAGTTCGTCAGTCTGTGCTTCAGTATTTGAATCATCGATATCGCTGAACGATACTTTTGATTTATGCTCAAGAACGATTGGGTGACTATGCGGGTCCCAAGTAGCAACAATGTCGTTACCTTGAACTTCTGCATTGTCTTGCACTGTTAATACCGCACCGTAAGGTACTTTATAACGCTCTTTCTCACGACCATAGCTATCAATGATAGTGATTTCTGTAGAACGTGAGGTAATAACAATCTTACCGTCTGTATTTAATACATACTTAGCGTTGTGAAGTTTTAATGTACCGTTAGTTTTAACTTGTACATTATTTTCAGCAGACGCTCTTGATGCCGCACCACCGATGTGGAAGGTACGCATCGTAAGCTGTGTACCCGGCTCACCGATTGATTGCGCCGCGATAACACCCACTGATTCACCCGCGTTGATGATATGACCACGTGCTAGGTCACGACCATAACACTTAGCACAAACACCAAAGTCGTTATCACAGGTGATAACTGAACGTACACGAACTTCATCAACTGAGTGCTCTTCTAAAAGGTCACACAGTTTTTCATCAAGCATGATGTTACGTTCAACAAGTACCGTATTAGTACCTGGAATTACAACAGGCTCTGCAACAACACGACCTAGTACACGTTCGCGAAGTGCTTCTACAACGTCACCACCTTCAATAAGCGGTTTCATTGTTAAGCCATCTTCTGTGCCACAATCGTCTTCATTGATTACCAAATCTTGTGCAACGTCTACTAGACGACGCGTTAGGTAACCCGAGTTCGCTGTTTTCAGTGCTGTATCGGCAAGACCTTTACGCGCACCGTGCGTTGAGATGAAGTACTGAAGTACGTTTAGACCTTCACGGAAGTTAGCCGTGATTGGCGTCTCGATGATTGAACCATCTGGACGTGCCATTAGACCACGCATACCTGCTAGCTGACGGATCTGAGCGGCACTACCACGAGCACCTGAGTCGGCCATCATAAACACTGAGTTAAATGACGGTTGCTCTTCTTCTTCACCTTGCGCATTCACTACGGTGTCTTTTGACAAGTTAGCCATCATTTCACGTGATAGGTTTTCATTTACACGTGACCAGATATCGATAACTTTGTTGTACTTTTCACCAGCCGTAACAAGACCTGATTGGAACTGTTGGTTGATTTCAGTTACTTCAGCTTCTGCTGCTTCAATGATTGATGCTTTAACTGGTGGGATAACTAAGTCATCGATACCAATTGAAACACCTGACTTCATTGCGTAGTGGAAACCGGTGTACATAACTTGGTCAGCAAACACAACTGTGTCTTTTAAACCAAGACGACGGTAACACTCATTTAATAAGCTAGAAATTTGCTTTTTACCTAGAGCTTGGTTGATTGACTCAAACGGCATACCTTTAGGTAAAATTAAAGACAGAATTGCACGACCCACTGTAGTATCAATGATAGTAATTGTATCTTCTACAACACCATCTTCATTAGCTACTGATTGGCTAATACGTACTTTCACTTTTGCGTGAAGGTCGGCATTACCACTACGGTATGCTTTTTCTGCTTCTTTAGGATCTTTAAATACGGTGCCTTCGCCTTTGGCGTTAATGCGGTCACGCGTCATGTAATAAAGACCTAATACAACGTCCTGTGAAGGAACGATGATTGGCTCACCATTAGCAGGCGATAAGATGTTGTTTGTAGACATCATTAACGCACGAGCTTCTAGCTGCGCTTCAATTGTTAGCGGTACGTGTACCGCCATTTGGTCACCATCGAAGTCGGCGTTGTAAGCCGCACATACTAATGGATGCAAATGAATCGCTTTACCTTCGATAAGCACAGGTTCAAACGCTTGGATACCCAAACGGTGAAGTGTTGGTGCACGGTTAAGTAATACTGGATGTTCACGAATTACTTCGTCTAGTACATCCCATACTTCCGCTACTTCACGCTCAACCATCTTTTTAGCTGCTTTGATTGTCGTAGCCATGCCGCGACGTTCTAATTTGCCATAGATAAATGGTTTGAAAAGCTCTAATGCCATCTTCTTAGGAAGACCACACTGATGAAGCTTAAGTGTAGGACCAACCGTGATTACAGAACGGCCAGAGTAATCTACACGCTTACCAAGTAAGTTCTGACGGAAACGACCTTGCTTACCTTTGATCATATCAGCAAGCGATTTAAGTGGACGTTTGTTAGAACCTGTAATTGCACGACCACGACGACCGTTATCAAGTAGCGCATCAACCGCTTCTTGTAACATACGTTTTTCGTTGCGTACGATAATATCTGGTGCAGCTAAATCTAGTAGACGCTTAAGACGGTTATTACGGTTAATAACACGACGGTAAAGGTCATTCAGATCAGATGTCGCAAAGCGGCCACCGTCTAGTGGTACTAATGGACGTAAGTCAGGTGGCAATACTGGAAGTACTGTCATAATCATCCACTCAGGGTTATTACCTGATTGGTGGAACGATTCCATTAACTTAAGACGTTTAGTGATCTTTTTACGCTTAGTTTCAGAGTTAATTGTTGGTAACTCTTCACGCATCTCTGCAATTAATTGAGCAAGATCGAGTTCACGAAGCAAGTCTAATACTGCTTCAGCACCCATCTTCGCTTCAAACTCATCGCCGTGCTCTTCAAGTGCATCTAGGTATTCTTCTTCACCTAATAGCTGACCACGCTCAAGCGTTGTCATACCAGGCTCAGTTACTACGAATGATTCGAAGTAAAGAACACGTTCAATATCACGAAGCGTCATATCAAGCATTAAGCCGATACGTGACGGTAATGATTTTAAAAACCATATATGCGCAACTGGACTTGCCAGTTCTATATGACCCATACGGTCACGACGCACTTTAGTGAGTGTTACTTCAACACCACACTTTTCACAGATCACACCACGGTGTTTAAGGCGTTTATATTTACCACATAAACACTCATAATCTTTCACTGGGCCGAAAATACGGGCACAGAATAAGCCATCGCGCTCAGGCTTGAAAGTACGGTAGTTAATAGTCTCAGGTTTCTTTACTTCACCGTATGACCATGAACGAACCATGTCTGGTGAAGCAAGACCAATGCGAATTGCATCGAATTCTTCGGTCTTATTTTGTTGCTTCAGAAACTTAAGTAAGTCTTTCACCTTAGCTCTCCTGTCGGAGTTAATCTTGAGGACGGATGTTCTCGTCCCTACATTCTATTCAGCCATAACAGATGCTGCAGCGTTCACTGCAGCATCTAATTGGCTTAATTTTCTTCCAACTCGATGTTGATACCCAGTGAGCGGATTTCTTTCAACAATACGTTGAACGATTCTGGCATACCTGGTTCCATTTTATGGTTACCATCAACGATGTTTTTATACATCTTAGTACGACCGTTCACGTCATCCGATTTCACTGTTAGCATTTCTTGTAGAGTGTAAGCAGCACCGTAAGCTTCAAGTGCCCATACTTCCATCTCACCAAAACGCTGGCCACCGAACTGTGCTTTACCACCCAGCGGCTGCTGAGTAACAAGGCTGTAAGAACCAGTAGAACGCGCGTGCATCTTATCATCAACCAAGTGGTTAAGTTTAAGCATGTACATGTAACCTACAGTTACTTGACGTTCAAACTGATCGCCAGTACGGCCATCATAAAGTGTAACCTGACCACTTCTAGGGTAGCCGCCTAGCTCTAGCATGTCTTTGATTTCGTCTTCTTTCGCGCCATCAAATGCAGGAGTAGCAATCGGTAAACCACCTTTTAAGTTTTCAGCTAAACGACGAATTTCGTCATCAGAGAAACTAGCGATATCCACAACCTGACGAGATTCACCGATCTCATAAGCTTGTTTGATGAATTCACGCAGCTCATGAAGCTCGCGTTGCTCTTTCATCATTTCCTCTAAGCGCTCACCAATACCGCGTGCAGCTAGACCCATATGTGTTTCAAGGATCTGACCGATGTTCATTCGCGATGGTACACCTAGTGGATTTAGCACGATATCTACCGTACGACCTTTGTCATCGTATGGCATATCTTCTACTGGTACGATAGTCGAGATAACACCTTTGTTACCGTGACGACCCGCCATTTTATCACCCGGTTGGATACGACGTTTAACAGCTAAGTATACTTTAACAATTTTAAGTACACCTGGTGCTAAGTCATCACCTTGGGTAATTTTACGACGTTTGTTTTCAAACTTCTTATCGTATTCAGCTTTAAGCTCATCGTACTGTGCAGCTAGTTGCTCAAGTTCAGCTTGCTTGTCTTCTTCAGCAAGGCTTTGAGTTAGTAACTTTTCAGCATTCAGTGACGTTAAGTTGTCTTCATCGAAGCCAGCTGCCACAAGTAACTTGCGAGCACGCTCTAAAACACCAGCTTCTAGAATACGGAACTCTTCGTTGAAGTCTTTCTTCGCTTCGCGAAGCTGCATATCTTCAACTTCTAACGCACGCTTATCTTTTTCAACACCATCACGGGTGAAAACTTGTACGTCGATTACAGTACCAGTTACAGAGTTAGGTACACGTAAAGAGCTGTCTTTAACGTCAGACGCTTTTTCACCGAAGATAGCACGTAGTAGCTTCTCTTCAGGTGTTAATTGCGTTTCGCCTTTCGGAGTCACTTTACCTACTAGGATATCGCCGCCTTTAACTTCAGCACCGATATATACAACGCCTGATTCATCAAGCTTGCCTAGTGCAGATTCACCCACGTTCGGGATATCTGCTGTGATCTCTTCTGAGCCTAATTTAGTATCACGGGCGATACACTGTAGTTCTTGAATGTGGATAGTCGTTAGACGATCTTCTTCAACTACGCGCTCTGATAGTAAGATTGAATCCTCGAAGTTGTAACCGTTCCATGGCATGAATGCCACGCGAAGGTTTTGACCAAGGGCTAAGTCACCTAAGTCAGTCGAAGGACCATCTGCTAACACATCGCCACGAGTAACCGGTTCACCAACCATACAAGTCGGCTTTTGGTTAATACATGTATTTTGGTTAGAACGTGTGTACTTGGTTAAGTTGTAGATGTCGATGCCCGCTTCACCAGGGATGCGCTCTTCTTCATGTACATTAACAACGATGCGACTTGCGTCGGCATACATTACTTCACCACCACGTTTAGCAACAATCGTTACACCAGAATCTTTTGCTAGTGTTAACTCAATACCTGTACCTACTAACGGTTTGTCCGCTTTCAATGTTGGTACTGCTTGACGTTGCATGTTTGAACCCATCAATGCACGGTTAGCATCATCGTGTTCTAGGAACGGGATAAGTGCGGCCGCTACAGAGATCACCTGTTGTGGTGATACATCCATATATTGCTGGTCCATGCGACCCATAAAGGTTGATTCACCTTTGTGACGACATGGAATAAGTTCATCTACAAACTCATTGGTTTCAGTTAAGTTTGAGTTCGCCTGTGCGATAACAAACTGACCTTCTTCAATGGCTGATAGGTAATCAACTTCATCAGTTACTACACCGTCTACCACTTTGCGATAAGGTGTTTCTAAGAAACCGTAGTCATTTGTACGTGCATACGTAGACAATGAGTTAATTAGACCGATGTTTGGACCCTCAGGAGTCTCGATTGGACATACGCGACCGTAGTGAGTTACGTGAACGTCACGTACTTCAAAGCCAGCGCGTTCACGAGTTAGACCGCCCGGACCTAATGCAGAAATACGACGCTTATGCGTTACTTCTGATAGCGGGTTATTTTGGTCCATAAACTGTGATAACTGAGACGAGCCGAAGAACTCTTTAACCGCTGCCGAAATAGGCTTAGCGTTAATAAGATCTTGTGGCATTACCGCATCAAGGTCACCTAAGCTTAAACGCTCACGTACAGCACGTTCTACACGTACTAAACCTACACGGAATTGATTCTCAGCCATTTCGCCAACACTACGTATACGACGGTTGCCTAAGTGGTCTATATCATCAACATCGCCAACACCGTTACGAATAGCAATCAATACTTTCATAACCGCTACGATGTCTTCTTTGCTTAATGTGCCAGGGCCTGTGTCTGAATCGTAACCAACACGGCTATTGAACTTCATACGACCTACTGTTGATAAGTCATAGCGTTCTTCTGAGAAGAATAGGTTCTCAAATAAGGCTTCGGCCGCGTCTTTCGTCGGTGGCTCGCCTGGGCGCATCATGCGATAAATTTCTACTAGTGCTTCTAAACGGTTGCTTGACGAGTCAATATTCAATGTATTTGACATGTAAGCGCCGCTGTCCACTTCATTGATATATAGTGTATCAATGGTCGTGTGACCGGCTTTCACCAATTCAGCCATCATTTCAAGCGTTAGCTCGTCATTTGCAGTAGCAATGATTTCACCTGTTGACTCATCAACATAGTTCTTCGCTAATACACGGCCAATGATGTACTCATGTGGTACTTCTAATTGCTTAATGCCTTTTTTCTCGATGCTCTTGATGTGGCGAGCCGTAACACGACGACCGCTTTCAACAAGGACTTCACCGTCTTCGCTCTTGATATCAAAAGCGGCAGTTTCACCACGTAAACGTGAAGGTACAAGTTCCATAAGAACCTTACCGTCAGCGATTTCAAACGCAGTTGTATCGAAGAAGATATCTAGGATTTCTTCACTCGTGTACTCAAGTGCACGTAAGATGATAGACGCCGGTAATTTACGACGACGGTCAATACGTACATATAAGTTATCTTTTGCATCAAATTCGAAGTCTAACCATGAACCACGGTAAGGAATTACACGTGCGTTATAAAGCACTTTACCTGACGAGTGAGTTTTACCGCGGTCGTTATCAAAGAATACACCAGGGCTACGGTGTAGCTGAGAAACGATAACACGCTCTGTACCATTGATTACAAAAGTACCGGTATCGGTCATGAGCGGAATTTCGCCCATGTAAACTTCTTGCTCTTTAATGTCTTTAACTGTGCCTGGAGCTTCTTTGTCCATTACTACAAGACGCAGTTTCACGCGAAGTGGAGCAGAATAAGTCACACCGCGAATTTGACATTCTTTTACATCGAATACTGGCTCACCAATACGATAACTTACGTATTGAAGCTCAGAATTTCCCGAGTAGCTTTTAATTGGGAACACAGAACGGAAGGCAGCTTCCAAACCATGATCGCCATCAGCGTCCGGGACTAAGAATTTTTTAAACGATTCTAACTGCGTCGACAGTAAGAAAGGTATATCCAAAACTTGTGGACGTTTACCAAAATCCTTACGGATACGTTTCTTTTCAGAATAAGAGTAAGCCATGGGGTTCCTCAGCTTGCTGATCTTTGACCCGACCTGTTCTTGTAAGAACAGACTTAACTGGCATCTATGCCAAGATGTACAACATTTAACTGTTGTTCCAACTTAATCCCACCTCAACACTAGCAAACTATAAAGCGTTGAAATTAAAGAATAAATCAGATTTTATTTGCGCTATAAGAATAGTCGCTCTATAGCGCAAAAAGGCCGGTGATTAAATAATCACCAGCCCTTGCCTGATTTCTCAGGCAGCGAACCTAGCAAAAGCTAGATTACTTAACCTCAACTTCAGCACCAGCTTCTGTAAGGTCTTTAGCAAGAGCTTCAGCTTCTTCCTTAGAGATACCTTCTTTAACTGGAGTTGGAGCAGCTTCAACTAGAGCTTTAGCTTCTTTTAAGCCAAGACCAGTTGCGCCACGTACAGCTTTGATTGCCGCAACTTTATTAGCGCCAGCGCCAGTAAGGATTACGTCAAATTCTGTTTTCTCTTCAGCAGCTTCAGCAGCAGGACCTGCTACCATAGCAGCTGCAGCAGTTACGCCGAATTTTTCTTCCATTGCTTCAACTAGAGCAACAACGTCCATTACTGACATTTCAGCAATTGCGTCAAGGATTTGGTCTTTAGTTACAGACATTACAAATTTCCTAATAATTAACGGACTCTAAGGTCCAAATAAATTTACACCGAAAGGGATTAAACAGCTTAAAATTAAGCAGCTTGCTCTTCTTTCTGTACACGTACTGCTTCAATTGTTTTACACAATTTACCAGCAGACGCTTCTTTCATAGCGCTCATTAAGCGTGCAACAGCTTCGTCGTATGTAGGTAGAGTTGCAAGCATAGCTGCATCTACTACATTACCTTCAAAAGCGGCCGTTTTAAGCTCAAATTTCTCATTCTTTTTCGCGAAGTCTGAAAAGATACGCGCAGCAGCACCTGGGTGCTCTGATGAGAAAGCGATTAAGCTTGGACCAACAAATGAATCAGATAGGCATTCAAAGTCTGTTCCTTCAAGAGCACGTTTAGCTAGAGTGTTACGGACAACTTTCATCCAAACACCCGCTTCGCGAGCTTCTTTACGAAGGGCAGTGATTGCACCAACTGTTACACCACGAGAATCTGCAACTACTGCAGATAGAGCACCAGTGGCTGCTTCGTTGACTTCAGCAACAATTGCCTTTTTGCCTTGAAGATTTAAAGCCATGGGTGTTACTCCTGGTTTAATGGGTTACCGTACATCGGCTTCCCTGTTTTACTCTTCCCCATCAATAAAGATGGAGATGCTTTTTACGGCGAGAGCCAGAAGATTAGGAAAAATCTATCTGGGGATTCACACCGTCTACGTAGGTAATATTAAGGCCGAAGCCGCCTACGGTCTTGGACGGAAGCCCAATTTATTGCGTTGCCCGAAGGCGCTTCGAAATTATGGACTTCAACCCGAATTCTTTACTTTGCGATTAACTAAATTAATCAGCAAAATGGCGCAAAATTATAGTACAAATTTCACGCCATGTAAACACTCAATTAAGCAACAACTGTGCTTAAAGTGCCTTGGTCAACAGAAACACCTGCGCCCATTGTTGTAGAGATAGTTACTTTCTTCAAGTAAACACCTTTAGCTTGAGAAGGTTTAGCCTTCTTAAGCGCAACAATTAGAGCTTCAAGGTTTTGTTGTAACTGCTCAGCAGTGAAATCAACCTTACCAATAGTAGTATGGATGATACCATTTTTGTCATTGCGGTAACGCACTTGACCTGCTTTCGCATTTTTAACTGCTTCTGCAACGTTAGGTGTTACAGTACCAGTTTTAGGGTTTGGCATTAGACCACGTGGGCCTAAGATTTGACCTAGTTGACCAACAACACGCATAGCGTCTGGTGATGCAACAACAACGTCAAAATTCATCTCGCCTTTCTTAACTAGGTCAGCAAGATCTTCCATGCCTACTAATTCAGCACCGGCTTCTTTTGCAGCTTCTGCATTAGCGCCTTGAGTGAATACAGCAACACGAACGTCACGACCAGTACCGTTAGGTAGTACAGTAGCACCACGAACGTTTTGATCAGATTTACGAGCATCGATACCAAGGTTAACAGCAACGTCAACACTTTCTACGAATTTAGCTGTCGCTAATTCTTTTAAAAGAGCAACTGCTTCGTTAATTTCGTAATCTTTAGTTACTTCCACTTTTTCGCGGATAGTACGCATACGTTTAGTTAATTTAGCCATTATCTTAGTCCTCTACGTTCAAGCCCATCGCACGCGCAGAACCTGCGATAGTGCGAACCGCAGCTTCTAAATCAGAAGCTGTAAGGTCTGGTTTCTTTGTCTCAACGATTTCTTCAAGTTGAGCACGAGTTACTGTGCCTACTTTTTCAGTGTTAGGACGGCCTGAACCAGATTTGATACCTGCAGCTTTCTTAAGTAAGTAAGCAGCCGGTGGCGTTTTCATGTCAAACGTAAATGAACGGTCGCCGTAAACAGAGATCACTACAGGAACTGGAGCGCCTTTTTCGATAGATTCTGTACGTGCGTTGAACGCTTTACAGAATTCCATGATGTTTACACCGTGTTGACCTAGTGCTGGACCTACTGGAGGACTAGGGTTAGCCATACCAGCAGCAACTTGTAGCTTGATTAGAGCTTCAACTTTCTTAGCCATTATAAATACCTCATTAGGTGGGTCTTAGCCTTGTGCGCGCGAGGACGCGTACTCTAGCGGCTTCCCAGTTTAAAAATTGGTTTCTCACTTTTTAGTAAACAGTTAAACAAACGTTTTCCCTGAATACAAAAAGGCCGCTGATTATAAGTTAATCAGCGGCCTTTATCAAGCTTCGTGCCAAAAATTAAGGAATTTTTAACACAACGCTTTAAATCAATTACTTATCTTGTTCAACTTGACCAAATTCAAGTTCAACTGGCGTAGAACGACCAAAAATAAGTACAGACACTTTTACGCGGCTCTTTTCGTAGTCAACTTCTTCAACCACACCACTAAAGTCTGCAAATGGACCATCAGTAACTCGAACCACTTCACCCGGCTCAAATAATGTTGCTGGTTTAGGCGCTTCTGCGTTCTCTTGTAGACGGTTAAGAATACGATCAGCTTCTTTTGTGCTGATAGGCGCAGGACGGTCTGATGTGCCACCAATAAAGCCCATAACACGTTCAGTGCTATTTACTAAGTGCCAGCTGGCATCATTCATATCCATTTGTACTAGTACGTAACCTGGGAAGAATTTACGCTCAGATTTACGCTTTTGACCAGCACGCATCTCTACTACTTCTTCAGTAGGAACTAATACTTCACCAAAGCTGTCTTCTAAACCTTTGATTTTAATATGCTCTAATAATGTTTGAGCAACACGCTTCTCATAACCTGAGAAAGCCTGTACTACGTACCAACGTAGTTTCTTTTCGTTATTCTCATCCGACATGGGATCAGATCTCCAATCCAGTTAAAAAGCCTACAGCGCGGAATAATATGCCATCTAATCCCCAAAGGATTAATGCCATAATCACTGTTGCAACCATTACGATTAATGTCGTGTGCGTTGTCTCTTGACGCGTTGGCCAAACTACTTTACGAACTTCAATACGTGCTTCTTTTGCAAAAGCTAGGAAGGTACGTCCTTTTTCAGTTACTGCTGCGATGCCTAAACCAGCTGCAACGGCAACAACAACACCAATAGCACGTAATAATACAGACTGATCTGCATACATATAATTACCAACTACTGCGCCTGCAAGTAGCGCAATTGCCACAAGCCACTTTACCGCATCCATCCCACTTGATGGTGTTTCCACATTCGTGCTCATAATATTATTACCTTAACTACAGACACAACAACCCTGCACGTCGACAGGGTTAATCCATTAAAATCTAAACTTAAAAACAAGCTTACTTAAACCGATTTTTAATTCTAGACTTTACTCACTTTGTAAAAAATTGGCAGGGGCGGAGAGATTCGAACTCCCAACCGTCGGTTTTGGAGACCGCTGTTCTACCAATTGGAACTACGCCCCTGCAAAGTGGATGCCTATTATACTTACGCAATTCATTAACACAAGAGTAAAAAGATACCCATAACTTAAAATCTCACTGACGGCTGTAAAAATCAAACTTAACATTATTAAAAAAGCAGTTTATGATTGTTTCAATTTTAGGAATACTGCCTGCACAAGGAAGCCCGTGCCTTTACTTCAAACCCTATTCAAAACCCTCATTTTAAGTATTTTTTGCTTGTTTCATAGCATGCTTATTGCCCGCCCTATTCACTTAGATACATATTCGAGTGAGCAAGGATTATCGCAAAACTCGATTACATGCAGCATCACTGATGAGCAAGGGTTTCATTGGTTTGCCACACAAGGCGGTCTTAATCGCTTTGATGGTTATGAGTTTAAACGCTTCAAGTCTCACCCTACTGAGGCTAGTATTTCAGGAAACTGGGTCACCGATTGCCTTACTGGGGGCCCTCATGCTATCTGGTTTTCTACAGCCAGTAATGGTTTAAACTTACTTGATATTCAAACCGGTCAATTTAAGGTTTTTAATACGCAAACTGAGTTGGCGATTACTGATAACCGTATATGGTCACTGGCGTCAGATAACCTAAATAATATTTGGTTAGGCCATGAACATGGAAAGTTAACACGATTAAATATAGTCAACAATGAAGTTGAGTCATTTAGCTATACTAGCCCCGAGCAAGCTAATACCGTCATACAAGATATCGTAATAGATGCTCAACAGAATATCTGGTTAGCGACCAACGAGGGATTAATTAAATTTAACCCCGAGCTAAAAACGTTTAAACACATAGCAAAGAGCCATAAAAATTTATGGCGGTTACACTTAGATACACAAGGGCAGCTATTACTAGCAAGCAAACAAGGCCTTAGCTTATTTATTCCAACAACAGAGGCTTTTGCGGAGTTTGCTCAATTTGCAGATGTATGGATCACCGATATATTAATTGACGACACCGATACCTTGTGGCTTACAAGTTATGGAAACGGTTTATTTTACAAAACAGAGCAAAGTACATCTAAAAAGAATTTTCAGCACATACCGTACAATAAACAGCAACTAAATGGGCTTGCTAATGATTACCTTTTGTCAGTCTATCAAGACCAGTTCGGTATCAT
Organism: Pseudoalteromonas sp. KJ63-1; assembly: GCF_055808145.1. The sequence continues at coordinate 114,316 of NZ_CM147855.1, read as the reverse complement.
TTGGATTGGTACTGATGGCTATGGCTTGCAACGTTATGATAAAAAGCAAAATCAATTTTCGCATCAACAGCACTTGAGCGATGACGAGACTACTATTAGCCATAATTTTGTTCGCGCTCTACTTAAAGATTCACAAGGTCGGTTATGGGTTGGTACGCGTGATGGCTTAAACAAACAAACCGACACTGGCTTTAAGCGCTATAAAGTTAACTCAAAATTGCAAAGCGGCCTTACTAATAATAATGTATTTAGCCTGCATGAAGATAACCAACAGCGACTTTGGATTGGTACCTATGGCGGTGGGTTACTGCAATACAATCCAGTTGAAGATAATTTTATTGCCTATACAACGCAAAGTCATCAACTTAGCAGCGATCGTGTTTATGCGATAACGAGTGATCCTAAAGGAAATTTATGGCTAGGTAGCAACCAAGGTTTAACACGCTTTAATCCCGACACCTTAGAAGTTCAACATTACAAGCACGACGACTCTGTAAATAGCCTTGCTAACAATACCGTATTTACCGTGCTCTATGATCACAATGCGGATGGATTATGGGTCGGGACGCGTGCAGGTTTAGACTATCTAAGCATAGCGGATGAATCATTTACTCATTACCCCTCGGATCAGACATCGCAGACTGGTTTAAGCCATAATATGGTCACCTCTTTGCACCTGCAAAATAACGATACCCTATGGGTGGGTACCTTTGGTGGCTTAAACCGCCTTGATAAAAAAACACAAAAAATCACTTATATTACCGAACATGATGGATTACTAAACGATAATATTTTTGCCATTAAAGATGATAGACAAGGCTACCTATGGCTAAGCAGTAATCAAGGACTCACTCGCTATAATCCCACTAATCAAGCTATGCAGCATTTTTTACCTCGTGACGGCGTGCAGCATAATTCGTTTATTTTAGGTGCCGCTTTTCAAGCAGCTGATGGTGAGCTATTTTTTGGTGGAATCAATGGCTTTAATCAGTTTAACCCTAGTAAACTGCAACTGAGTATTTCAGCCCCAACCCCAGTATTAACTGAGCTATTAATTTATAACCAAGCAAGTACAACAAAAAACTATCTAACAGATCAAAAACAGCCAGCAAAATTAATAAATCATACTAAAAAACTCTCTTTTCCAACTAGCCAAGGGGTCATTGGCTTTAAATATTCAGCCGTTAATAATGCTTCATCGGCTAATCAATACCAGTATGCTTACAAGCTAAGTGGTTTAGATAAGCAATTTATCTATACCGATGCAAGCCAACGACAAGTTAACTATTCACAGCTAAGTGCAGGTGACTATCAATTACAATTAAAAGTTAGCGATCAATACGGGCAATGGAGCAAAGTTCACACTATGCTAAAGCTGACAGTAACGCCTCCTTGGTGGCAAACGAAATTGGCGTATGCGACTTATTTTATAATAGCTTTGATTATTACATGGTTAATTTTAGCGTCACGCTATCGAGCTAAAACCGCAGAGCAACTCATTCAACAAGAAAGAAAGCTTACTCAACTAAAGACCCAATTTTTAGATAATATTAGCCATGAACTTAAAACGCCACTGAGCTTAATTTTAGCGCCAGTAGAAAACTTACAACAGCAACAACTCGGTGCTCAAGCGCAACATCAAGTTTCTATAATTAAACGCAACGGGCACCGTCTGCTTAATTTAATCAATGAGCTATTACAGCTCAGTCAGCGCCCAAGTGCGACTATAGAGTATGTATCTGCTTATTCTATAAGCCCTTTTATAGCACAAATAGTAGACGACTTTACTATTTTGTTTACTCAAAAAAATATTAGTTTTTCCTTTAAAGACAATACGCAACGTCCTAGTTATATAAATTTAGAAACTAAGCATACTTTATCTATTATTGATAATTTATTGACCAATGCACTTAAATACACCCCATCAGATGGAACCATTAACCTAACGCTTTCTAACACAAACAATAATGTTGTTATAACGGTATCTGATACTGGTATTGGTATCGAAGAACACCAGCAAGCGCTTATTTTTGAACGTTTTACTCGTGTTGCAACACACAACCAAACAGGCAGTGGTATAGGTCTCGCGCTGGTTAAGCAGCTTGTAGAGCAATACGGTGGGCAAATTTCATTAGTCAGTAAAATAAACAAGGGAAGTTGCTTCACAGTCACGTTGCCATTGTGTGAATCAGATAACTTATTAACGGATAAACAATTATCGTCCTCTCAAACTATGCCACTAAAAAACAACAAAAAACTACTCATTGTTGAAGATAACGAAGAAATGCGTGAGTTACTGTTTTCATTGTTTAGTGATAACTACACCTGCCTCACCGCTATCAATGGAGAAGAAGGGCTTATGCTGTGCCAAACTCAAATGCCCGATATAGTACTCAGCGACGTAATGATGCCAACAATGGATGGATATCAGCTTCTAAGCGCTATTCGCTCAGACATTTCAATAAACCACATTCCTGTTTTATTACTCTCTGCCAAAGCAGACAGTCGCAGCAGAATCAAAGGGCTTGATTTGCTGGCCGATGACTACCTGTGTAAACCCTTTGAAGCATCATTATTAAAAAGTCGGATTCATGGCTTATTAGGCATTCGTGATGCGTTAAATAAGCACCTAATAAACCAGTTATCAGCCCAAGCACATGCTGTGACCTTAGATGCGCAAATAGAGCAGAATAAAGATTACACGTTTACTGAGCGCTTAAAAACAATCTTGCGTGACAATTACCAAAATGAACTGTTTAGCGTCGAAGAGTTTGCCAGTGCAATGTGTTTGAGCCCTCGTGCACTGCAATTAAAAATGAAAGCACTTTTTGACATTACACCCAGTGATTACATTCGCAATACCCGCCTAGAATATGCAGCAAAATTATTAACTGATAGCGACTTAACCATAGGTTTAGTTGCAGATAACACCGGCTTTAGTTCTCAAAGTTACTTTGCCCGTTGCTTCAAAGCCAAATATTCACTTACACCAAAACAATACAGAGAAGCGCAAGCATGTAAAAGTAGTTAGCTTCGCATCTGTACTCAAAGCTTTCGCCTGAGTACTATTTTTAAGCTACTGATTTATTTAAATTAACCTTAATTAGCCATTGCTAAAAAATAACTACAAATGTAATTAAGTAGATAAATTAAGGAAAATACTATGCTCTCATCCATACAAAAAACGCTACTTGCCACAGCATTGATAACAAGCTTAAGCGCATGTCAAAGCACTTCAACCAACGTCACTTCAAATAAAAATTCACCTGACATTAATGAAGTAAGTAAACAAAAATACAATGGCCCTAAAGCACGTATCGCCGTGGCGCGTTTCACTGATAAATCAAATAACTCAAGATGGTGGCGAAAAGAAATTGGTGAAGGTATGGCAGATCAACTTACCACCGCCCTTGTTGGCACTAATCGCTTTATTGTATTAGAGCGCCAAGCACTAGACGCTGTGCTTTCGGAGCAAGATTTAGCAGTATCGGGCAGAGTGAGTGCACAATCGGGTGCAGCGTATGGCGAAATTGAAGGCGCTGAGATTGTCGTCGTTGCAGCGGTTACTGAGTTTGATGATGACAGTTCAGGCGCAAGTGTTGGATCGGGCGGTTTTATTGGTGATGTGTTTAGCTCTGTTTCAGCTGGCTTTTCTGGATCGCATATGGCTATTGACCTAAGGTTAATCGATACCCGCACTTCACGTATTTTAGCCGCAACTAGTGTTGAAGGCGGTAGTAAAGATTTTAATTTTACCAGCGCAGCAACAAACTTTGGTGGCGCATTGGTTGGAGGGAGTCTTAGCGGTTGGTCAGATACACCAAAAGAAAAAGCACTACGTGAAGTAATAATTAAAGCCGTTGAATTTTTAGAAACTAAAATCCCAGATACCTATTATCGCTACAACCAAAACAACACGCTTGCTGCAGGCTATACAGCACCACCACCGCCAAAGGTAACTCGTAAAAAAGCGGCACCTGCTGCCGTCGCTGTTGATGTGCCAAATCATAGAATGCCACATTATGAAAAAATGGACTTAGCAATGTCTCGTATGAACTTGGTTTGCTTAGGGTATTTAAAAAACCAACCTAATTATGAAGAATTTGAGACTGAAGACGTAAAATACGACCGCCAAACTGTATTAGCACTGCGCGAATATCAACAAGAAAAGAGCTTAAAAGTGACAGGTCTTGCCGATGAAACAACAAAGAAGTCTTTAGATGACACAAAATGTTTAGCAAAAACTCAAAAATCAGGACTTGAAAGTCTAGGCAGCATGTTTCAATTTAACTAAGCAACACAATTAAATTTCAATCAAGAAAGCGGCTATCCTCAAGCCGCTTTTAATCTACTCGTAATAACTCACCGCAATAAAAATCGCATAACAACCAAATTTGCTCAAATTGATGGGTATTTGGAAAAGCTATTTTTTTGACTGTCGCTTCAAAATCACTTCTGTGCCAAATAGTGCTGGCGTTACGAATTAGCAGCCAGGTACGTTTTGAGTAATAGCGCTTGGTGGCTTTTTGCTTGAGCAATCGTCCTAGTGCGGATTGCAGTCGGTGTTCACTGGGCTGTTGTGCCATGTCAGCTAAGTCACGTTGCATTTGTATCGACAGTGGTCGCCCTAACACAGCCATGGCTTCGGTTTCGCTGGCGTATAAATGCGCTACTTCTATATCGAGTTGCTCATTTGCTTGATAACAACTTACATCGGGTCTATTCGGTTCATTATGCCAAATATGGCGCATATGAATGCCGGTTTGCTGTTCATAGCAACGTAAAAACAACTTAGCTGCATCGTGCTCTAATTGTTGTTTTTCGGCATCACTGCTGCGTTTCATTCAAGACCTTATAAACGTCATTTAACAGCGAGGAGGCGCCAAACCTAAATGTCTCTGGTGCTAAATAATCATGACCCATAACCTCAGTTGCTAACTGCAAATAAGTATTGGCATCACCTGTCGTTTTTACCCCGCCAGCGGCTTTAAAGCCAACTGATTTTGATGAATTTTTAATAGCTTTAAGCATAATTTCAGTTGCTTCAAGCGTGGCATTAACCGCGACTTTACCGGTGCTGGTTTTTACAAAATCTGCTCCCCCTTGAATAGCAAGCTCGGTTGCTTGAGTGATAAGTGCAGGTGTTCTTAGCTCACCGCTTTCAATGATCACTTTAAGTTGAGCGCGACTACCACATGCTTTTTTACTTTCACTCACGTATTCCAGCACGGTATTGGCTTCGCCTTTTATAAGCGCTTTATAAGGAATGACTAAGTCAATTTCATCAGCCCCGCGCTCTATGGCTATTAGCGTTTCATTAAGTACTTCATTGAGTGGCGCATCACCTGTAGGAAAGTTAGTTACTGTAGCCACTTTTACATGATTCAATAAACGATTAGCGAGTGCTATTTTTGCATCATCTACAAATTCACTAAACACACAAACTGCAGCGGGAGTGCCTAACTTAGGATCAATACTGTTTACTAATGCATTAATACTAGCTTGATTATCATCGGTGTTTAAACTGGTTAAATCCATTAAACTAACAACTAGCATGGCGTTTTGAGTATTATTTGTCATTTTATGCCCATGAAATTTTAAAAACCTTAAACTATATAAGCATCATAGCTTAATCTTGCTATAGCTCATAACCAAACACTATAAGCGCGCTTTTTATACTAAACAGCACTCTAATCCTTACTAAATAAGATTTAGACCTAAAAAACACAGTTTATATAACTTTTGAGTATATCAACTAAGATTTAATTATTTTTTACTTATCAATAGCCGCTATATTCTGCCTTTGTGTTAAATACTTTATTATCTTTTTTAGGGGCCTTACTCAGTGCAATATTTACCTATCTTTACCAAACTCGACAACAAGCCAGTATTGGTGGTTGGCGGTGGAGAGGTTGCCTTGCGAAAATGCCGCGCATTTTTGAAAGCGCGTGCTGCTGTAACTTTAGTTGCCCCGTGGTTTTGTGATGAATTAAAAGAACATGCGCACAACAATGAAGTAACTTTAATAGATGCCTATTTTGAAGAGTCACACCTTGATGGCAAAATTTTGATTATTGCTGCCACCGACAATGATGAAGTTAATAATACGGTATTTGAACTCGCCAATGCACGTAATGTGTTTGTGAACGTGGTGGATGATCAACCTAAATGTACCTTTATTTTCCCCTCTATTGTTGATCGCAACCCAATTACCATTGCGATTTCAAGTGCAGGCACAGCACCGGTATTAGCAAGACGTTTACGTGAAAAGCTCGAAACACTTATTCCTCAGCATATTGGCCCTCTCGCCAACTTAGTCGGTGGTTTTCGTCATAAAGTAAAACAACGCTTTAAACACTTCGCCGATCGTCGCCAGTTTTGGGAAGGCGTGTTTGATTCATCAGTAGTGAGTAAAGTCCAAACCGGTGATACCCATGGCGCTGAGCAACAACTAGAGCAAATGCTAGATGCCAAAGTAGAGCCTGAAGGTGAAGTATACGTAGTCGGTGCAGGCCCAGGCGACCCAGAGCTACTTACGCTAAAAGCATTGCAGCTAATGCAACAAGCCGACGTGGTGGTATATGATTACTTGGTTTCTGATGAAATCATGGAATTAGTGCGCCGCGATGCCGATTTAATTTGTGTGGGTAAACGCTTAGGCGATCATAGCGTAGCTCAAGAAGATACCAATAAGATGCTAGTTGATTTAGCGAAGCAAGGTAAAAAAGTATGCCGTATTAAAGGCGGCGACCCGTTTATTTATGGTCGTGGTGGCGAAGAAGTACAAGTACTGTCAGCCAATAACGTAAATTACCAAATAGTGCCAGGTATAACAGCGGCCGCAGGCTGTAGTGCCTATGCAGGTATTCCTTTAACGCATCGCGACCATGCCCAAGCCATTCAATTTGTTACTGGTCACTGTAAAAAGGAAGGCCAAGAGCTTAATTGGCAGTCACTTGCACAAAAAAACCAAACACTGGCTATTTATATGGGGGTGATTAAATCGCCGCATATACAAGCCGAGCTATTAAAACACGGGCGAGAAGCAACAACGCCAGTGGCAATAATTGAAAATGGCACACGCAAAAATCAACGCGTTGTCACAGGACAGTTAGACCAATTAGCGCAGCTAATTGAACAATATGATATTATTTCACCGGCATTACTCATTATTGGTGAAGTGGCTTCGCTGCATAAAGAATTGAACTGGTTTGGCGAAAAAGCACAGATCAGTAGCTTTGCTCAACCACTGACAGACGTAGCGTAGTTTAACAGATTTTAATTTAATCATTTTAGTAGGACGACCAACAATGGCTTTAACTCACCTTCAGCAACTCGAAGCTGAAAGTATCAAAATCATGCGCGAAGTCGCCGCTGAGTTTGAGAACCCAGTTATGCTTTACTCAATCGGTAAAGACTCATCGGTACTTTTGCATTTAGCTCGTAAAGCATTTTACCCTGCGAAAATTCCGTTTCCGTTATTACACGTAGACACCAACTGGAAGTTTCGTGAAATGATTGAGTTTCGCGACCGTTTAGCTAAAGAGTACGGCTTTGATTTAATCGTACACAAAAACCCTGAAGGCATCGAGATGGGTGTAGGCCCGTTTACTCATGGTTCGGGTAAACATACCGATATCATGAAAACTCAAGGGCTAAAGCAAGCGCTGAATAAGTACGGTTTTGATGCCGCATTTGGTGGCGCACGTCGTGATGAAGAGAAATCACGGGCTAAAGAGCGTGTTTACTCATTTCGTGATAAACACCATCGCTGGGATCCTAAAAACCAACGCCCTGAGCTTTGGAATACCTATAACAGCCAAGTAAACCCAGGTGAAAGCATTCGTGTATTCCCACTATCTAACTGGACTGAACTAGATATTTGGCAATACATTTATCAAGAAAACATCGAAATGGTGCCACTATACCTTGCTAAAGAGCGCCCAGTGGTAGAGCGCGATGGTACGCTAATTATGGTTGATGACGATCGCATGCCGCTTAATGAAGGTGAAGTACCGCAAATGAAGTCGGTTCGCTTTAGAACATTAGGCTGTTACCCGCTGACTGGTGCGGTTGAATCTACCGCCAGCAATCTAACCGAAATTATTGAAGAAATGCTGCTTTCATCGTCATCTGAACGCGAAGGTCGAGTGATAGATCATGACTCAGCAGGCTCTATGGAGAAGAAAAAACGTGAGGGGTATTTCTAATGTCTAACCTAAATAACGATACATTTAATGAAGTAAAAGAAATTGGTATAGACGCTTACCTAGCACGTCAACAAGATAAAAGCTTATTGCGTATGCTGACTTGTGGCAGTGTGGATGACGGTAAATCTACCTTAATTGGCCGCCTACTGCACGATAGTCACCAAATTTATGAAGATCAGCTAGCCGCGCTTCACAAAGATAACGAAAAAGTGGGTAACGCCGGTGAAGAGCTTGATTTAGCATTGTTAGTTGATGGTCTACAAGCTGAGCGTGAGCAAGGCATAACAATTGACGTAGCGTACCGTTACTTCTCAACCGCTAAGCGTAAATTTATTATTGCCGACACCCCAGGGCATGAGCAGTACACCCGAAACATGGTTACCGGTGCATCAACCAGTGATGTTGCCATTATCTTAGTGGATGCACGTTATGGTGTGCAGGTACAAACTAAACGACATAGTTTTATTTGTGACTCATTAGGCATTAAGCAGTTTGTGGTTGCGGTTAACAAAATGGATATTGTTGATTTTGACGAAACCGTTTATGAAAAAATTAAAGCTGATTATTTAAAATTTGCCAAGCAACTTAACGTATCAAACATTAAGTTTGTGCCTATGTCGGCACTTAAAGGCGATAACGTAGTAACTCGCTCTGCACATACTCCTTATTACACCGACAAGCCGTTGCTTGAGCTGTTAGAAGACTCACCAGCCGCTGAAATCGACACTGGTTTTGAAGCGCGTCTTCCGGTGCAATACGTGGTACGCCCTAATCTAAACTTCCGTGGTTTTCAAGGCACGCTTACATCAGGTAAATTACGTGTAGGTGATGAGGTGAAGGTACTGCCTTCAGGTAAAAAATCACATATTAAAGAAATTGTGACTTTTGATGGCAACCTCGACACCGCCGAGGCAGGTCAAGCAATTACAGTGACACTTAATACTGAAATAGATATTAGCCGAGGGGACGTTATTGTACCTGCGAATTCGCAAGCGCAAGTAACTAACCAATTACAGGCTAAAATTGTGTGGATGCACGAGTCACCATTGGTGCTCGGTAAAAGTTACAACCTTAAACTTGGCAGCAAAAACACCTCGGCAATGGTCACAAAAATTGACCACACAATTGATGTAAACACGCTAGAGCATGGCAGTGCAGATTCATTGCAGTTAAACGAAATTGCGATTGTGACACTGGAGCTGACCGAGACTGTTTTAGCCGATCAGTACCATCATAATCATGAAACCGGTTCGTTTATTCTTATTGATCGTTTATCAAACTTAACGGTTGCAGCAGGAATGATAGAACAGGTACTGCAAAGTGAAGAAAATGCGGGACAATTCAGCGACTTTGAAGTTGAATTTAATGCCCTTGTACGCAAGCACTTCCCACATTGGCAAGCGCTTGATATTTCAAAGCTATAACGTTAATGAACGCCTGTTAGGAACATTTAAAGCATGGTAGAACAGCTCATTTTAACAGGCATTATGTTGCTTTTAGTCGGGTGCCTATTTGGCACCCGTATTAATCCTGCATGGTTATTTGTAAGTGCCATAGGCACAAGCTACTTAACCGGGTTAATAGATTTAGAAAGCATGCTGGTTAATTACACTAATTCATCATTAATTACTTTAGTGTTATTAATTTTAGTGTCGATAGCGATAGAAAAAACCACACTTATTCAACGCTTAGCTAAATCGTTATCCAGTGGTAGTTTAGTTAAGTCAGTAACTAAGTTAGGGCTGTCTACCGCCTTTTTATCGTCGTTTACTAATAATACCGCGGTAGTTGCCTCATTAATTACCGCCATAAAGGATAACCCAAACCACTCTCCCTCAAAGCTGCTGTTACCCTTGTCGTACACCGCGATTTTAGGGGGGACTATTACGCTTATTGGCACCTCTACTAACTTAATCGTAAATGGCTTTGCAGTAGATGCGGGCATGGCGCCACTGGGCTTTTTTGATTTTACCTTGGTGGGTTTAGGCGCACTTAGTGTGGGCTTAATCACTATTTTAGTGATGCTAAAATGCCTGCCCGACAATGGTAAAAATAGCCAAGAAGTTGTGCCTTTTTATTTAGAAGGGAAAGTACAAAGTGGCTCAAAGCTAATAAATTGTACTGTAGAGGAAAACGGTTTACGCGATCTAAAAGACTTATTTTTGGCTGAAATTATTCGTGATGGCAACCGCATTTGCGCCGTTACCCCCCAACATATTATTCAACAAGACGACATACTGCTGTTTGTTGGCGACATAAAATCGGTGCCTTTGCTTACTCGCTTTGATGGCTTAAAAGTAGTTCACGACAAACACGAAAAAGATATAGAACACCTCGTTGAAGTTGTCGTTAGCCAGTCGTCTAAATTAATTGGCAAAACGGTAAAAGAAGCCCGCTTTAGAGAGCAATTTCATGCTGCCGTTATTGCTATTCGCCGTGGGCATGACCGCTTACAAGGCGGGCTTGGGCAAGTGCGATTACAAGCGGGTGATTCACTCATTCTAGCCCCTGGTAAAAGCTTTTATGACTTAACTAACTTAAAACGCGAGTTTGTGTATATTTCAGGGCTTGATTTACAAACCCACCTCGGTGCAAAGCAATCAAATATTGTGCTGTTAAGCTTTGCGGGTGTGCTGGGGTTAAGTATTTTAGGTGCAGTACCGCTGGTTAAGGGCTTGTTAGTATTACTTATTGGCCTAATGCTGTGTGGTACTATTAAGTTGAGCGAAATAAAGCGTCGCTTTCCTATTGAGTTACTTGCTGTCGTGGGCAGTGCTATAGGTTTAGCTAAGCTGATGATAGGCACTGGCCTTGCTGGGCAAATATCAGATGCCATGTTTATAGTGCTAGGCGACTTTGGCCCTTATGGCGCATTTATCGCTATATTTTTAATGACGGTGTTATTTACTGAATTGATCACTAATAATGCCGCAGCAGCGCTATCGTTTCCGGTTGCCTACTCATTGGCCATTGGTTTTAACGTAGAACCTTTGCCGTTTATTATGGCAGTTGCATTTGGCGCTTCAGCCAGCTTTATTTCACCTTTTGGTTATCAAACTAACTTAATGGTTTACAGCGCAGGGAACTACCGACGAAAAGACTATGTAATGATGGGGCTACCGCTTTCTATTATTTATTCAATCACCGTACTGACTTTGATCCCGCTGGTATTTCCGTTTTAATGCCCGCGCTTATAGCATAAAGAGACACAGCAAATGGATAACAATATTGTTTGGCATAATTACGCCACCACTAAAATTCAGCGCAGCGAACAAAAAAAGCATAAGAGCGCTATTTTATGGTTTACTGGTTTTTCAGGTTCAGGTAAAAGTACCGTTGCGAATGCACTAGAAGCAGCACTCAATCAGCAAGGCGCACACACCTATTTACTTGATGGCGACAATGTACGCCATGGTTTATGTAAAGATTTAGGCTTTAGTGATGCCGATCGCGTTGAAAATATCCGCCGCGTAGGGGAAACCGCCAAGCTAATGGTTGACGCTGGTTTGTTAGTCCTTACTGCGTTTATATCTCCTTTTAAAGCTGAGCGCGATATGGTTCGTGAGTTAGTTGAGGGGGGTGAATTTATCGAAGTATTCATCGACACCCCTCTTGAGGTGTGTGAAAGTCGCGACCCAAAAGGCTTATATAAAAAGGCGCGCGCTGGTGAAATTAAACACTTTACCGGAATTGATTCTACTTACCAGCCGCCGGTTAATCCTGAAATAATTTTAGATACTAGTAAAAACACCCTAGACCAATCGGTAGATCAACTGATAACGTATCTAAAACATCAGCATATACTATAGGCCCATCTAATGAACCAAACTGAACTGCTAGAAGAAACCCTCATTCTCGCTCGCGAAGCAGGAAGCGCGATTATGGGTATTTACAACAAAGACTTTAACGTTGAATACAAAGCTGATGAAAGCCCCGTAACCGACGCCGACTTAGCAGCTCATAAAATCATTAGTGCAGGATTAAAAAAACTCACTCCCGATATTCCTGTATTGAGTGAAGAAAGCGCCGACATTGGTTGGGACGTTCGCCAAACATGGAACAGCTACTGGCTGGTTGACCCAATTGATGGCACCAAAGAATTTATTAAAAAGAACGGCGAGTTTACCGTTAATATTGCCTTAATCGAAAACGGCAAACCAGTTTTAGCTGTGGTTGATGCCCCTGCGCTAGGTGTATCGTACATAGCCGCTGAAGCCATTGGTGCTTTTAAAGATAAAGGCGATGAGCGCATCGAGCTTAAAGTTACCACCAAACCTAACAATGGCCTTATTCGTGTTGTAGGTAGTCGCTCGCACCCCTCTCCCGATTTAGCTGAATTTGTAAGACGCTTTGATGAGGTTGAAATGGTGTCAAAAGGCAGCTCACTTAAACTGTGCTTAGTTGCTGAAGGCAGCGCCGACATTTACCCACGCTTAGGCCCAACCTGTGAATGGGATACCGGCGCAGGCCACGCCATTGCCGAAATAGCCGGCGCTAAAGTAACTAAGCTCGATGGCAGCCCACTTATTTATAACACTAAAGATGAGTACTTGAATCCGTATTTTGTGGTGAGTGCGATAGAAGAGTAAGAGCTACGGGCTGCGGGTTACGGGCTTAGAGTCGCGAGCAGCTCAATGGCAATTTAAACACCGTAGGTTGGGTTGAGTGGAACGAAACCCAACAAGCATCTTAAATTACGGGCTACGGGTTAGGGGTTACGGGCTTAGAGTCGCGAACAGCTCTAAGCACAATCAACATAGTAATCAATACCCATTGTTTATAGTGATTTATGTTGATAAGGTCTTATAAACAACAAAACAAGGATGTGAATATGCAACATAACTATACAGCAATACTCTTCATTTTAATTACTCTATCTGGCTGCTCATCTAAACAGCCTTCAAGAATTATAAACGATGTTACTACAATTAATATCCCTGAACTTAATAAGATCTCAAGAGCCGAAATTGGTGATACTTTGCTCGAAAAAAGTATTGCTTATACTTACGAAGGCTTAGAGCTATTCACTACTATAAGTGATGGTGGCTCTTCTCGTGAATATGTGATGACGCCTCATAAACTCCCATTTATTAAAATCGATAACAAGGGACAAAAATATTATCAAGCATCAGCCAATAACTATTATGTAAACGATATTACTTTTGGTCGGAGAATACCATTATATGGTGAATATTTAATATTAAAGCCAGATGGCTCTTTAGACTTAACAGGTTACTACGATCTTAGTACAGCAGATCCAATTGCAACACCAGACCCAAAGTTTAAAGTTGGTAAGCTTGTTAATATCTCACAACCAAGTTTCAAACAAGAGCTGATCTATAATGGTAAATCTAAAGATACAGTAAAATTTATGTATCGTGAGTTTTCTAAAGACTTTGCTCGCCCTAGCTTTTCTCAAGAAGTTAATTATGACCTTACTGAGAGTAATGTGATTGGCTTTAAAGGGGCACGCATCGAAATATTAAACGCGACTAATACGAAAATTGAATATAAAGCTCTTAAATCTTTCCCAAATAAATAACCGAAAAATCATGCAATGCGGTAATTTTTGAAGTTACCGCATTGACTTAGGGCATAACAAGGCGTTACTTTCAAACAAACTATACTGTGCTTCATGTATATGATTATTTAACTTCTCCTTATTTTCACCGTTTCTTAGAGCCTTCATAACATCTTGATCTTTTAACTCATTAGAAGGTACTTTTTCTAAAAGTATTCGCCTTAGGTAATAAACATCAGAGTGTGTACAACCAACTGATTGTTGATGATCTTTGCTTGAATCGAGCCTTAATTTTCCGTCGCTATCTTTTTTAACATCAAGCATGACTTGCAGATAACTATATATAAACTCAGATTTTATAATGCTACTTTGCTGACTACCTGAGTCCTCTTTACTTAGCTGAGCTATTTCACGTAATACATTGTCTAAATCATCTTCATTACTTTTAATTTTGGATTCTAGATAAGAATCAGCTTTACAATATCTCTCAAAGCAAGTGGGGTTCGCTTCTCGAAGTGCCGTGACCATAAGCAAAGAATAAAAATTAACCTCTCCCATTAATTTTTTAGATTGCCACGCTTGATTAACTCGACGTAGTACTTTCTTAAGCTGGCGAGGAGAATCTATAATTGCAATAACTTGATCTAATTTATTCTTTTCATGGGTGTTGCTATATCTATAAAGAATGATTTTACTATGATTGTTTTTAGCCTCATCAATACTGGCTCTAGTAAAGCTAGCTAGCGTTTTTCTAAAATCATTTTTTGCAATATCTTCTCTATAATCTGTCGCTTTTGAGATCACTTCAAAATCCTCTGGCTTGTCATTACCCATCGCGACGATAAAGTTGATATTACTTAAGTCTTTATTCCTTAACCTATCCAGCAATGCAGCTATTTCATTTAGGCGCTTTTCGTTTTCATCACCCGTACCACGATCAACGTCTTGCAAGGTTATAAGTAATTTATGGTTCGTTACTTCTAATACTTTGTTGAGCTTTAAAAAACGTTCATCGATATCAACTGGCCCTGCGAGTAGTGAGGATAAGAATTTCAACCAATTAGGACCAAATTTCATAGCTTCGGTATAATGTTTAGGTAACGCACGAAAAGCACACATATCAATGTGCTGGCTGATATCATCGATGATATTACTGAGTATCACATGTGCGACACTGCCGCTGGCTGCGCCCCACGTTGATATATCACTGTGTATCCAGCCCCCATCTTGCTTAGGGCTTTTTGCTAACTCACTTACAATACTGTCAACTATACTACTTTTTCCGCAACCATAAGGCCCACATAGCGCTATGTGCTGTGCTCCCCTTTTTCATATCCTTCTGTATCACCGCCTGTCCGAAGCCGCTTAGCAATGCGCGTGGCATAAACCTGCAAGTCAGGCTCTAATTGTTCTATGTTTTTAATAGTGGAATCGTCTTTAAACCAATGTTTAAACTGCTCTAATGTTTTAAAATCATTTGAACTAAGGCTACTCGCACAGTCCAGAGTTGTTTGATTACGATTCCATTTAGCTTTAACCCATCCATTTACATATTTACCTATCAAAAATATTACGGAAAGTATGTAAACATCTACCACTATAAAAAGTGGCCAACTAAAACCTGTATGACTGATATGCAAATATATAAAAACTGCGCTAATTGCAGCTATAAGAGAAAAACATACAACCAAACTAAGGCTAATTTTTTCATTACCTTGTTGATAAGCTGTAATTATGGAAGAGCCTAAAATTAATACGATGAAATACTCAAAACAAGAAGTAGCGGCTATTAACTCTTCTTGGTTTGAAGTGAAGTAAAAAATCGAACCTATAAGAATTATCGACAACCATAAGCTTATCGTTACTGGCGGGTACTTAAAGCTAAACCCAATACTGCGTTTGGCGTGGGAGATATAAAACTTATCCAGCATTAACTTGATGCCAATACCGGCTAGAAAAGCAAAACTATAATGCAGCACAGGGCTTGTATTTAAAATACTGCCCCACTTCATATAAGCTTGCTGTACAAAACCGACTTTGCTTAAAAATACGGTAATTGTTGCAGCGGTAATTGCGCACAATAAAAGAGAAAGCCAGCGTGTGACTGTAATAGGGAGAGTTTTAACCTGTGACAACTTAATATCCTTATCAATACGTTACCTTGCCAGTGTATATCAATTGAACATTATTGAATAAGTAAGTTTAATAAATAAAGCTGCCTCTCTTGGCTTTACTAATCGCATGACGCTATGGCATGTTGGGTTTCGCTTCGCTCTACCCAACCTACGCTTTGATATAAAAATAAAATTTTATTACTTTAGGTCTTATTTTGAGTTTAAGGCTATAGTCAAAAAGAAAGAGCTGTCCCTACTCTTTCTATAACCCTTAACGACTTTGCTGGGCGATAAAAGCAAGCGAGTGTTGATTGAATAAGTCAGGGCGTTCTACGTTACAAACATGGCCGCAATGGTGAATAGTTTGCAATACGCTATTTTTATGGCGCTTTACCATTTCTTTAACCGGGCCAAGGAACATGTGATCTTCTTTACCCATAATGTAAAGAATGGGTATATCAATGTCTTTTTCTTTGAAATACTGCATTAAGGGGTTTACGTCCATGGCTAATTTAAACCATTTTATAAACTCTTTTTGGCACAAGCGTTTTGCTTCACGAACAAACAAAAGTCGAGACTCTTTATGACGCTTTTTCGGCATCATAATAAAAGCAAATAAACGATACAGCCACATGTAAGGCAACAAGTGTTTAAAGGTATTGCCTAAATAAACCAATGTATTACTACGAGTATTAAAACGAGTAACCGCCCCACCTAGCACCATACTAGAAACATATTGCGGGGCAATTTCTGCAATATTTCGAATAAGAATTGTGCCCAATGAAATACCAACAAAATGTGCGCTGGTTATATTGTTATGATCTAACACATCGATAATGTCTTTAGAGACATTATTAAATGAGTAATTATTATCAACAAAGTTTTGTAATAGATCATTCGATTTACCGTGACCACGAAGATCAAGCAACAATACATTATATTCTTTTTTATAAGCTTTAAGCTGACGAAACCAGATTGCCGAACTCCCCCTGCGCCATGCACAAATACTACCCATGTTTTACTGGTTTCGTGCACAAAAATAGTATGGAAAAGAATGTCTTTGCTCATTGCAGTTAGCGGCCTATTTACTTCAGTTGGCTGATTAAATTGTAGAAAGTATAACGGAGTTTAGAAAAAATCTCTTATGAAGTTCCGATTAATGGCTTCAATGTTACAGGATAAAACTCGTTTTGAGTGGTTAGTTATCAATTAACTGGCCAAGAAAGTGGCCAAGTATTTTCAATTCTCATAATCCCCTTACCAACCATTCGCTGGTTAATGCATACCAAGTACACATTGGCTTGAAAATAACTTTTCAGATTGTATGTCCCTCCTTCAATAGCATCTTTGCTGATTATTCACGCATTTCGCAGCATAATCCTGCACTAATTGCGCAGCTTTTAAACACTGTTTCATATTCGTGACAGTCAGTAACTAATAAGCTACAACAATTTTATATCTAAGACATAAAAACACATGAAATGTGTGGTTAAAAACTATATTCTTCGGCGCAATTATTATGATAAATAATGGATACACACACATGACAACATCTCAAGGTGCAACGCTTTCAAATGCACCAGCACAAGACGCACACACGTCTAAATCAAAATGGAACCTGCATGATACGCAGTGGACACTTAGCCTTTTTGGCACCGCAGTGGGTGCTGGTATTTTATTTTTACCGATTAATATTGGTATTGGTGGTTTTTGGCCGCTGATTATTATGGCGTGTTTAGCCTTTCCTATGACCTTTTTGGCGCACCGTGGCTTGGCACGTTTTGTATTATCGTCAAAAAATAAAGAGGCTGACTTTACCGATGTGGTAGAAGAACACTTTGGCGTAAACGCAGGTAGACTGATCTCCTTGTTGTACTTTTTATCGATTTTCCCTATTTTGCTTATTTACGGTGTGGGCTTAACCAATACGGTAGACAGCTTTATGGTCAATCAATTAGGAATGGAGTCGCCTTCACGCGTTGCCTTATCAGGTATCCTAGTTGCGCTAATGATTGGCTTAATGATGGGCGGTGAACGCTTAATGCTGCGCGCCTTTGCTATTTTAGTTTATCCGTTAGTAGGTATTTTATTCTTTTTGTCTTTGTATTTAATCCCAAGCTGGCAAATGCCCGATACAGCCTTGCCTGAGCTAGGTAGCTTTAGTAAAACACTTTGGTTATCAATTCCTATTATTGTATTTTCGTTTAGCCATGCAGCGGCTATTTCAAGCTTTGTTAATAAGCAACGCAGTCACTATGGTGACCTAGCAACGTCTAAGTCAGAGGCGATTTTAAAGCGTACTAGCTTATTACTGATCACCTTTGTTTTGTTATTTGTGTTCTCATGCGTGTTATCGCTTACCGGGGACCAAATGGCTGAAGCAAAAGCGGCAAACGTCTCTGTTTTATCTTACTTAGCTAATATTACAGAAAACTCATTTATTGCAACGCTGGGGCCTTTGGTTGCCTTTATTGCGATTATGTCGTCGTTTTTAGGTCACTTTTTAGGGGCACGCGAAAGCTTTACTGGGTTAGTGACTAAACACTCAAGCATGAGCCCTAAGGTGGCTGACAAAGTGGGGGCGGTACTGATGTTTTTCGCTATTTGGTTCTGCGCGGTTAAAAACCCAAGCATACTAGATATGATGGATCAGTTATCAGGCCCAATCATTGCGATGATTTTATTCATTATGCCAATGATTGCAGTTTACAAAGTGCCTAGCTTACAAAAATACCGTAACCGTTTAAGTACCTTATTTGTACTGGCTGTTGGCTCATTAGCTGTATTTGCGTTACTGTACAGCATGCTTGGCTAAGCAGTATTTATTACAAAAGCCCAGTATTTTGCTGGGCTTTTTTGTGCCTGCGGTTTATCGCAAATGATTTGTTTATATTATTGTTTGTGCAATGTTAGCTTATATATTCGTCTAAAAAACAAGCCAGCCATGCAAAATAATAAATACGTTTTTTTACTCACTTTTATACTCATACTATTTAGCCCTGAAATTAAAGCCGCTGAGCCTCCTACTATTCTATCAATGAAAGAAAGGGCTGCGTTTATCGATAGCATTACCGAAAAACGTATTAAGACTTTATTACCCACATTAATGCAGCAACACAACATAGATATGTGGCTAATGATAAGCCGCGAATATAATGAAGACCCGATATTAAAAACCATGCTGCCTGCTACATGGCTCTCGGCAAGGCGCACCACTATTTTATTATTTGTAGTTAACAAACAAGGCGGTGTTGACGCCTTTGCAATTGCGCCTTACAAAATAGGGAGTGTTTTTAAAAAGGCCTGGGATAAGCAAGCACAGCCTAATCAGTGGCAAGCGCTCAATACGCTTATTGAGCAATACCAACCGCGAAATATTGCTCTCAACACATCTACAGATTGGGCACATGCCGATGGGCTAGTGCTTGGCGATTACACCACTTTAATGGCCAACTTACCTGAGACATATAAAAATAAAATAACCTCAGCCGAGCCGCTGGCTGTTGCGTGGTTAGAGCAACGCATCCCAGAAGAAGTAGAAATGTACAAACACATTGTTGCTATTGCCCATTCTATTATTGCTGATGGATTCTCCGGTAATACTATCACCGTTGGAGAGACAACCAGCGACGATTTAGTGTGGTGGTTTAGAGAGCGCGTAAGGGAGCTTAAGCTACAAACGTGGTTTCACCCTAGTATTGCAATACAACGCGCCGACAGTAAATCGTTCGACCACGAAGACAGTTTTACCAACGGCTATGCCGATAATGTTATTCAAGCAGGCGACTTATTACATGTCGATTTTGGTATTAATTATTTGCGTTTAAATACTGACACTCAACAACACGCTTATGTTTTAAAACCAAACGAAACAAAAGCCCCCGATTACCTTGTTGATGCGTTAAAAAAGGGCAATAAGCTACAAGACATTTTTACGGCTGAATTTACAGCTGGGAAAACAGGTAATCAAGTATTAAAAGCCGCCCGCGAAAAAGCCATTGCACAGGGTTTAAAACCCACTATTTATACTCACCCGCTCGGCTATCATGGTCATGCAGCTGGTACAACACTGGGTATGTGGGATGCTCAGCAAGGTGTGCCGGGTGATGGCGATTACCCGTTGCATTTAAACACGGCGTACTCGATTGAGCTTAACAATGCGGTGTTTATAAAACCGTGGAATAAAGAAATAAGAATAATGCTTGAAGAAGATGCTATGTTTGATGAGACCGGTGTGTGGTACCTCAATGGCCGACAAACCCAGTTATTACTTGTTAAATAGCATTAAACAACACATACAAAAATGGCGCTCAATGAGCGCCATTTTTATTTAATCCAATTGCTATTATTCTGTATCTGGCAGATTACGGCCATAGAATATTTCTTGCATTTCACGCGTCAGTTTTGAACGAATTTCTTCTTCTTCGTCATCTGACAAATCATCTGTAGATAGACCAAATAAATAGGTGTTTAAATCGGTTTCTTTTAACATCATTTTGGTATGGAACAAGTTTTCTTGATACACGTTCACGTCCATCATTTGGTACGCTTCTTTGGTATCTTCTGTCATGAAGTTTTGAATCGAATTAATTGCATGGTCAATGTAATGTTTAACGCCGTTTACATCACGGGTAAAACCACGTACACGGTAATCAATCGTTACTACATCAGACTCAAGACTATGGATTAAGAAGTTTAACGCTTTAAGCGGCGAGATAATGCCACAGGTTGATACTTCAATATCCGCACGGAAAGTACAAATACCATCATCTGGGTGTGCTTCAGGGTATGTGTGAACACAAATGTGGCTTTTATCAAGGTGTGCAACCACTGAGTCAGGTAATGGCCCTGGTGCTTCGTCAGCATCGTAGTTTTGCTGCTCTTCTACAGGCTCTTCTGAAACTAAAATAGTTACACTGGCACCTTGTGGCTCATAATCTTGACGTGCAACATTTAAAATATTGGCACCAATAATATCAACCACATCACCTAAAATGTCGGTTAGTCTATCTGCACTATACTGCTCATCGATATATTCTATATATTCTTTACGTTGTTGCTCTGTTTTAGCATAGCAAATATCGTAAATACTAAAGCTTAGGCTTTTAGTTAAATTATTAAAGCCATGAAGTTTAAGTTTATCGAAGGGTTTGTTCATATAAACCAACCTATAAATTAGTGAAATCTGCACCTGCAGAATGAAAAGTTCGCGGATTTTATACGAATTTCACTCACGGAAAAAGCGTTATTTTCCCTGATCTTCAACAACTTCATGGCTATGGGTAATTTCTACTGTTTTATCAAGCATTAATGCAACTGAGCAATACTTTTCGGCAGAAAGCGAAACCGCTCGCTCTAGGTGTTTTTCAGATACATTCTTACCAGTTACAACAAAGTGTAAATTAATTTTAGTAAACACGCGCGGGGCTGTTTCTGCTCGTTCAGCAGTTAATTGCACATCAACGGATGAGAAGTCTTGTTTGGTTTTTTTAAAATACTTACCACGTCAACCGATGAACAGCCACCCACAGACATAAGCACCATTTCCATCGGACTTGGTGCTGCTCCGTCACTACCTGCATCAAATACCACATTATGATTACTGTTAGAGCGGCCTATATAGGTATTACCTTCAACCCATTTTACATTTGCTTGCATTGTTTTATCCCATGTTTAATTTTGTATTCATTACACGCAGGCTCTCACGCGCATTTAAATTAAATAGCGAATAAAGCGTGGTTTATAAAGGGGGAAATATTAATTAATAGCGTTATCAAATAAGTTTTTAACTAACCCAGCAAACTCATCAATAAAAGCGTGCTGTTCTACTGTAACGGTGTGAGAGGTCACACTACTAAGCACTTCTTGCAAATCGTAAACAATGCCATCAACCTCGCGCACAATTTGACTGCGTTGCTCTGTAGAAAGGTCTGGGTGTTGTTGACAAATGCGTATGACATTTTCGGCAATTACATCTTCAATTAACTCAATAACGGTTGGCGCACCTGGCTTTATTTCACCTGCCTTTTCAAACAACGCTAAGTTCTGAGTTAGGTACATTATTAAATCATCGTACCCTTGCCTGTTTAAAACCATCGTTTATTTACCTCAAAAATACTGATTGCTTAATTTAAGCAGAAAGCACTGATAATTGCTAGCTTTGTGGGATTGCAATACAAAAAAAGCAGCCGAAGCTGCTTTTATACTAATTAAGTCGTACTTAATCTATTTTTAAGCCTGGGCTTAATGTTGCTGGCATGGCTACTTTTTCAAGTTCCACAGAAGCAACTGGGTATGCACAGTAATCGGCAGCGTAATAAGCGCTTGCTCTGTGATTACCTGAGGCACCAATACCACCAAACGGCGCAGCACTTGAAGCGCCTGTAATTGGGCGGTTCCAGTTAACAATACCCGCACGAATACGACGTAAGAAATGATCGTAATCAGCTTGGTTATCACTTAGTAGACCTGCTGATAAACCAAAGCTAGTGTCGTTTGCTTTATCAATCGCTTGGTCAAAATCGTCAAAGCGGAATACTTTTAAAAGTGGACCAAAATGCTCTTCATCTGGGAAGTCATTAATATTTGTACACTCAATAATACCCGGTGTAACAAAACCTGTATTTGCTGTGTGCTCAAGCTCAACTAATACTTCTCCACCCATGGCTTTTAGCTCATCTTGAGCTTTAACCATACCAGCGGCAGCGGCCGCTGAGATCATTGAACCCATAAATGGTTGATCAGCGTCGTCGTAGTTACCAACTTTAATTGCTTTAGTCGCTGTAATTAAGCGCGCTAAAATTTCATCGCCTTTAGCGCCGGTTGGTAAAAACAGTTTACGCGCACAGGTACAACGTTGGCCGCTTGAGATAAACGCAGATTGCACAATATCATGCACTACAGCAAGAGTATCTTCTGCATCTTTAACGATTAGTGGATTATTACCACCCATTTCAAGCGCTAAAATCTTACCTGGTTGACCTGCGAACTGTTCATGTAAAATATGACCCGTACGTGAAGACCCAGTAAAGAATAAACCATCAATACCTTTGTGTGACGCCAATGCTTTACCTGTTTCTACTTCACCCTGAACTAGGTTAATTACCCCAGCAGGTAAACCGGCTTTTTCCCATAGTTTAAGGGTTAGCTCAGCCACCATAGGTGTAAGTTCAGAGGGTTTAAATACCACGGTATTACCAGCTAAAAGTGCAGGTACAATATGGCCATTTGGTAAATGCCCAGGGAAGTTGTAAGGGCCAAATACAGCAACAACACCATGTGGCTTATGACGGATCATCGCACGGCCTTGCGGCATAGCGTTTTCAACATCACCAGTACGCTCTAAAAATGCTTTTTCAGCAATGGCAATTTTACCTACCATGGCGCCCGCTTCAGTACGTGTTTCCCAAAGTGGTTTACCTGTTTCTTGTGCAATAGCAACCGCTAGCTCTTCGCTGTGTTCTTTTAATGTTGCAGCAAAGGTTTTTACAATCTCTAAACGCTTGCTAAAGCTTTTATCAGCCCAGCTGTAAAATGCTTCACGTGCTGATGCTACCGCGCTATCTACTTGCTCTGCGCTTGCAGCTGATGCCTGCCAAATAACGTCGTTATTTGCAGGATTAACTGAGTTAAATTCTGTGCCTTGGCCTTGCGACCATTGACCATTAATAAATTGTGCAGGATGAGTCATATACTTTCTCCTAAATTAAACTGGGGTAGCAGTAACAAAATCGCCCGATTTTAAATGTAATGCATCAGCAAGTTCTTGCGTAAGCACAAGGCTGTTTGAACGCGAATCAAATGCCATAGGAACAACGGTTGCTCTAAAGTCTTCAAGCTTATCATTAGCTAGCAATACCATGGTATCACCTGTCATTTCGCCAATTTCAACACTAAAGTTTTGTGCATTACGTACAGTGGCAATGTTATCTACTTTTGCTTCAACGGTTGGGCCAGCATCAAAAATGTCGACGTAACCATTAAAAGTAAAGCCTTCACTTTTTAATAACTGAATAGCTGGGCGCGTATTATCGTGTACTTGACCAATAACCGCTTGCGCTTCTTTACTCAATAAGTTGACGTAAATTGGGTATTTAGGCATTAACTCAGCAATAAACACTTTTTGCCCAATTCCCGTCAGATAATCTGCGGTTGGAAAATCCATTGAGAAAAAGTGCTCTTCAAGCCACTGCCAAAATGGGCTACTGCCGTTTTCGTCAGATACGCCACGCATTTCTGCGATAACGGTTTGTGCAAAGCGTTGCTGGTGCTGTTTTATAAACATAAAGCGTGCTTTTGAAAGCAGCTTACCGTTACAATTTTTACGATAACCGTCTTTTAAAAACAGCGTGCACAGCTCTGTAGCCCCAGTGTAGTCATTACAAAGGGTGAGAATATCTACCGCTTTATATACATCTAGCGTGCGCGAAGAGTGAATCACTTTACTTAAATGATAGTGATAAAATGCGTCATCTAAGCCAACTGCCGCTTCAATACCTGAAGTACCAACCACTTCACCAGTTTCAGTATCTTCAAGTACAAATAAGTACCCTTCATCACCTGGCTGTGATGTGGTTTTTGTAAATGAATTAACTGAATGTGCAATCTTCTTTTGTAATAACTCTTCATTATTAGGTAAAGAAGTAAAGCCATGTCCCGACTCGTCGGCAATGGTTACTAAAGCTGCATAATCACTTTTTTGGATTGGGCGAAGGATCATCATGAATCCGCTTACTCCCTTATATATAACGGTAAATAGGAACTGCAGGGCAAACAATGTTTGCCCTTAGAGAAGTTGAATTAGCGATTACGCATTTACAACGTGGGCGACTGCTTTTTCAAAGCGTGCCATACCTTCGCGAATATCAGCTTCTGGTATTACTAAAGATGGAGTGAAACGAACCACATCAGCACCCGCTACAAGTGACATTAAGCCATGCTCAGTACCTGCAACTAAAAACTCTTTAGCGCGTCCTTTGTACTGCTCATTAACTACAGCACCGATTAATAAACCTTGGCCACGAATTTCACTAAATACGTGGTACTTTTCGTTAATCGCATTAAGTAGCTCGGTAAATAACGCCGCTTTTGCTTTAACGCCTGCTAATACTTCTGGATTATTCACTGTATCAAATGCGGCTTCTGCAACTGCACAGGCTAGTGGGTTACCGCCGTAAGTAGAACCATGAGTTCCTACTTTAAGATGCTGTGCAATCTCAGTAGTTGTTAGCATAGCGCCAATTGGAAAACCGCCACCAAGTGCTTTTGCTGAAGTTAAAATATCAGGTACTACGTTTAAGCCTTGGTATGCGTATAGCTCACCTGTGCGACCAACACCTGATTGCACTTCATCAAAAATAAGCAATGCATTGTGCTTAGTACATAAATCACGAACGCCTTGAGCAAATTCGTCAGTTGGTGAAATAATACCGCCTTCGCCTTGAATTGGCTCCATCATTACCGCACAGGTGTTATCGCTAATCAACGCTTCAAATGCGGCAAGATCATTGTAGTCACAATGAACAATGTCGCCTGGCTTAGGACCAAAACCGTCAGAGTAAGCCGCTTGACCGCCTACAGTAACCGTGAAGAAAGTACGACCGTGGAAACCTTTATTAAAGGCGATAATTTGCGACTTCTCTGCGCCAAATTTATCAAGAGCAAAACGACGCGCTAATTTAAGTGCCGCTTCATTTGCTTCTGCGCCTGAGTTTGCAAAGTAAACTTTTTCTGCAAAAGTCGCATCAACCATTTTTTTAGCTAAGCGAAGCGCTGGCTCATTGGTCATTACATTTGATAAATGCCAAATTTTTTCGCCCTGCTCTTTTAATGCACCCACTAATGCAGGATGGCAATGGCCAAGACAGTTAACGGCAATACCACCAGCAAAGTCGATAAACTCTCGTCCTTGTTGATCCCATACACGAGAGCCTTCGCCTCGAACTGGAATTACGCTTGAAGGTGCGTAGTTAGGAACCATTACGTGATCAAATAATTCGCGATTGACTGTCATTTTATTTCCTCTTAATTGTGTGCATCACAAAGCAGTAGAATAGGGGTGTGATTATTGTTAATAACCAAATGTGTCGGCAAAAAATAATAGCTGTATATTTGCCTGAAACTACGTTGTGGTTCAATTTTCAGGCGCTTATTATTTCAGAAATTTAGGCTTATGTCTCTTCAAAAACTTTCATGTACCCCTTTAAAATAAAGGGCTTAAGATATTATTTCATAGATAGTGAATAACTATTTGAGAGCTAGTAATGAAGTACATTTACCTTAGTGAGCGCCTCTACAACGAAAAAAGCATAGCGCTTATAAACCAACTGCACATGAATAAGTAGAATTAAAGTGAATGAATAGTCGCAAAAAAATTAACAGATTTAATCGATTTGGAGCGCCAAATTAGTAAAATTACTTGCTTGCAAGGCCTCTAACTCTTTTTTTGTGAACTTGTAATAGCTAAACCAGCTTTGTAATTCATCGTCTTCAATAAGCTGGTGCTCTTTTAAGTTTAAGTACTGAGAGTAACAACGCGCTTTTAAAATTACTTGCGATAATGGCAATAAACTATCACCCTTTTCTACTCCATTTACTAACTGCTGCATTACAGTGTTAAAGGGTAAGTATTTAAATGACATGGTTTCAATCACCTTGGCGCTAGCAAGCAGTGATTTTTCATTCAACAGTGTCGTTAAAAATAGCGGGTCAGGTTTAAGCTCCAACAACGCGGTGTGTAGGTTTTTGTCACCGTCTTCACGAGCGCGCTGTACTTTGCGTTGCCATACTTGATCAAACACTTTTAAGTATAAGCGCACTAAGGCAATTTGCCCCACATTCAATAACATGCCTAGGGTAAATGCATGCATGGGGTTTAATCCATTAAGCTGAGCAAGCGTTTGTGCCGCAATAGCACATGACATAGTGCTATCTTTTAACCTGCGCTTTAATAGCGCAAATGGTGCGGTGCTGTTTGGCATCCAATGGCGCACCGCAAAAGTAGGCACTACCAATTGTAAGTTATCTAAACCCAAGTATCGTAATGCCAATGCTGGAGTATCTACTTTGACTGAGGTGCCTTTACTGCGCTGCTTACGATAAAAAGGTAAATTAACTAAGGTGACCAGCTCTCGTCCAAGCCAATTTAAGTCGTTAACTAGCGGCTCTAAACGACCAACCGATGCCGCGCGAGTTGCAAGAATATCAAGTATTGCGGGCACATTATCATCTATACCAACAGTGTCTTTGATAACTAAATCTATATCTTCAAGACGTTTGGCCATCACGGTTTCAATTACCGTATGTAATTTTTGACTGGTTTTTGCCTGTAACTTTTGATGTGAAGTACTTTTTTGTTGACGCTTTTGCTGTGCGGCCACTTCAACTTCTAATAAGGTACGCTTTTTAATGGGTTTACCATCATTGAGGTCTAAGGTATGAATAAAGCCGATTTGCTGATTAGCAAAACTATGACCCAGTAGCAAATCATGCGCTCGTTGGTGTAGCACGTTAACAATTCGCTGTTGCTGCAATGTATCGGTCATAAACTCTATCTTAGGGCAAAAAAGGAAAATAGCTTACAGGTATAAGCCTAGAAGCGCGTTAAAAAGTTATCAAGTAAGGCTAAGCCTTGCTCGGTCAAAATTGCTTCAGGATGAAACTGCACGCCTTCAAGTGCGAGCTCGTTATGCAACAATCCCATAATTTCATCACGCTGCCCAGTTTTGCTTTGTGTCCATGCTGTTACTTCTAGTTCTTTAGGCAATGAGTGTGCTTCAACAATTAAAGAATGGTAGCGGCACACTGTCAGCGGGTTGGGTAAACCTCTAAACATACCTTGATGCTGATGATGAATTGGCGATGTTTTTCCATGCATAACCTGTTTAGCGCGCACCACCTTACCACCTAGCACCTGAGCAATGGTTTGGTGCCCCAAACAAATACCTAATATAGGATAAGTTCCTTTAAATTGCTCTACAACAGATAACGATACTCCCGCTTCACTTGGGCTTTTAGGGCCTGGAGAAATCACAATATGATCGGGGTTTAACTGTTTAATTTCGCTCAGTGTTATTTGGTCGTTACGCTTTACCACCACTTCTTGATCTAATCGTTGAAAATACTGTACCAAATTGTAGGTAAACGAGTCGTAGTTATCGATCATTAAAAGCATGTATTAAAGTACTCAAAGTAATTAGGCGGATAGTTATTGCATGCATATTCTAACTGAAGGCTTTGCAGGTGTCAGTGTTTTGCAGCCCAGCTAATACAAATAGCGCACTTACAATCAACAATGGTTGATTTATTTTAAATCAGCCCAAGCTCTATTGTATGAGTAATTGGGCAGTCACAGACTATCTACAAATAAAGTGACCTGCATTATTCAACTGAATATTAAATACGTATAAACAAGGAGTAACCTATGTTAGGCGAAGACCATTCATTAACTAAAGACTTTCCTGATTACACGCAAACAATTGCAAACCTCAATGCAAATGATGAAAACTTTGCAACTAAAGCAAAACAATACAATGAAATCGATAAAGAGATTCGGGTACTTGAACTACAAGACTCACCTATCGATGACGAAGCTATGCAGCAGCTAAAGCACGACAGAATGGTATTAAAAGATTGGTTACATCAACAATTAACGGCTACTAATTAGTCACCATTGCTTGGCGTCTATTAAATAATAGGCGCCAATATTTAATTATTATTTCCCTCTCCTACCCTCTGCTAATCTATAATTTTAACCATTATGGTGCAAAAGCATTGCTATTCGTTTAGCTTAAAGACAAGCTATCTTTATCTAAATTAAACAATGTTATTTTTTTATGGCTAAATACTTACTCTCGATTGATCAAGGAACGACAAGCTCTCGGGCTATTTTATATAGCAAAGATGCACAGGTGATAGGGAGTGATCAACAAACCTTCCCTCAGCACTTTGTAAAAAATGGTTGGGTTGAACACGACCCTGTAGATATTTGGCAAACTGTATTAACCAGCGTCAAAAACCTCTTAGCGCAGCAGCAAGTAACTGCCGCCGACATAATTGCCATCGGCATTGCTAATCAGCGAGAAACCACTTTAGTGTGGAATAAAAAAACTGGGCAACCTATTTATAACGCGATTGTATGGCAAGACCGACGCACTAGTGAATATTGCGATAGTTTACGTCATGCTGGGCATACAAAAATGGTGAATGATAAAACCGGTTTAGTACTCGACCCTTATTTTTCTGCAACCAAAGTTCGTTGGATTTTAGATAACGTCACCGGCGCTAAAGAGCAAGCACACGCAGGTGAACTAGCATTTGGCACGGTAGATACCTACTTATTGTGGCAATTAACCGACGGTAAAGTGCACAAAACCGATGCCACTAATGCATCACGAACTTTACTGTTTAATATTCATCAGCAATGCTGGGATGAAGAGTTACTGGCTTTATTTGATATTCCACTGGCTATGTTACCTGAGGTAATGGACTCAGCGGCTGATTTTGGGGTAACAAGCAGCGAGTTGTTCGGTAGTGAAATTCCTATTTGTGGTGTTGCTGGCGATCAGCAAGCGGCTTTAATTGGTCAAGCCTGTTTTGAAGAAGGTATGGCAAAAAGCACCTACGGCACGGGCTGTTTTTTAATGCTTAACACTGGCGATAAAGCACTAAAATCAAATAATCGTTTATTAACCACTCTTGCATATCGGCTCAACGGCAAACCCACCTATGCGATTGAAGGCAGCATTTTTATGGCAGGTGCCACCATGCAATGGATAGTAGAAGGCCTAAAACTATTAGAAAACGCAGGTGAAAGTGAAGCCCTTGTCAAAGATGTTCCCTTAGATCATGGGGTGTTTTTAGTCCCCTCGTTTACTGGCTTAGGAGCGCCCTATTGGGATGCAAATGCAAGAGGCGCTATTTTAGGCCTAACTCGAGATTCAGGCATTAGTACTATTGTGGCAGCAGCCTTGCAATCGGTGGGTTATCAAACTAAAGATTTACAAAAAGCCATGGAGGGTGACGGACTTCGTCCTAGTATTTTAAGGGTTGATGGCGGCATGGCAAACAATAATTGGGCCATGGCATTTTTAGCTAACATTTTAGGCGCAAGCGTTGAACGCCCAACCTTAACCGAAACTACTTCATTGGGGGTTGCCTACTTAGCAGGGCTGCAAACTGGGGTGTATGAATCAACTGCGCAGCTTGCCAACATGTGGAAAAGCGATCGTCGCTTTGAACCCACCATGAGCAGTGAAGAGCGCAACGATTTATACGCAAAGTGGCTACATTGCATTGCACAAGTTAGACTTTCTAATAGCACTGACGACGAGAGTGACTAAACACTGGGAAATCTATGAGCGCACACGACAACGAATATGACTTACTCATTATTGGCGGCGGTATTAATGGCGCTGGCATTGCTGCCGATGCCAGTGGTCGTGGCTTAAAAGTACTCTTATGTGAGCAGAACGATTTAGCCTCTGCTACCTCTTCTAACAGCAGTAAACTTATTCATGGCGGGCTTCGCTATTTAGAGAATTATCAATTTAGATTGGTCAGAGAGGCCTTGCGTGAGCGTGAAGTACTGTTAAAAAAAGCACCGCATATTATGTGGCCACTGTCTTTTCGACTGCCGCACCAAGCACATTTGCGTTCGCCATGGATGATTCGTGTGGGGTTATTTATTTACGACCACCTAGCCAAGCGTAATACTTTATCCGCTTCAAAGGCGATTGAGTTTAACAGCGATAGCGTACTTAACAGCAGCATTACCCAAGGCTTTGAATACGCAGACGGCTGGGTTGATGACGCACGTTTAGTGATTTTAAACGCAAAAGCAGCGCATAATTTGGGCGCCACCATTACAACACGCACGCGCTGTATTAAAGCTACCTGTAACGCAAACTATTGGGATGTGATTTTAGAGCAGCAAGCCAGCAAACAACACCTAAACATAAAGGCTAAAAGTGTTGTAAATGCCGCAGGTCCTTGGGTAGCATCATTATTTGAAGATGTATTTACCCAGCCCACACCACATACTATTCGTCTTGTGAAAGGCAGTCATATTATGGTGCCCCGAGTTCATAGCCAGCCGGTTGCCTATATTTTACAAAACGAGGATAACCGTATTGTATTTGTTATTCCTTATGAGCAAGATTACTCACTGATTGGCACCACGGATGAAGAGTATTCGGGCGATATTGCTGATGTAAAAATTAGTGAGCAAGAAATCGACTACCTGATCAGTATTACTAATCATTACTTTAAAAAGCCAATAAGCAAAGCGGATATTGTGCACACGTTTAGTGGCGTGCGCCCGCTATTAGATGACAAATCAACAGATGCCCAAGCGGTCACCCGCGATTACAAACTGATATTAAATAATGAAGCTGATCACGCCCCATTATTAAGCGTGTTTGGTGGTAAAATTACCACCTATAGAAAGCTTGCAGAAAATGCCGTTAATAAATTAGCGCCTCTTTACCCAAAAATGAGTGGCTCGTGGACGAAAGACACTCCTTTACCAGGTGGCGACTTTAGTAACCAAGCATACCTTATCGCTCAGTTAGAAAGCAGCTACCCTTTGCTGCCAATCGACACCTTAAAACGTATGGCTCGCAGCTATGGCACGCTTAGTTATCAATTATTAGGTAAAAGCCAAGCAATCGGCGATTTAGGTTATCACTTTGGTCATGGTTTATATGCACAAGAAGTTGATTACTTAGTTAACCATGAATGGGCAAAAAACAGCGCAGATATATTGTGGCGCAGAACTAAGCTCGGACTGCGCTTTACTGAAAAACAAGTCATTGCCCTGGGGCAATATTTAACTCAGTCACAGCTAAACTGCAATTAACTAGCTGCAACAAAGTGCTGTGTTAATGCGGCTTTTTCATCAGCCGAAAGCATTTGCTTCGTTTTGCTGGCAAAGTCGTATCGCACCATGACCGTTTTACCAATAGCGCAACACTTATCTTGCTGCCAGGCTTCTTGGCGGATCACAAATGAGCTATTACCAATCTGCTCTATGCTGGAGTTAATTGTCACTTCATGGGCATAAAATAACTCGCCGACAAACGACACTTCAACCTTAGCAATAATTAACTTCCAGTTGTGAGGATTAAGATCAGGGGTAAAAAATTTAAAAATAGGTACTCGGGCGGCTTCAAACCAAACAGGGAGTACGGTATTGTTGATGTGTCCGAGTGCATCCGTTTCGCTAAAGCGCGGCATCACTTTTTCAGTAAACATAATAATCCATAATAATTAAACAGGTAACTCATGACGGACTTTATCCGCGTGTATGACAACGCGCTCAGCAGTGACTTTTGTGATAACTTTATCTCTACCTTTTCTCAAAGCCCGCATATTAAACAAGGGATGACATCGGGCGGCGTTGATCTTAATAAAAAAGATAGCCACGACCTGCACTTAAACAATCATCCTGAATACGCAGAACAATTAAAACATATTCAACAAACCACTGCACAGTATGTTTTTAAATACATCGAAGAACATATTTTTATGATGATTGGGGCATTTGGTTTAAAAGTGTATCACCCAAAAACAGGCCAGCCGGTAGATTTAACTCATGCCAATTATGACGAAGTAGGTAAACCACAACTTCCTTTATTGGTGCAGCAAATTTTTAGGCTCGGTAATATTCAAGCACAAAAATATGAGGTCAATAAAGGGGGCTATCCGTATTGGCATAGTGAGGTGTATCCACAGTTACAACATAATGAAGCCCTGCATCGGGTATTGTTATTTATGTTTTATTTAAATGATGTTGAAGAAGGCGGAGAAACCGAGTTTTATTATCAAAATAAAAAAATAGCCCCTAAAAAAGGCAGCATGGTGGTTGCCCCAGGATATTTTACGCATACACATAGAGGCAATAAGCCAGTATCAAACGATAAGTATATTTTAACCTCATGGGTTTTGTTTAATCGAGCAGAGCAAATTTATGGAACGCCACAAAGCTAGGTAATTAGCCAATAAAAAAGCCATAAGTAATTTTTACTTATGGCTTTAAAAAGTGTTGAATAAATAAAGGTTTAACCCAGTAGCTCATCAAACAAATTAAAGAGCGTGTCCATTTCTTCTAGGGTGTTGTAGTGCATACAACCAATGCGTACTACTCCGCCCTTATCAAGCACACCCAGTTGTTTGCATAAACCTTGGGCGTAAAAATTACCATCCCATACACATACATGTTGTTTACCCAAAAATTCAGACACTTGGCGAGGCTCTAACCCTTCAAAGGTCAGTGCAAACGTAGGAGTACGCTCACTTAAACGTGCTAAGTCATCAATACCAAACAATTTAATACGCGGGTAATTAACCAGACGTGTTAAAAAGTATTCACTCAGCGCCATCTCGTGTTGTTTCGTTTTTTCAAACGCAACACGTAGTTTTTCACGGCGTGAGTGACTGTCATCAAGTTCGCTAATGGCCGCAATGTAATCAACCGCCGCAATAAAGCCCGCTAGTGCTTCAAAACTTTGTGTGCCAGTTTCCCAGCGACCTGGAGCAACATCTTTTGCTGGCTCTACTTTATAAGGTGTAAACCCTTCTAAATGCGAAGCTTTACCGTATACCATACCTAAGTGCGGGCCAAAAAACTTATATGCAGAACACGCTAAAAAGTCGCAATCTAATGCTTGCACATCGATTAGTTCATGAGGGGCATAATGCACAGCATCAACATACACCAATGCACCGACATTGTGCGCAAGCTCTATAATGCGTTTAATATCGTTAATAGAGCCTGTGGTATTTGATGCATACGTAACAGCAACCAATTTAGTGTTAGCGTTTA
Organism: Pseudoalteromonas sp. KJ63-1; assembly: GCF_055808145.1. Next base: position 80,650 of record NZ_CM147855.1, on the reverse strand, counting down.
ATAAGCTTTCAAAATGCGCCATATCTAAACTACAATCGGCTTCGTTAATCAGCGCTGTGTTAACCACTGCACCTTTATCTTCAGCGGCTTGCTGCCAAGACGATACATTTGAAAAATGATCTGCATTAGTCACAATAATTTCATCGCCTGCTTGCCAACTGCGTGAAATCGCGCGGCTGAAGCTAAACGTAAGGCTAGTCATATTAGGGCCAAACACAATATTTTGTGCACTCGGCGCATTTAACAAATCAGCCGCCGCTTGACGCGCATTAGCCATCAGTTCAACCGTTTTGTCACTTGAGAAAAACGCACCGCCCAAGTTTGAATTGTAATGCCCTAAATAAGCAGTCATGGCACTGAGTACCGGCTGGGGTACTTGTGAGCCACCAGGTCCATCTAAAAACACCGGTGACTTGCCATCAACCGTTTGCATTAAAGCGGGAAATTGCGCGCGCAATTGCATTAAATTCATTTTATTTCTCTTAAGCAGTTAGTACAAAACAATCCAGGTAACCTGGTTTGTTGGCATCAATTTTGTTCATTGGCGTGGCGTTATGCCATACCTGACGGTCATTAATTAGTGCGAACATGCCGTCTTTTATTTCCATTTTAAAACACGGTTCAGCTTGTTGGTTTTCATAAACCAATAGCTCACCACCTTCTAAATTTTCATGAGAAACACCACATACGCATACATGGTCAAACCCGTCTTGATGCACACCTTCAGGAGCCGCAGGCGTATCGCTATCAATGGCAAGCATTCTAAATTGGTGAATTTCAATATCACGATCTGCATCAATACCGGTAATCGCACAAAATTCGCTAACAATATTTTTCATACCCTCAGACTCAAGCAAGCTTTGCTCTAAATTTTCGTAAGTACGTTCAACATTACCTTGAAAGGTATTAATTGAATCGTCTTGCACAAACGCTTTAGTCGCTTGAAGGTTGAGCTCACCATTTTGTAGTTTAACTACTGAATAACGGCGTTTGCGAAACGCACCATCTGCATATGGATTTGCAGGTAAGTTATCAAAAGAAGGCTTAACCAAATCAATGTTGGCTTGGTTAATAAAACGAAGTTGCAGTAAATTCTGGTTGTTTAATGCGGTCATAAAATCCTGCTTATAATAATGATAATATTGGCAGGGATTTTAATGCATATAGCGAGGATTTTTTGCTTTATTATCCAACTCAAAAGCAAATAATAATTAAATTTAATTCAATATAAGATTATTAAAGCATGAATAATCCAAATTAAATTTAAACGATAAAAAACCCGCCGAAGCGGGCTTTTCATTCAAACTCTATTAATTATACAGCTTGCTGAATAATTACGTTGTCTGCTTTTTTAGTGTACTGAGGCATACGGTGGAAGTTCAAGTAACGGTAGGTATCTGCTGCCGTTGCATTGATTTTCGCTGCATATTCTTGGTACTCAGCCGGAGTAGGTAATTTACCTAAAATTGCCGCTACTGCTGCCAGCTCTGCTGAAGCTAAGAACACATTTGCGCCTGTACCTAAACGGTTAGGGAAATTACGTGTTGAGGTAGATACAACCGTTGCTTTATCTGCAACACGTGCTTGGTTACCCATACACAGTGAACACCCAGGCGTTTCAATACGTGCTCCAACACGACCAAAGATACCGTAGTAACCTTCGTCCGTAAGCTGGTCTTTGTCCATCTTCGTTGGTGGTGCAACCCAAAGCTGTGTTGGGATACGACCTGTAAAACCATCGAGTAATTTACCCGCGGCGCGGAAGTGACCAATGTTAGTCATACAAGAACCGATGAATACCTCATCAATTTTCTCGCCTGTCACGTCAGATAGTAAACGCGCATCATCAGGGTCATTTGGCGCACACAGTACTGGCTCTTTAATGTCAGCTAAGTCGATTTCAAGCACATGCTTGTACTCTGCATCTTTGTCCGCTTCCATTAGTTCTGGGTTAGCTAGCCATTCTTGCATTGCTGTAATGCGGCGCTCAATCGTACGAACATCGCCGTAACCTTCAGAAATCATCCACTTGAGCATAACAATGTTAGACTCAAGATATTCGCTGATCGACTCTTTAGAAAGCTTAACGGTACAACCTGCAGCTGAACGCTCAGCTGATGCATCTGATAGTTCAAATGCTTGCTCAACAGTTAAGTGCTCAACTCCTTCAATTTCTAGTACGCGACCAGAGAATTCGTTGATTTTACCTTTCTTCTCAACTGTTAATAGACCTTCTTTAATACCGTAGTAAGGGATGGCATGAACAAGATCACGTAAAGTAATACCTGGTTGCATTTCACCTTTAAAACGAACCAATATTGACTCAGGCATATCAAGTGGCATAACACCCGTTGCTGCTGCAAATGCGACCGCACCTGAACCCGCTGGGAATGAAATACCTAATGGGAAACGCGTATGTGAATCCCCCGTACCTACGGTGTCTGGTAATAACATACGGTTTAACCAAGAGTGAATTACACCATCACCAGGGCGAAGCGATACACCACCACGGTTCATGATGAAATCAGGAAGTGTATGATGCGTGTTTACATCAATTGGTTTAGGGTAAGCCGATGTATGACAGAAAGACTGCATTGTTAAATCTGCAGAGAAACCTAAACAGGCTAAATCTTTAAGCTCATCACGTGTCATAGGACCGGTGGTATCTTGCGAGCCAACAGTGGTCATTTTAGGTTCACAGTATTGGCCTGGGCGAATACCGGTAACGTTACATGCTTTACCCACCATTTTTTGCGCAAGCGTAAAGCCTTTATCTGACACTTCAGTAACTGCTGGTACTTTAAATACGTCAGTTGCACCTAAACCTAGTGATGTACGTGCTTTGTCTGTAAGTCCGCGACCAATGATCAGTGGAATACGACCACCAGCACGAACTTCATCAAGAATGACCTCTGATTTAAGTGTAAATGTAGAGATCACGTCATCAGTACCGTGACGTTTAACAACACCTTCATAAGGGTAAATATCGATTTGATCACCCATGTTGAATTCATCAACATTTAATTCGATTGGTAATGCACCCGAGTCTTCCATTGTATTAAAGAAAATAGGCGCAATCTTATTACCTAAACAGACACCACCTACGCGCTTATTTGGTACAAATGGGATATCAGCACCCATAAACCAAAGCACAGAGTTAGTTGCAGATTTACGTGAAGATCCCGTACCAACAACATCACCTACGTAAGCAAGTGGTAACCCTTTAGTTTTTAATTCTTCAAGTTGAGTGACAGGACCTACTTCACCGTTTTTGTCAGGATTAATACCATCACGTTCTGTTTTCAGCATCGCTAATGCATGAAGCGGAATATCAGGGCGTGACCATGCATCTGGGGCTGGTGATAAGTCATCAGTGTTTGTCTCACCAGTAACTTTAAATACAGTAACCGATATCTTTTCAGCAACAGCTGGCTTATTAGTAAACCATTCTGCTGCAGCCCAAGACTCAATGATTTGTTTGGCGTATTTATTACCTGCTTTTGCTTTTTCTTCTACATCGTAAAACGCATCAAACATTAATAAAGTGTTTGCAAGGCCCTTAACTACGATTGGCGCTAACGCCACGTCATCAAGTAAGTCAACCATAGGCGCGATATTGTAGCCACCAAGCATAGTACCTAGCAATTCAGCTGCTTTTTCTTTAGAGAGAAGTGGAGAAGCGGCTTCACCTTTAGCAACAGCCGCTAAAAACCCAGCTTTAATATAGGCTGCATCATCAACACCCGGCGGTACACGGTTGATTAATAGTTCTAGTACGAACTCTTCTTCACCTGCCGGTGGGGTTTTAATTAGCTCGATAAGATCAGCCGTTTGCTGAGCATCTAATGGCGCTGGTACGATACCTAACGCGGCACGTTCTTCTACGTGTTTACGATATTCTTGTAGCACAGTATTGCCCTCTTGGTGACGTGAAAGTACTCGGAAGTGTTTATAAAACAAACCATAACCCAATACTTATAGTATTCTAACGCTCGATTATAAAGCTTTTATGCATAGATTAAAATCCATCCACTTAGGCAGCTAGTTATACCGATTATTAATAATATGAATAGTGAATTTCATAAAGTCAACTTTCATGAATACTTATTAGCAGCCATAAAAAAACCCAGCCTAAGCTGGGTTTTTTGTAAAGTAGCCGTTCTATTTACGTTTAACTTTTACGCGTTCAACGGTTGATATATGCGCTTCAACGCGGCGGTTTTCTGCATGCGCTTCTGCCGTATTCGCTTTATTTACAAGACGCTCTTCACCATAACCTATCGTGCTGATACGCTCTCTTGAAATACCATCTTTTACTAACTCATCGGCAACATCGTCTGCACGCTTTTGAGAAAGCTTTTTATTGTAGCCAGCATCACCTACTGCTGAAGCATGACCCTCAAGTAATACAGTTGTATCTGTATACTCTTTCATAAATTTTGATACCGCAGCTATATCATCAAAATATCTTTGTTTAACAATGGCTGAGTCATGTGGGAAAGTGACTAATAGCTTAGTAGTTACTTTAGACTCTTCGTATAAAGTGCACCCGTCACTATCAACTGCATCTGTTATTGGTGTGTTGGCGCATTTGTCATTAGCATCAATCACGCCGTCGTTGTCACTATCTAAAGGAGCAACTACTGCAGCTTCAACTACAGGCTCAGGAGCAGGCTCAACTGGTGCTACTGGCGCTGATTTGTGGCCAAAGAAGTAGTTAATACCTAACTTTGCGCCAACATCTGTGTAGCCTTTATCTAAACCTTGGTAAACACTGGTTTCAGCATTTACAAAGAAGTTATCTGTAACAAAGTGTCGGTAACCTACACCCGCATTTACGAACGTGTTGTCATCAACAACATCAATATCTTTCAGACCGAATAAACCGTAAAAAGGACCGCCGCCAAAGTGGTAAAGCGCATCAATACCGTAACGTTCGCCGTCAATATCGTTGCGATTGTTAAGTACTTTGTCATGTGCATTAAAGTCTAAGTCTGCGTATTCTAAACGCGCGCTCCAGTAATCATTAAAGCGGTAACCTAATTCAGCACCCCAACCTGTTGACTCGTTAACGTCAAGGCCAGCTTGATCACGCATGTTTTTCCACGAAGCATCGTAGTAGTCACCAAACGCACCGATGTAAAAACCTTCTTGTTCGGCAGCAAAAGTTGATGCGCTAGTTGCAGCTAACGCAATGGCAATTGTAAGTGATTTCAATTTCATTGTTTTCTTCCCATTTTAACAACTAAAAATGTAGCTAAGCATTGCTAGCCCTTCTAACTTACCTATACAGTAACTGAGCCTTTGTTAATCAATACTTAACGCAAATATATTTTTCCAATATCTAGGATAATAAAACTAGCCCATAAAAAATGTTACTAAACAAAGACTAGTTCAAAAAGCAAACAATCGCTTTAAACCCCATACGATTACTGGCCTTTGTGGGTATCATGGTATCACCCGCTCATAGTTTGCTCTATGAATGAACATCTCCGTGGTAAAAAATGACCTTTTATATTCATTTTCAAATGCAAAAATTAACACTTAAGTACCACAAAAAGTACGGTAATTCTTATCATCTTCAGGCGGCTGTTGAAACTCTGTAGCTTGAATATTGCTTGTGTAAGGGCTCGACATCACTTTGCTAAAACGACTGAGTAGCTCACTATCCCCATGCGTAGTGAACTGAGAAATAATCTCTTCAATAATATGATTACGGGGAATCACAGCCGGATTGGCTTGTCGCATCACTTGATAGCTGTGCTCATTAGTTCGCGTTTGCCATTTCTGTGCCCAAGAGGCGAGTACTGATGGTATTTCAGCTTGCCCATTTAACGACTCAGTTAACGCATTAAAAGTGTTGGTATAATCAAGCTGGTATTCTTTTAATAACCCTAGCAACTCTCCCACTAGCTCATTATCTTTATCGTCAGTGACTGTTAGCCCTAACTTTTGTACCCACATAGCACTAAATTGCTGATTAAACTGAGTCGAAAAGTCTGCAATAATAGGTGTCAGCATTGCTACGGCTTGCTCATCGTCGTCACTTATTAGTGCCATTAGACTCTCTGCTAAGCGAGCACAGTTCCAACTCGCCATGTTTGGCTGATTACCAAATGCGTAACGCCCTTGCTTATCAATAGAGCTAAACACGGTATCAAAATCAAACTGGTTCATCATGGCACATGGACCGTAATCTATGGTTTCACCACTAATTAAGGTGTTGTCGGTATTCATTACCCCATGAATAAACCCCACCCTCATCCAACTTACGACTAAGTTAACTTGATTGGTTATCACTGCGGCTAGAAAATCCAAGTATCGCTGGGCGCCAGTGCTGTTAATTTCAGGGTAATGTCTTTGAATGGCTAGATCGGCTAAGTTTTTTAGACTGGTCAAATCGCCTTGGGTAGCTAAATATTGAAACGAGCCAACTCGAATATGACTACTCGCGAGTCGCGTTACAATAGCGCCAGGTTGCGGCGGGTTACGATAAACAGTTTCACCACTACCAACCACGGCTAAACAACGCGTAGTAGGAATGCCAAGCGCATGCATTGCTTCGCTCATTACGTACTCACGAATAGCAGGTCCTAATGCACAGCGCCCATCTCCACCACGCGAGAATGGCGTAGCGCCAGCGCCTTTTAATTGCAAATCCCAAAGCTGGTTTTTATCATCACTGATCGCGCCAAGTAAATGCGCTCGGCCGTCTCCTAAGCGTGGAGAAAAATGACCAAACTGATGACCCGAATACCCTAATGCAACTGCAGAAACTGCTTGAGGTTCATTTCCACTGAATATATTTGCCCGAGAATCAGCATTCACTTGTATATTAAATTGCTCAGCTAAGGGCTCATTCCATAACAATAACTGTGGCGCTGTCACCTTGGCTGGATGATCGCTAATAGCAAACCCCTCACCAATATCGGTATACCTTGGCACTAATTTCATGTTTAATCCTATTGTTTTTGGCTGATACCTACGCGATTGTCGCCTACACCATAAGCGACAATTAAGCTTAGCTCTTGCATGCTTAAGCCGCTTTGCTGCTGCAGTTCATTAAAGAATGCCTGCGCCGCACTTAGTGACTTTTTAGTTTGTAATCCACCATCTATAATTTTATGTGCACGCAAATAGCTTTCTACATCTCTTGAAAGTAAAAAAGTATCTTTTCCTAAGGCGCGCAGTGCATAAGGGCCGGTATTACCACCAAGCCTTGCACCATGCTTTTTTAAATATGCCCACAAGCCAATAATATCCTCACTTGGCCAGTTAGCAATAAACTGACTAAAGCTGCCGTGTTGCTCTGCAACTTCGTGGATCATATACGCATTATCAGTAATGGTTTTTACTTTTTTATAATTGCGCACAATCCGTTCGTCACTGGCTTTTTGTTCTAACATGTCTGGTGGCATCATCAATAATTTTTCAACACTGAAATCCCAGAAAACCTCTCTAAATCCGGCCCACTTACTGTTGATCACCGACCAATAAAAACCACTTTGAAAAACTTTCCGAGTAAATTCTTCTAGCCAATCATCATCACTTAATGTGACGAGTTGCTTTGTTGATAAAGGTTTTTCGAGTAACAATTTAAGCATTTTTTCAGAGCCCTTTCGCTCCACTGCACGCTTATAAATATCGCTAAATTTTTCCATCTGCTTAATACCTTACTTCGACCATGAAACTAGTTTACGAGAAAAGCAGCCAATACGTAACCGTTGCTATTATCGATGAACTATTCTGTATTTAGTCACTTGACACCTAGACGGCTAAAGTGGTTTAATCGCCACACTTACCCTATTACATTGTATTTGCTAATTGATTTTTCAATAGCAAATGCAAAGGGCTGGAAGAGGTGCGTTATTCAGGTAGCGTATGTTAGGAGCGCAAACTCCATTGAGCATACGTGAGGGGAATTAACGCCGAGAGGTAACACTTTTTTGTGAAAGATTACTTCGGGCGACTAGGTTGAATCCTAGCGACTGTCACCAATAACATATTTGGTGGAGAGCTTCTGGTCTTAGTATAATAAGGCCGTGCGCCCTATTAATTAAGCCCATTCGCTCTTCGAATTATAAATACATTCAAAGAGTCCGGCACCCTAAATACCCGCCAATAACTCGACGAATGCCCTATAAGTTCGTGAGAGATGATCAACAACTTCAATATTAACAATTTACATTTATGGACTGCGCTGATCACCCCATTTGATCAAAATGGCCTAGTTGATTACGCAACCTTAAATACCTTGGTAGCCGAGCAAGAAGCCGCTAACAATGGCATTTTATTACTTGGTAGCACTGGCGAAGGGTTAGCCCTGACCCTAAAAGAGCAGCAAGCCATCGTAGAGCATGTCTGCCAATTACAGCCGAGCGTCCCGCTTATGGTCGCAGTCGGTGGTAGTAACTTAAAGCAGCAGCTTGAATGGGTTAACTACTGCAACCAACTGCCTATTCATGGTTTTTTACTTGGCTCGCCTTTGTACGCCAAACCAGGCGCTCTGGGGCAAACGCATTGGTTTGAAAGCCTGCTAGATGCCAGTTCTCACCCTTGTATGCTTTATAATGTGCCAGGACGTAGCGCAGTTAGCATTCCTATTGCAACCATTGAAAACCTCAAACAACATAAAAATTTATGGGCACTTAAAGAGGCCAGTGGCTGTATTTCTCAATTTGAAGCTTATCGACAAGCAGCGCCTGAATTAGCCATTTTTAGTGGTGACGATGCCCTCATGCCTTATTTTGCCCAAGCAGGTGCAAGAGGTTTAGTGTCGGTTGCAGCCAATGCATGGCCAGTGCAAACCCATGAGTTTGTACAGCGCAGTTTAAGCGGCCAACACCCTAATCTTTTTGCCCAGTGGTCTAGCGCTATCAATAGCTTATTTTCAGTAGCAAACCCTATCCCAGTCAAAGTGTTAATGCATTTACAAGGGCGTATTAGTAGTCCGTATTTACGTCCACCTTTAACACACCTTGAGCTGACACACACAGATGACATTTCATCGGCAAACAACACCATTTTATCTTGGCATTAAATACAGGTTTTTATAATGAGCTGGTTAGAACTATTAAATAATTTAGAAACGGGCGCGGTTCGCGCAGCAACACAAGACGAAAACGGCCAATGGCACGCTAACGTAGAAGTAAAACAAGGCATTTTAGAGGCGTTTAAAAACGGCACTAACATGGAGTTTCCTGGTGGCTTTGTTGATAAACATAATCTAGCGCCGCAATGCTTTGAAGCCACAGCAGGCGTTCGCATGGTGCCAGGTGGTTCAAGTGTGCGCCGAGGTGCACATGTTGCCAAAGGCACTATTATTATGCCACCTGCGTACGTAAATATTGGCGCCTTCATTGACGAGGGCACTATGGTAGATAGCCACGCATTGGTTGGCTCATGTGCGCAAGTGGGTAAAAATGTTCATTTGAGCGCCGCGGTACAATTAGGCGGGGTACTTGAGCCCATTGGTGCCAGCCCTGTAGTCATAGAAGACGATGCATTCATCGGTGCAGGCTGTGTGATTGTTGAAGGCGTGGTAGTTAAAAAAGGCGCGGTACTTGCCCCTGGTGTTCGCTTATCGGCAACCATCCCTGTTTATGACTGCGTTAATGAGCGTCAGCTTGATAAAGGTGAAGCAATCCCTGAGTACGCGATTGTGATCCCTGGTTCTCGCCCTGCGTCAAACGACTGGGCACGTGCTCAAGGCCTAAGTATGTCGTGTGCCTTAATTGTTAAATACCGTGACGAGCAAAGTGACGCGTCATTACTTCTGGAAGAGGTTTTACGTTAATGACCTTTTTGAGCACGCCCGTTAAAAGCGCTATTGATGAGCTTTCGAGTAAACTCGATACTCCATTTTTTGTCTACGACCTCGACTCACTAGATGCGCACCTTGCGCACTTAGTGGCGCAAACCGAAGTAAAGCTTTGGTATGCGGTTAAAGCCAATCCCCTATCTAAAGTGATACAAAGTTTAGATAACGCTGGTTTTAACTTTGATGTTGCAAGTAAAGGCGAACTTGAGCAAGTACTTGCCCAAGGAATTAACAGCGAGCGCGTGCTCAACACGGGTCCTGCTAAAAGCCCAAAACAAATTAAACATTTTATTGCACGTGGCGTACGCACCTTTGTGGCAGAAAGTCTTAATCAAGTTCGTTGGCTCAACGAACAAGCCAATGCCCAGCAGTGCCAGTTGCAAGTATTACTGCGCGTTCAATTACGCTGGCCCGAGGGTGATAAAAACCCACTTGGTGGTGATAGCCTTACTCCATTTGGCTTAGGGTGCGATGAATGGCAATCGCTAAATACTAAAGACTACAAAGCATTGAGCTTTGATGGCCTACATATTTTTCAGTGGGGTAACATGCTCAGCAGCGACAAACTTGCAGATCTGTGGTCGCAAATGATTACACCACTTACAGTCCTTACTAATAACTTAAATATAAACCTGAATATTTTAGATTTAGGTGGCGGTTTAGGTATTCCTTACACCCTTAATGACCCGACTTTAAGCTGGGATGCATTAATAGCAGCCCTTGCAAAGATTAAACGCGATGCGGGTGTTAAAGAGCTGTGGATGGAACTAGGTCGCTATGCTGTCGGCGAATGCGGCCACTACGCCACACCTGTGGTTGAGCGCAAATTAAACTACGGCCAACAACAGGTGATTATGAGCGGCGGCATTAATCATTTATTGCGCCCTGCGGTCACTAGTCAAGATTTCCCTGCGCGTTTATTACGAGACTCAAACGCAGCAAACCAAGCAATGAGCCTATACGGACCTTTATGTACGGCGCTAGATTGCTTAGGGGAACACCAATTGCCGGGCGATTTAAATGAACATGACTGGCTGGTGTTTAGTCAATGCGGTGCGTATGGTTTTACCGAAAGTATGCCGTATTTTTTGTGCCATGAACTGGCCGGTGAATATGTTATACACCATGGCGAAATAATTTGTATTCGCCAAGCAGAAAATGCAAGCCACTACTTGAGGTAAAAAAGATGAATAACACCACAGCTATAAGCCAGGAAAATATTGTAGTTGGTGAAGTGGCAAATGGCCTACCAATGACTATTCCTGTTTATCGTTTAAAAGGCGATGGCACGGGCCCAAGTGTGTATATACAAGCTAATATGCATGGCGCCGAAGTGCAAGGCAACGCGGTAATTTATCAACTACTTGAACAGCTAAAAAGCCTTGATTTAAAAGGTGATATTACCTTAGTTCCCTACGCTAACCCCATTGGCTGTAATCAAAAGTCAGGCGAATTTACGCTTGGCCGATTCGACCCTATTACCGGTACGAATTGGAATCGTATGTATCACTGTAATAATCAGCTTGCATCACAGTTTGCAAAGCAATACTGCGACGCTGACGATATAGTTCTAAAAACAGCGTTTAAAGCCGCGTTAATTAATGACGTTGAACAGCAACTCAATGGCCCAGACTATCGTTTAACAACGGGTAAACGCATAGCGCTAAACTTACAAAGACTAGCGCATCAAGCTGATATTGTTTTAGATTTACACACCGGCCCTATTTCTAGTCAGCACTTATATTGCCCAGAATATGCCACAGAAAGTGCCCGTTACTTTAATATTCCCCATGTGTTAGTGATCCCTAATGACTTTGATGGGGCAATGGATGAAGCGAGCTTTTGTCCATGGTGGCAACTTAGCGAGCAACTTGCTCAGCAAGGCCGAAATTTTAACGTACAAGTTGAAGCCTTTACGGTAGAGCTAGGAAGCCAAGAAAAAATAGATTTAAGCGCTGCACTAGACGATGCCAATAGTATTTTAAGTTATTTAAATCATAAGAAAGTATTTGTTGATGCCTCCTACAAGCCAAAGGTGATGACAAGGTATGGCTGCCAACTAAATGATTATATTGCTTACTATGCACCTATGGGTGGCATGGTTGAATACTTAGCCCCTCTTGGTGGGCACATTAAAGCGGGCGAACCTATAGCTAAAATACTGAGAATGGAACGCTACCTAAGCGAACAACCACTGCAAACATTAAGCTTTGATCTTGATGCGATTGCGATATTGCATTTTGCCTCAGCTAGTGTGAACCAAGGAACTGAACTTTATAAGTTTTTTACAAACGTTTTTGAGCTTTAGCTCACCCCTTCTCATTGCGTGAGAGTCTAACTAGCGAACTATTAGCTAGTTATCCAGTAAAAGCGACTTAGGTCGCTTTTCTTTTTGCTTTATTAAAGTTCAGGACAAATTCACCGTATACGTGTTAAAAATGCGTTATAATCACCACAAATCTGTTACTTCCCTCACTTACAAAGGAATTATAATGAGTTGGCGCCACTGGATACTACTCTCAACATTACTAAGTACTGCTGTTATTGCTGAAGAAACAGCAAAAAACGAGCAAAACAATGAACTTGAGCTGGTTAAACAATGTATATTAAATGAAGTGATAGGTGGAGACGGTAAGCAAACCCTCGATCAATTGCGCGAAAAATGCTCTGCAGTTGAAGAAAGCAAGCAGCTAACAGCTATCGATAAACGCCAAGCCCGTGAAGCGGTTGGCAAAAAGAATCGTAATGTAATTACGCCGCATAAACGTAATTATATTTTACCGGTTTCTTATATGTCGAACCCAAACACTCGCCCGTTTGATGGATTTGCAGAATTAACCGATAAAAAAGATGGCGACCCTCTCGATAACCTAGAAGCTAAATATCAGTTATCAATTAAAGTACCTTTGTATGATGAGTTTGCCGACTCAGACCAAGCTATATTTTTTGGCTTTACTCTGCAGTCATACTGGCAAGTATACAACGACGATATTTCTTCTCCCTTTCGAGAAACTAATTACGAGCCAGAAATTTTCTGGATTAATTACTTAGACCCTGAAAACGTTTTATGGGGCGATGAAATGGCAATAGCCATTGGTATTTCACACCAATCTAATGGCCGTAGTCAGCCAAACTCGCGTTCTTGGAACCGTATTTATGCCGATTTCATTTGGGAAAATGACGGCTTTGTATTCAGCTTTAAGCCTTGGTACCGCATTCCTGAGAATGAAAAGCCTGCGCCGTTAGATGCACGAGGTGACGATAACCCTGATATCTATAAATACATGGGTTACTTTGAATTTGGTGGCGCGTATCGCTTTCACGATCATGAATTTAGTTTTATGACTCGTAATAATTTAAATTCAGATAACCGCGGGGCAATTCAGCTTGATTGGTCATTCCCTCTATGGGGAAGAGTACGCGGCTATGCGCAGTACTTTAATGGCTATGGTGAGAGTTTAATAGACTATAACGCCGATATTGAACGCTTTGGTGTCGGTATATTACTGACTGACTTACTGTAATAACCGCTAATAAAAAAAGCCAAGCAACTCGCTTGGCTTTTTCGTTTATTCTTATTACTTTTTAACCACAAACTGCCCTTCAAACTGAGCAACTACTTGATCACCATCAAAAATGGTTACTGGCACTAAATAGCTCGCCTTACCCGCCTCTTGTAACTCTATTAAGTTACCTTTACAGGTTTGAATATCAACACAGCCTTTAGGGTCGGTATTCAGTGGTTTTAAATATTTAATATTAGCATCGGCTAACACTATATTACCCTCAAGTCCGGCTTCTTTTAATGCTAAGTACGTTGCTCCCCAACCCGTTAGTGTAGCTAGGCTGTAAATAGAGCCTGCAAACATGGTGTTGTGTAAGTTTAAGTTAGCATTTAAATCTGCACGAGTAGTAAATTGCCAATCAGTGTAGCTTTCTACTTTTATCCCCATAGCATCACTAATAGGGATTGATTCACGCCATGTATTTTGCAGTACTTGAGTCCAATTAGGGTGGCGAAACCAACCTGGCTCACTCGGCTTGAGCTTAACCATTTTATAATGTTGAACATCACCATAGGCTAAATGCGCTTTTTCTTTATTTTCGTAGCCATGACGCTGATAAAATTCCAGAGCACGTTCGCGAGCAAACAGCACTAATTCATCAGCATCTTGATTCCACGCTATTTTTTCTAGCTCATGTAATAAGCGGCTACCAATATGTTGATTACGGTTACCCTCTGCAACCGCCATATAACGTACTTGAGCTTGTTGCTGATTATTAAAGTGCAAACGCGCCACACCCAATACTTCACCTGCTTTATTTTTAATAAAGCGGTGTTCAGCTTCTTGCTCTAAATCGTCTTGCTCAGAACCACGAGGTTCGCCCCATGGTGCACGTAAAACTTGCCAGCGTAATTGATAATAGGCTTGCCAGTCTTCACTACTTTGAGGGGTGCTCACTTGAAACATACAGACTCCATAAATTAAAAATGTAAAAATATTACGCTGTGCATTTTGTGAAAAACACCATACTCGATCTGGGTAAAACTGCAAATACGACTTTGGTTTCCTATAAATGACTGTAAAAAATTAATGACAAAATCGATTGCGCTTTACCCCTGCTGGTTTATGCTCAATATCATGAATAAATATATCCATGGTAGCAGTGGCCTGATAAGCAGGCACTTTATTGAGCATAGTTCATCGCTAGGCCAGTTACTTTATTGGCATAATCAACATGGCATAAATATACAAGTTCGAGAGCATCAACAGCTGCGCTGGCTACTTATTAACAACACCTTGCAATCAGTTATTTTAACCCGGAGTCCACAAGTATTACTGTTTCCTCACCTTGCTTATTTAGCAACGGTTTGGCAGCAACGACCAGCGCCTAAAAAAATACTTGAGCTCGGTTTAGGTGGTGGTGCTATACGTAACTACTTATTACAACAGTACCCTCAAGCGCAGCTAACTTCAGTAGAAAAAAACCCTCATATAATTGACTGTTACCAAGATTTTTTTGCCCTTAATGAAAAGGGCCAAATTTATTGTGAAGATGCACAAACAGTTTTGAAGTCAGTGGTGAATATAGATTGGATTATTTTAGATTTATTTAGTGAACTAGACGCCCCTAGATTCTTATTTGATTTATGTTTTTATCAAACAATTTATGAGGCGCTTGCTCAGCGGGGCATCTTATTTATTAACTTTTTATCGCAACATAGCTCCCAACTTACACAGCTACAACTTGTGCTTAAGCGCGTGTTTGGGGAAGCAGTTAGTATTAAAAAGATCACCGGATTTGTGAATCACATTGTGGTTGTTGAAAAAACACTTTAAGCGGTTAAGTTAAAGGTAACCGGACCGTCGTTACATAAACTAACCTGCATATCGGCTGCAAATACACCGGTCGCTACCTTTATACCGAGTAATTTAGCCTGCTCAACAAAGTAATTATATAATGCTTGCGCTTGGTCTGGTGTGGCTGCCGATGAAAAACTAGGACGCATGCCTTTTTTGGTATTAGCTGCAAGTGTAAATTGCGATATGACTAATAGTTCGCCTTGTATATCTTTGAGACTGAGGTTCATTTTATCATTTTCATCGCTAAAAATTCGATAATTACTGACCTTGTGTAATAGTTTATCAGCAACACGCTCATCATCTTCTTTTTCAACACCAAGCAGTAATACAATACCTTGTTTTATTTCACCAACAATCTGTTTTTCTATTGCTACGTTGGCGTGTGTTACCCGTTGAATTAGTCCTTGCATTTATTCACTATCCTCCGCTCGTTGCTCTTTTTTATTGTAATGTTGCATGTTAATACACACAGTAAATTCAGCACCTAGTAGCACTACTACCCACGACAAGTATACCCATACAAACAAAATAGGAATGGTTGCTACCGCACCATAAATCACTTCGTATGATGGAAAATGGCTAATGTACAAAGCAAAGCCTTTTTTGGTTAACTCAAATAACATTGCAGCAAACAGTGCACCAGGAATAGCGGCCCTAAATGAAACTCGCGTATTCGGCACTAAGGTATACAGCATGATAAAACCAGCCATAGAAATAGCATAAGGGAGTAGTTTTAATAAAAAACCACTAAACCCAGGGATCCCCTGATCGGCGAACGACACTAGTGACACAATATAAGAGGTGACACCAATACTCGCACCCAGTAGTACAGGTCCCAAGCTCAGTACCATCCAATACACAGCAAATGATATCATCATTGGGCGTTTTTTCTTTACTCGCCAAATACGGTTTAGCGTGGCATCTACATTGCGGATCAATAGCAACGCAATAGCGGCTAAAAAGCCAATACCAACAGCCGTCATTTGATTAGCATTACCAGCAAACGAGCTAATATGCTCTTTAATAACATCGGAAGAAGTGGGCACAAAGTTAGTAAATAAAAAACTTTCAATGGCTAAACGGGTCGATTCAAATCCAGGAAAAGCAGAGAAAATTGCCACACCCACCGCTATCAACGGAACCAACGATAACAAAGTAACGTATGCTAAATACCCTGCATTAATGGTTATTTGATCGTCTATACAGCGATTAAAATATTGCATCCACCAGCCTGGTTGCTGTTTTAGAAACGCCTTAACTTGCTGTTTATAATGGGAGAGCTTATCATTCATACAATTAACTTTGTTGGTGGGCTTTTGATTATAATAACAATCAAGGCCATAATTTACAGCATTAACACTCGTAAATAGGAATTCAGATGAAAAAACAAACATTATTAGGGACAGCCATACTCTCGTTAATGCTGATGCTTTCAGGTTGTCAGTCGGCTTATTATTCGGCAATGGAAAAAGTAGGTGTTCATAAACGTGACATTCTTATTGATCGCGTTGAAGAAACGAAAGACTCACAACAAGAGTCGCAACAAGAATTTCAATCAGCACTCGAGCGCCTAACTACCTTAATTAATTTCGATGGCGGTGAGTTGCAAGATGCTTACAATCAACTTAATGACGATTACGAGTCGAGCTTAGCGGCGGCAAACGAAGTATCAAGTAACATAAATAAAGTAGAAGATGTTGCTGATGCGTTGTTTGATGAGTGGAGCGATGAGTTAGAGCAATACAAAAGCGCCTCACTTAAGCGTCAAAGCAGTAAAAAACTAGCTGCAACACAGCGCCAATTTAGCCAATTACTTCGCTCAATGCGCAGCGCTGAGAGCAAAATGGAGCCAGTATTATCGTCTTTACAAGATAACGTGCTTTACTTAAAACATAACTTAAACGCACAAGCGGTAGCCGCCATAAAAGGTGAGTTTACTAACCTTAAGCGTGATATTCAGTTACTCATGAATGACATGAATAAGTCGATTGAAGACTCAAATAAATTTATTGAGCAAATGAATACCGTGGGCTAATTACTATAAACCCGTTTAATAAGCCTACTAAATTGTAGGCTTTTTTATTGTTACTTTTTGTTACCTTTAAGCTCTTCGTTAATCCGCTGTTGTTGTTATACTTTTACAAAATAATAATTAGAACAGTAAAATGAAGTTTAAAGCTATTACCCTAATACTTGCATGCACAATGCTCAGCGCCTGCCAAACAGCTAACCATGTTGAAGTTATTGCAGGGGAGCAAACCATTACCCCGCTACATAAAGATGGCGAGCGAGAAGGACGCTTTCATAACCTCTACCCCGGGGAAAAAACTTACCCGACTACCTGTGAAAGCAACTGCTATCCAACTAGCCCAAAACTACAATGCGAAAAAGACAGCGAAAACTGCCAATTTATTGGTGAGCAACAGCCTATGAATTTAAATACAGGCTTTAGCTTACGCTGGCTGGGACATGCTGGGTTTATGATCCGCACGCCTAACGGACAGCAAGTGTTACTCGATCCTGTAAAAGAGCAGTTTGACTCACCTGTAGATTTAGCATTTAGGCTAGCCTCTGGGTTTTACCGACAACCCGGCGATTGGCTCACAGATAGTGAGCTAAAAAACTTAGACGCTGTGATGTACTCGCATATTCATTACGATCATTTTAATAAAGCAGATATAGAAGAGCTCGGTAATCAACCTCGCTACTTAACACCACTAGGCATGGCCGACAACTTCCCTACAGGCGGGTTTAATATTAGTGAAATGGCGTGGTATGCAAAAACAAATATTGGCGATTTAGCTATCCATGCCTTGCCTGCTCATCACTTTAGCAGCCGTGTATTAGTACCCTTTATTTATGAAGACAACGATAAAGACTTATGGAATGGCTGGCTACTTGAACAAAATGGCAGCTCCTTATTTTTTGCAGGCGACACTGGCTATTCAAAACACTTCAGCGATATACAGCAAAAATATGGCAATATTGATGTGTGCTTAATACCTATAGCTTCTTACTACAGCGAAGATAACCCTAAATGGTATCGTTACGTACATACAACCCCTGAAGACGCTCTAACAGCAGCACAAGAGCTTAACTGTAAAATAATGATACCTTGGGGTTATGGTAACTCAAGTTGGAAAATGGGCGACCACACTAGTCATTCAGCCTTACTGCGTTTATTGTATATGCACAAAAAAATGGACTCGAAAATACCTCTACATATTTTAAATGAAGGTGAAAGCATCGCGTTATAATCAAGCTAGCATAATATTAGTAATAACTTCCCTGCTGAACTATGTTTAATTAACTAAACAGTGAGGAGGTTTTATGTTTCTTGTACGACTTATTTACGCCAGCAAAATAAGTAGTGATTTTGGGCCTGAAGATATAGAAAATATTTTACAAAGTGCTAGAACCTATAATGTAAAAACAAACGTCACCGGCATGTTATGTTTTAGCAATGATTACTTTTTACAATGTCTGGAAGGTTCTAGAACGGCAGTAAATAACACCTATCAACAAATATTAAACGACAAGCGTCACCATAATGTAATTATGCTCAACTATACCCAGCTTCCCGAAAGAGAGTTTGAAAAATGGTCAATGGGCTATGTACCGCAATCTAAGTTAACCGAATCACTGAATCTCAAGTTTTCAGGCTCTATTGATTTTAATCCTTTTAAAATGTCTGGAGAAAGTGCGCATTTATTAATGCTGACATTAAAAGACTGTATAGCAAGCACAGTCAGTTAATATAAAAATAGACTATGAGATTGTTTTTGATTGCTATTTAAGTCAAGCTAAATCACCCTTAGTTGATGAGATGATTAATGAAAAAAACACTACTCGCTTTTAGTTTACTACTTAGCCACCCACTCATGGCTATTGACGTTAGTCATACACCAACAGCCATTGTTATTGATGGTGTTTCTGAAAGTGCATGGGATAGCGCCACTTGGCATCCTATGCCACACCTAATGGATGGTACACTTCCCTCATCAGATGTTGACTTTAAAGGTCGCTATCGTCTTTTATGGGATAAAAACTACTTATATTTGCAAGCCGATATTGCTGATGATGTACTAATTGATACGCACCCAGATCCAACGGTAAAATATTGGGATGATGATGCCCTCGAAGTTTTTATTGATAGTGACGCATCGGGTGGTAATCACCAATTTAACCATACAGCATTTGCTTATCACATTGGCCTTGATAACCAAGCTGCCGATTATGGGCCTGATAAAAAAGGGCATTTATATACCGACCATTTAGTTAGTAACTGGAAACGCAATACCACTGCGCCCTATAACATCACTTGGGAAGTGGCAATAAAACTCTACCCAAATAATTTCCAACAAGGCGCGCAAAATACACCGCTTAAATTAACTGAAAAACAAGTTATTGGTTTTATGCTCGCCTACTGCGATAACGATGGCAGTGAAGTGCGCGAGCACTTTATGGGTTCCCACGAAGTACAGCCTGTTAACGGCAGCCGCAACCTCGGCTATATTGATGCCGACGTGTTTGGCAAAATCACCTTACTACCGAAAAAGTGAAAAAGTTGGCGCGTAGGTTGGGTTGAGCGCAGCGAAACCCAACGAAAAAATACCCTGCTAACAAACATTGAAGCTTTGCATTACCGGCTGCTTTAAGCCCTGCCTCTTTTACTTCTCATTCTCTTCTCTTTGTGTAAATATTTTTAAGTGAATTTTTTACAAAGAGGGTAAGAGGCGCTGCGCTTTTAGCGATCAATACTGATAACTAAAAACTGAAAGCTTCTCTTACTTTAAAAACAAAAAAGCCGCTGTATTTTGCAATACAGCGGCTTTTAAAATCATTATTCTAAATTAATAGATTATGACTTAGGAGCACGACCCGCACGTTTACGCTCATTTTCAGTTAAATGACGCTTACGAATACGAATGTTCTCAGGTGTAACTTCTACTAACTCATCATCAGCAATAAACTCAAGCGCTTGCTCAAGTGAATAGTTAAGTGCTGGTGTTAGTGTTTGTGCTTCATCTGTACCAGATGCACGAACGTTAGTAAGTTGCTTACCTTTAAGCGCGTTAACTGTAAGGTCGTTATCACGGCTATGAATACCGATAACCATACCTTCATAAACTTCAACACCGTGACCGATAAATAAACGGCCGCGCTCTTGTAAGTTAAATAATGCGTTAGTAAGTGCTTTACCTGTTGCGTTAGCAATCATTACGCCGTTCTTACGAACACCTAGCTCGCCACCTTTGTGCGGACCGTAGTGGTCGAACGTATGGTAAAGTAAACCAGAACCCGATGTTAATGTCATGAACTCAGTTTGGAAACCGATTAAACCACGGCTTGGGATCATAAAGTCCATACGCATACGGCCTTTACCATCTGGTGCCATGTCAGTAAGTTCACCTTTACGAAGACCAATTTGCTCCATGATAGAACCTTGATGCTCTTCTTCACAGTCAATAGTTAGTGTTTCATACGGTTCTTCTAACACACCATCAACAGTACGTAAGATTACTTCTGGACGAGAAACAGCTAGCTCGTAACCTTCACGACGCATGTTCTCGATTAATATACCTAGGTGTAACTCACCACGGCCAGATACACGGAAGCTATCTGGGTTATCTGTATCTGCAACACGAAGTGCTACGTTATGCACTAGTTCTTTGTCTAAACGCTCACGAATATTACGTGATGTTACAAACTTACCTTCTTTACCACAGAAAGGAGAGTTGTTTACAGAGAACGTCATTGTTACTGTTGGCTCATCAACACTTAGTGGTGGTAATGCTTCAACGTTGTTAGGACAACAAAGCGTATCTGAAATCTTAAGCTCGCCTAAACCTGTTACTGTTACGATGTTACCAGCGTAAGCTTTATCAGTTTCAATACGTTCAAGGCCTAAGTAGCTTTGTACTGAACCAATCTTACCGTTACGAGTCGTACCGTCTGCACTGATAACCGTAACTTGTTGGTTAGGTGCAACAGAACCACGTTTAATACGACCAATACCAATTACACCTTTATAAGAGTTGTAATCAAGCTGTGAAATCTGCATTTGGAAGTCACCTTCAGGATCTGCATCCGGTGGTGATACTTCGTCAACGATCATCTTGAACATAGGTTCCATGTTATCTGATGCTTCGTCTAAATCTAATGTAGCCCAACCATTGATTGCTGATGCGTAGATTACTTTAAAATCTAACTGCTCATCAGTTGCGCCTAGGTTGTCGAATAAATCAAAGATTTGATCCATAACCCAATCAGGGCGAGCACCTGGCTTATCAATTTTATTGATAACAACGATTGGCTTTAAGCCTTGCGCGAATGCCTTTTGCGTTACGAAACGCGTTTGTGGCATTGGGCCTTCTTGAGCGTCAACAAGTAGTAGTACTGAGTCAGCCATCGAAAGTACGCGTTCAACTTCACCACCGAAGTCGGCGTGTCCAGGAGTATCTACGATATTGATATGGTAATCATTCCAAGATATAGCGGTGTTTTTCGCTAAAATGGTAATACCACGTTCTTTTTCAATGTCGTTTGAATCCATCACGCGCTCTTCATTACCGCCGCGTGTTTCTAATGTACCTGATTGCTCAAGTAGTTTATCAACCAGTGTTGTTTTACCGTGGTCAACGTGGGCGATAATTGCTATATTTCTTAACTTTTCGATACTCATATGTTCACTCAGAGAAATTGAATCTCATTGATCCTGCAGGGGCTATACGTTCTCACCTGCGCTTTCACGAGATGTCCCAGCATAGGATTTAAAAGGGCGCATATTATCCCCTATAAATGGAATGGATGAAAGTTTATCCAAAATAAAATTTCAAACTTTCTCAATAAAATGAATAACCCTTTGTTTTAAAATAATTAATTTTGATGATTAATTTTTATAAATTTATCTAAAAAGGTGGTTTTGAGTTAATTTAAAGCGACTTTAATGCGTATTTTGCAATTTCTGTGTGTTAGTCTAGGGTGATTAATTTGCAAGCAATTATGACTCTGTAAATGTTGCACTATTTTGGAATTATTACGCACCAAAATAGTGCTTAATCTATATCACCTTTATATTGTTTATATATTTTTACATTAAAAACAACATATTATAATAGTGGCACAAAATCAGCTTGTAAGTATTTAAAGTATCTAAGCAGCAATAATAAAACCCAATAGTTGGAGGACACATGTCACAATCGGTTTTAGATTTTATTAAAGAAAATGACGTTAAGTTCATTGATTTACGCTTTACTGACACAAAAGGTAAAGAGCAACATGTTTCTATTCCTCATCATCAAGTTGATGAAGACTTTTTTGAAGATGGAAAAATGTTCGACGGTTCTTCAATTGCTGGCTGGAAAGGCATTAATGAATCAGACATGGTGTTACTACCTGATGCAGATTCAATCAAGCTTGACCCTTTCACAGAAGAAACAACGCTAATAGTTCGTTGTGACGTGGTTGAGCCTTCTACATTACAAGGTTATGAGCGCGACCCACGCTCAGTGGCAAAACGCGCTGAAGAGTACATGCGTTCTACCGGTATTGCTGACACCGTTTTATTTGGTCCAGAGCCAGAGTTTTTCGTATTTGACGACGTTAAATACAAATCTGACATGTCAGGTTCAATGTATAAAATTGATTCTAAGCAAGCAGCTTGGAACTCAGATAAAGAATATGCAGATGGCAACACAGGCCACCGTCCAGGTATTAAAGGCGGTTACTTCCCGGTTGCACCTGTTGATGATTTTCAGGATTGGCGTTCTGCAACGTGTTTAGTTCTTGAAGAGCTTGGGCAAGTTGTTGAAGCGCACCACCACGAAGTGGCAACTGCCGGTCAGAATGAAATCGCAACTCGCTTTAACACTATGGTTTTAAAAGCAGATGAAATCCAAGAAATGAAATATGTTATTCACAACATGGCTCATTTATACGGAAAAACAGCAACCTTTATGCCTAAGCCTGTTGTTGGCGATAACGGTTCAGGTATGCACTGTCACCAGTCTTTAGCTAAAGACGGCGTAAACTTATTCGCAGGTGATAAGTACGGCGGTCTTTCTGAAGACGCGCTTTACTACATTGGTGGTATCATCAAACATGCTAAAGCAATCAACGCTTTTGCCAATGCATCAACTAACTCGTACAAGCGTTTAGTACCTGGCTTTGAAGCACCGGTAATGCTTGCATACTCTGCACGTAACCGTTCAGCATCAATTCGTATTCCAGTGGTTCCATCTGCAAAAGGTCGTCGTATTGAAGTACGCTTCCCAGATCCAACTGCTAACCCATATCTTGCATTCTCAGCAATGCTTATGGCTGGCCTTGACGGAATTAAAAACAAAATTCACCCTGGCGATGCTATGGATAAGGATTTATACGACTTACCAGCTGAAGAAGCGGCAGAAATTCCAACAGTGGCAGCATCATTAGATGAAGCATTAGCGGCATTAGATGCAGACCGTGAGTTCTTAAACCAAGGTGGCGTATTCACTAACGACCTAATCGATGCTTACATTGCACTTAAGTCAAAAGAAGTTGAAAAACTTAACATGACAACTCACCCAGTTGAGTTTGAAATGTACTACAGCTGTTAATTTATTAACCGATAAATAATGTGTGTTTTAAGCCCGCTCTGCGGGCTTTTTTTATGGTAAATTTAATGGTTCTACACTAAAGTAAAGTATGTTTTAACAATGCAGGTTAGCAGGATGATAGGTAAGGTTTTATTGCTATTAATAGCTTTAATATTAAGCCTTAATAGCCATGCGAATAATAAAAAAATTTACGCATGGAAAGATAAAAATGGTGTACTGGTTTTTTCAGATACCCCCCAACCTGGTGCTAAAGAGGTTAAACTCACTAGCCAACACTTCAACATGCCTGCAACAAATACTGATATTCTTAATACTTCACCAACTAAAACAGCGGTAAAGTTTAAAATTAGCATTACATCGCCAGAGCCCAACCAAGCTATAAGAGAAAACACCGGCTCTGTGTATGTTTCAACTCAGATTGCTCCTCGGTTTGAAGCTGGATTTACCATTGGTTTATTTTTAAATGGCGTTGCCATTGATGAACCTAGTGACACCACTATGCTGGCGTTAAGAGATGTAGAGCGCGGGCAACACAGACTACAAGTTAAACTTTATAATAAACAAAACCAGGTAATTGCAACTAGCCCTGAAAGTGTATTTTTTATGCATCGCAAAGGCCTTAATATAGGTCGGTAATTGCAGTTAAGTACGCACAATTAGCGTATATTTTACTAAAAACCTTGCCTACCTCCCCAGGCGCACTAAAATGGTGCAATAATGATTAACAAAACACATTTTAGCCCAGAGCTACTAAATATAATTTGGCAAAACCAAACCACCGCCCTGATGTTACTTGATGAAAGCTTTACGCTCATTTACGCCAACACTAGTGCCAGTGAATTACTTGGCTTAGGCGAAAAGCGCTTACCAGGGCAAGCGTTCGATGATTTATTTAATTACCACTCTATAGACTTAAAACGTATTGCACAGTATTCGTTAGTTGACGGTGTAGACTGCCACCAGCATAGAGCTGATGTGGTGTTTATCGATTCTCGCCATGCAAAGTTAGCGGTCAGCACACGACGAATAAAGCATAACGACACCTTTTATATTTTATTTGAATGTCGACAAACTGATGACGAAATAAAGCACGATCAAGTCTCAAATCAAATGCACCAATACCAAGCTGCACGTAACTTAATTCGCGGTTTAGCTCATGAAATTAAAAACCCACTGGGTGGAATTCGCGGGGCGGCGCAATTATTGCAGTATGAAGGTGATCAGCAAGAAAGAGATCAATGTGCAGAACTGATAATTGAACAAGCCGATCGGTTGCGTGAATTAGTTGATAGACTCCTTGGACCCAATCAGCTGCCGCAAAAATCGTATGGCAATATACATCAAACATTAGAGTCGGTTGTAAAACTCAGTACCTTAGATAACAACCGCGATATTCGGTTAGTTAAAGACTACGATCCGAGTATTCCTGATGTTTATATTGATCAGAGCAAAGTTCAACAGGTAGTGCTAAACATTGTGCGTAATGCACAACAAGCATTAGTAGATGGTGGCGAAATAAAAATAAAAACGCGGATTAATTACCAGCATCGTCGTCCTGGCAAAGCCCCTAAAAAGGCACTACTTATTCAAGTAATGGATAACGGCCCAGGTATTGATGCTAATTTACGCGACACCTTATTTTATCCTATGACTACCAATAAAGAAGGTGGCTCGGGACTTGGGTTATCTATAGCGCAAACCTTGATTGATCAACATGATGGCTATATCGAATGTGATAGTTGGCCGGGACATACTGAATTTAATATTTATCTGCCGTTTACAGATTAATACTTTGGAGTTTGCATGAAAACAGCTTGGCTTGTAGATGATGATGCCTCAATTCGCTTTGTATTAGAAAAAGCACTGACTCGCGCAGGGTTTGAAGTAGAAAGTTTTGCAGATGCGCAAAACGTACTTAACGCGCTAAAATTTAGTCAACCTAGCGTGTTGATTTCTGATGTGAGAATGCCTGGCATGGATGGTATGGCGTTGCTTGAGCTAATAGCAGAGCAAACGCCGGGGCTACCTGTGATCATTATGACCGCCCACTCAGACCTTGATTCAGCCGTTAATGCATTCCAAAAAGGCGCATTTGAGTATTTGGCCAAGCCGTTTGATTTAAATGAAGCAGTTGCACTGGTGGAAAGTGCGTATCGAGCTAATTCCACTAAAAAAACGAAACGTAAAAGCGCGCCACCCAAAAGTGCCCATATTATTGGTGAAGCCCCTGCTATGCAGGAGGTATTTCGTGCCATAGGTAAACTCTCAGCATCGAGTATGAGCGTACTGATCAATGGAGAGTCAGGTACTGGTAAAGAGTTGGTTGCCAGTGCTTTGCATAACCACAGCCCACGTAAAGAAAACCAATTTATTGCCCTTAATATGGCTGCCATCCCTAAAGAATTAGTTGAATCTGAACTGTTTGGCCATGAAAAAGGCGCTTTTACTGGAGCAGATAGCGTGCGTAAAGGTCGCTTTGAACAAGCTAATGGCGGTACCTTATTTTTGGATGAAATCGGTGATATGCCACTGGATGTACAAACGCGATTATTGCGCGTATTAGCCGATGGCGAATTTTATCGCGTAGGGGGTCATCAAAGTATAAAAGTAGATGTACGCATTATTGCTGCCACCCATCAAAACTTAGAAGAACTGGTAAAGCAAGGTAAGTTTAGGGATGATTTATTTCATCGTTTAAACGTGGTTCGCCTACGTTTACCTGCTTTACGCGAGCGCCCTGAGGATATAGAGCGCCTAGCGCTACACTTTTTACATAAAAGCGCAAAAGACCTGCAAGTAGATAGCAAAGTATTAAGCCCTAAAGCAATTAAACAACTGTGTTTATTTAATTGGCCTGGGAATGTTCGTCAACTTGAAAACACCTGCCGCTGGTTAACCGTTATGGCGCCTGGAGAGCTGATTGGCGAGCAAGATTTACCTCCTGAAATTATTGATAATGCCGCCGCAACACAAGAAGGCGATTGGCTAGATTCATTTCAGCAGTGGCTTAATCAAGAGTTTAAACAAGGTAAAGAAAATATTTGGCCGGATATTCAAGCCCAGCTAGAAACCCGCTTAATAAAAACAGCACTGGCTAATTGTTCTGGCCATAAGCAAGAAGCCGCAGTAAAAATTGGTTGGGGTCGCAATACGTTGACCCGAAAATTAAAAGAGCGCAATATTAGCTGATATTTTATAAGACTAGCGTCCTAGGTTATTAATGAAGTTAATTGAGAACATCCCTTTGTTTAAGCAAATGGAGATTATAAATCGCTTAGATTTTTTTAAAGAATTCACACTTAATGAGCGCCAAATTCTGCTTGAGTCGTTTGGTTTGCTCTATTTGATAAATAAAAATCAGTTTTTATTTAAAGAATTTGATAATGATAAGCGACTGTTTATTGTGCTCAGTGGATCTTTAATGGTGTTTAAACACAATCACCTACTGGAACTGGGCAGTATAGAACCTGGCGAATTTATTGGTGAAGGTGCATTTATTAATAACCGAGAGCGCAGTATTAATGCACGCGCCAAAGAAAGCGCTATAGTACTGGCTATTACTGCCGATGCCCTTACCCGCCTACCTAATGTCATACGTGAAAAAATTAAAGACCGTATTATTGAAGGTATGAGCCTGCGCATTGCAAAACTCTCGGAGCATATAGAAGAGCATGGTTAACAGTTAACTTAATCCATATAAACAACCTGCATTGAACAATTAAGCCAGCCTGGCTTATTTACATGAGCTGTTATGGTATATGTGTCTGATGGTTTATCGCCAAAAGGTGTCTCAACCAATGGCTGTGAATGAGTGTAGGTTTGTGAATAATTGCTGTAGTAAATAACCAAATAGCCGTATAAATATTCCCATTTCAATGTGACTTTTGCGCCGCTGATTAATGTGAACTCAGCATGTTGATCATTAAAGGTTACGACTAGGTCATTAAACTCATCTTTTTCGCACTGGGTTGTTCGCAACCGAGAAGGCATGGTAAAAGCGTCATACGCATTAGTATTTTTTAGATAAAAACCAATATTACCATCGCCATAAAAGTGATTTTCGCGTGTGGTGTAGCTAATTTCGGGTTGATAACCTAGCCCTTGCATAATAGTAGCTAACTGCTCTGTTTCTTGGCGTAAAATTCTATCATTTGATAATAGTAAAGTAGCTACGCCAAATTCCCGAGGGATGTCGTGTTCAACATATTCGTAAGGTAAGGATTGTGATTTAAGTGCGGCCTCTAGCTGCTGACGCTGTGAGTCCGATAAACCTTTACTAAATATATACACTGTAGGTTGTTGGCATGCACTCAACAATAGCATGAGTGCACACGCTAAAATTCCATTTTTCATTATCACCCCCATTGATTACAAGTGTAGTCTAAAGGAGTGATTTAAAATGGCAACTTAATTTATTTGGCTGTTTAACCTGAAGTCTGGTTATTTAGCCATGCATCGACACTCTGACGTTTGTACAGCACTTCATTAAATAACCGATGACGCTCAAATACTAGCTCACTTTGTTTGGTTTTAAGCCCGCTAGTTAGCTGGCTATGGGTATCGTTAAACTTAGAGATAACTGAAAAGCCACGTTCAGTATCTTCTTTTACCTGTTGTGCTAGATGCGCTCTTACATCATCAGCGGTTAACAGATCTGAATGCTCTAAGCCCATTAGCTCTTTTTTCATCGCTAATCTTATGCCCATGTTTTACTCCATTATTTATATTCAATCTCTTATACGGCCGATATTGGCAATTAGCGCGCCAATGTGTAATTTTTTTCGCGTGAAGCTTAACCCTGAATTACTTCAGTTTTTTTAAAGACTATAAAAAGAGATAAAAAGTTTCATAAAAAATCACATAATCAACTCACCTAACAAGCTCACTTTGGTGCAAAATAGCCACTGAGCCTTTATACTACAGCTAATACCACCCCCACTGAGAAACATGATGAACGAAGAATATATAGAAGTTGAGTTAGAAGAAGAGCCTATAGAGCTGTGCAAATTATTAAAGGTATTAGATCTTGTTGAAGGTGGTGGTCAAGCAAAAAACCTAATTAGCGAAGGCTATGTCGGTGTTAACCATGAAATTTGTACAATCAAACGGAAAAAATTATACAGCGGTGATGTACTTGCATTTGATGGCGAGTTGTTTCAATTAACGTTAAGTGAAGATGCCACTCCAGCAGAACGTCCAGTTATTGATGAAACAGTGACAGCAGAAAAAGCCGCGCCAGTAGCAACAACAGAGCCGGCTAAAAATAAACGCAAACGCACTAAAAAGCCTAAAGTTGATGAAAAAACGGGTCGTCGCCCTATTTCATTTGGCTAACATTTGCTTAAGTTATACGTGTTATTAAAAGCCAGTTTGCATCACTGGCTTTTTTATTCTTTAATAGAATATCAATAATAAAAAATAGATGCTTACATGTCAGAAAACACCTCAAACCGCTGGATAAAACCCGTACTTATTACTGCCTTATTATGGAACATATTAGGTATTCTTGCATTTGTCATGCAGCTGTTTCTCTCTCCAGAGATGATAAGTAAACTACCTGAAGAACAACAGCTTGCTTATAACAGCCAACCTCTATGGGCTACTTTAGCGTTTGCTATTGCGGTATTTGGCGGCGCATTAGGATGCGTACTTTTGTTATTCAAAAAGTCACTAGCCACATTAACATTAATAATCTCTTTGGCAGCGGTTCTAGCTCAGCAATACTATAATTTTATGATTATTAATAGCATCAACTTGTTTGGTATTAGCGCTATTTTTATGCCTATTGCAGTCACGATAATTTCGATTGCATTGGTGTATTTAAGTTTCCATTTAAAGCAACAGGACTACTTTAAATAACACTTTTTTGAGTTTAGTTTTGTGGTCAATTATTACTCAGAGTATCTCTTGAATTTTAACTTTTGGCCTTCATCTCTATTTAAATAACGACCAAAATAAATTATACAGTATGGTATTTTTTATCATGGTACACACTTTGCAAATCACTACAGAGGTCACTTTTACAAGAATATTAATCTAATTTATTGAAGGGACAAATAATGAAAAATAGTTTCGACACCCAACAACAGCTCACTATCAATGGCGAGCAATATCATATCAACTCGCTCATGGGACTTGGCGATAAAGCCAAACGCCTGCCTTTCTCGTTAAAAGTATTGCTAGAAAACTTACTACGTAACGAAGATGGTGTGAATATTAAAGAACAAGATATTCAGGCCTTATTAGATTGGGATCCAAAAGCGAAGCCCTCTGCCGAGGTGGCGTTTACTCCAGCCCGCGTAGTAATGCAAGATTTCACTGGTGTCCCTGCAATTGTTGATTTAGCTGCCATGCGTGATGCAATGGAAAGGCTCGGTGGTGATCCTGCAAAAATAAACCCGCTTTCTCCTGCAGAGCTGGTAATTGATCACTCGGTGCAAGTGGATGGTTATGGTAAAGATGGCTCATTCGACTTAAATTCAAAATTAGAATATGAGCGCAACAAAGAGCGTTACGAATTTTTACGTTGGGGACAAACCGCATTTGATAACTTAAAAGTTGTACCACCCGCAACCGGTATAGTTCACCAAGTGAATTTAGAGTATTTAGCCCGCGTAGTATTTAATGATACAAAAAACGGCAAATCATTAGCCTACCCAGATACACTAGTCGGCACAGATTCTCATACAACTATGATTAATGGTTTAGGCGTACTTGGCTGGGGTGTAGGTGGCATTGAAGCCGAAGCCGCCATGCTTGGCCAACCTATTAGCTTGCTTATTCCACAAGTTGTGGGTGTTAAATTAAATGGTCGCTTACCTGAGGGCACTACAGCAACCGATTTAGTACTTAGCGTTACTGAAATGCTGCGTAACCACGGTGTGGTAGGTAAGTTTGTTGAGTTTTATGGTGACGGCCTTGCCGATTTGCCACTTGCCGATAGAGCAACTATCGCTAATATGGCGCCAGAGTATGGCGCAACCTGTGGTATTTTCCCTATTGATGATGAAACGATTAATTACTTACGCTTAACTAATCGCGATGAGAAGCAGCTCAAACTAATTGAAGATTACGCTAAACACCAAGGCTTATGGCGTAACGATGGCGACGAAGCACATTATACCGATAAGCTTGAACTAACTTTAGATGATGTTGTGCCTAGCCTAGCAGGCCCTAAACGCCCGCAAGATAGAATTACTTTGGATAAAGCCGGCAAGGTTATTGGTCAGCACTTAAAAGACTTTCAAGACGAGCGTATGGCACGTCGTGATAAAAGCGATGAAGAGCAAGCGCGTATTGAAAGCGAAGGCCCTACTATCAATCCAGATGAACCAACTGATGAAGCGCAGTTTATGGGCGCAGCAAAAGTAAACTTTAATGGAGAAGAATTTGAGTTAAATGATGGTGCCTGTGTTATTGCTGCAATTACTAGCTGTACAAACACATCTAACCCAAGTGTTATTTTAGCTGCCGGTTTAGTAGCTCAAAAAGCACGTCAGTTAGGTATTAATGTAAAACCTTGGGTTAAAACCTCACTTGCGCCAGGTTCACAGGTGGTTACCGATTACCTTGAAAAAGCAGGGTTGATGGATGACTTGGATGCACTCGGCTTTAATTTAGTGGGTTATGGCTGTACCACATGTATTGGTAATTCAGGCCCACTTGCCGATGAAATTAGTGAAGCGATTCAAAAACACAAATTAGTTGTAAGCTCAATTTTATCGGGTAACCGTAACTTTGAAGGGCGCATACATCAAGATGTTAAAATGAACTTTTTAGCGTCGCCTCCTTTAGTAGTTGCCTATGCCATAGCGGGTAGAACCGATATTGATGTTTACAACGAGCCACTAGCGCAAGATAAGCATGGTAACGATATTTACCTTAAAAATATTTGGCCGAGCGTTAAAGAAGTAAGTGAACTAGTAAAAAGTACGGTAACTAAAGAGATGTTCGAAAAAAGCTATGCCAATGTTTACGATGGCGACAGTCGTTGGCAAAAAATTCAAATACCTGATGGTAAACTTTACGATTGGGACGGTGCTTCTACTTATATTAAAAAAGCGCCTTTCTTTGATGGTATGAGTGTTGAACCACCGGGTATTCCAACTATTGAGGGTGCGCGTTGTTTAGCTAAACTGGGGGATTCGGTGACTACCGATCATATTTCACCAGCAGGTGCAATTAAGGCAGAGGCACCGGCAGGGCTTTACCTACAAGAAAATGGGGTTGAAAAAGCGCAATTTAACTCTTATGGATCACGACGTGGTAATCACGAAGTAATGATGCGCGGTACGTTCGCAAATGTGCGCCTTAAAAACTTACTGGCTCCTGGAACCGAGGGCGGTGTTACCCGCACTCAACCTGACGATAAGCTAGAAAGTATTTATGATGCGGCAATGGCATATCAAGAAAGTGGAACACCCTTAGTGGTTCTAGCAGGTAAAGAATATGGTACCGGCTCCTCACGAGATTGGGCTGCAAAAGGCTCATTATTACTCGGTATTAAAGCTGTGATAGCACAAAGCTATGAACGTATTCACCGCTCTAATTTAATTGGTATGGGCGTACTTCCTTTACAATTTAAAGAAGGTGAAAGCCATGAATCACTAGGCTTAACTGGGCAAGAGCAATTTGATATTCAAGGGTTATACGATAAAACCGACGAAGTCAGTGTTATTGCCACTAACAGTGAAGGTAAACAAATTAGCTTTAGTGCCGATGTGCGTATTGATACTCCGAAAGAGTGGGACTACTACAAACATGGTGGTATTTTACAGTACGTACTGCGCAATATGCTCGACTAGCAGCTTAAAACGAAAATGCAGCCCAGCTCAGTAATGAGCTGGGCTTTTTTATATTATTAATCGATGCTTGCGCTAAATCAATTCCGCTTTATAAAGATTATATAAACTAAGAAGACACGCTGCGCAGAGGTCGCTATGTCTTCAATTGTAATAATAAGACTACTTAAAACATCGATTTTGCTTGGGTTGTGCTTAATAGTGACAGGCCATGGTTTAATTGTATCGAGCTACATTACCAACCAATACGGCATTCAAGGTATTATTACTGCAGCTGCCTGCATTGCAATTGGTGTGTTTTTATCACTGCCAACTAAAATTTATTTAACCATATTATTAATGGAAGCAGAAAAGCGCTATTTAGAATCACAGCAAATCAAACATCCCGAAGCTAAAAGCCGCTAAAACTTTCGACCTCTTTACTGCGTTGCTCTATTCTCTTTTTAGCTTTTTCAGCATCTTCAAATAGCTTATTAATTGATTCACTGTTGTATATCTCTGGTGCCCGCTGAGGAAAAGGCTTTACTGCTGATTTAGCACTGCCACTCAAAATGGCGGTATCTTCTGCAACCACGACATTGATATCGGCGGGGTTAAGCTTAACCACTTCGCTTTTACCATTCTTATTTGGTACATCTGAGAAATGCCACTGTCCTTGCTCATCTTGCCATTTATAAATTGGCTCGGGAGTTTCTGACTCAAAGTTAGCCCCAGTGATTTTTTCATCCGCTGTGGTAATTGCTGAGGTAATACTATCTAACGCGCTAGATGAAAGCGCTATCATTTCATTCTTGATCTCTGTTGATTCATTATAAATATGAGAAGTGCTTAGCCAAGGCTGGCCATTAGGTTTTTTAATATAAAACAATAAGATAATAGCAATTATCATCACTGACACTGCTAAATAGGTGAAGTATTTCATAGCGTTCCTGCTGTGTGTTTAATCCATCATCACAACTAATATAATAAAAAAGAACCAATTCAGCAAATATTTAACAACAAAAAACGCAGCAAAGGCTGCGTTTTTTCATTTTATAGCTTTGAATAATAATATAATTAAATACCATCTCCATCTATATGCAGGCCACACTCACGATTCAAGCCAAAAAAGCGGGTTTCTTCTTCACTCATGCCGGGCTCTAATTTACGCGTGGTATGTATATCCCCCATCGACACATAACCTTGCTCCCATAATGGGTGGTATGGCAAATTGTGCTTTGTTAGATACTGATATATATCGCGATTATTCCATTCAATAATGGGATATACTTTTACCGTGCCTCGGCTTATTTCTAGTACTTGCTTTTCAGCACGGCTTGAGGATTGATCTCGACGTAGGCCACTAAACCAAGTGCTCGCATTTAGCTCCTTTAAAGCGCGTGTCATTGGCTCTACTTTATTAAGCTGGTTGTATTGCTTAATACCTGCCTCACCTAACTCCCATAATTTTCCAAATTTAGCCTCTTGCCATGCAGGGCTCAGCTGCGCTTTATACACTTTTAAGTTAAGTGATAACTGCGAAGTCATTTGCTCTATAAACTGATAAGTTTCTGGAAATAAGTAGCCAGTATCTGTTAATACCACAGGTATATCGGGGCGCTGTGCAGTCATTAAGTGCAACATTACTGCAGCTTGGATACCAAAACTCGATGATAAAAACGCAGTGTCAGGCAAGTGCTCTAGAGCCCATGTAACGCGCTGCTCTGCGCTCATGTCAGCCAGTAAACCGTTCGCATCAGCTAACATGGCCTGTTGGCTTTTTTTATCTAGCTTTAATATGTTTTTAAATTCACTCATGGTCAACTTTAAACCTCACCAGCGCTTTGCGCTACTTTTAAATTATGCGTAAAAATCGGTAACGGATACTTTTACTTCTGCAACAATACCTTTGCGAATAACAAAATCACCAAAACATTCGCCATCATTACGCTCACTAACCCATTGTCCAATGAGTTTATCGAATGCTTCTAAGTAAACCTCTTCGCCAACATTTTCAAGGTAAAGCTTTGGAATACGTGTACCCTCCGTATTACCCCCAAGGTAAACGTTGTACTTACCTGGGCCTTTGCCGACCAAACCTGCTTCTGCTAGCATGGCACGACCACAGCCATTCGGACAACCAACTACACGCATAATGATGCTGTCATTTGGCACCCCGTGCTTGGCTAATAAGCCTTCTATTTTTTCAATTAAACTCGGTAAGTAACGCTCAGCTTCGGCCATAGCTAATGGGCAAGTTGGCAATGCCACACACGCCATTGAATTTTTGCGTTGCTCAGTGTCCTTATCGTCAATCAAACCATGATTGCGGGCTATTTCTTCAATTACTGCTTTTTGATCGGCCGGTACACCGGCAATAATTAAGTTTTGATTTGCCGTCATGCGAAAATCACCTTGATGAATTTCTGCAATTTTGCGACACCCTGTTTTAAGCGGCTTATTTGGGTAATCTAAAATACGACCACTTTGAATAAATAGGGTTAGGTGGTGCTTACCATCAATGCCTTCTACCCAACCAATACGATCCCCTCGGTGAGTAAACTCATAAGGGCGGCTTGGTGCAAAGCTCACGCCCGCACGCTTTTCAACTTCAGCTTTAAATACTTCAGTGCCAACACGATCAAGTGTGTATTTAGTTTTTGCATTTTTACGATTTGAGCGGTTACCCCAATCACGCTGAACAGATACCACGTGCTCAGCAATTTTTAACGTATCTTCTAGGCTAATAAAGCCAAAGTCGTCCGCTTTACGCGGGTAGGTTGCTGTATCGCCATGGGTCATCGCTAGACCGCCGCCTACTAACACGTTAAAACCAACGAGTTTGCCATCCTCAGCAATCGCCACAAAGTTTAAATCGTTAGCATGTACGTCCACCTCATTATTAGGTGGGATCGTCACTGTGGTTTTAAACTTGCGCGGTAAATACGTTGAGCCTAAAATAGGCTCTTCTGTGGTTTCAGATTTTTCGCCATTGAGCCAAATTTCAGCGTATGCCTTCGTTTTAGGTAATAAGTGTTCAGAAATTTTTGCTGCCCACTCGTAGGCCTCTTGATGTAACTCAGACTCAACCGGATTGGTAGTACATAACACATTACGGTTAACATCACCGGCGGTGGCAATCGAATCAATTCCAACACTATTAAGCAATTGATGCATACCTTTAATTTCAGGTTTTAATACACCATGAAACTGAAATGTTTGGCGAGTTGTTAAACGAATACTGCCATAACTGGTTTTATCACCAGCAAATTTATCAATTGCAAGCCATTGCTCTGGCTTAATAATACCGCCAGGCATACGTGCGCGTAGCATCACATTATGCAATGGCTCTAGCTTTTGTTTAGCACGTTCAGGACGGATATCACGATCATCTTGTTGATACATGCCGTGAAAACGAATTAACTGGAAATTATCGGCGGTAAAACCACCGGTGATCTCGTCTTTTAAATCTTGCTCTATCGTGCCACGTAAAAAGTTGCTTTCTCTTTTCAAACGCTCGTTATCAGAAAGCTTTACGTTTTTATCTTGTTCGCTCATGTTTAATCCTAAATTTGTTACAGTGACGGCTGTTAGCGTTACTTTTTATAAAGTAAACAATGTGTACTTAGTACACGTCTTTCTGATAGCGATTTGCGCTTCTTAAGTCTTTTAAGTACTGCTCTGCGTCTTCATAGCTTTTACCGGTGTTTTCGCTAATGATATCAACTAAGGCATTGTGTACATCCTTTGCCATGCGGTTAGCGTCGCCACAAACATAAAAATGAGCGCCCGCTTCTAACCAATCAAATACTTCTTTTGAGTTTTTACGTAACTTGTCTTGTACATAAACTTTTTCTGCTTGGTCACGGCTAAACGCTACATCAATCTTACTTAGTAAACCTGACTTTAAGTACCCTTGAATTTCTACTTGGTACAAGAAGTCTTGAGTAAAGTGTGGGTTACCAAAAAACAGCCAGTTTTTACCTGTTGCTTCTCGTGCATCACGTTCTTGTAAAAAGGCGCGAAATGGCGCAATACCAGTACCTGGACCAACCATAATAATTGGTGTGTCATCACTTACTGGTAAGCGGAAGTTATCGTTATGTTCACTGAACACTTTTACTTTACAGCCTTCTTCTGCGCGGCGTGCTAAGTACCCTGAACAACCACCTAAGTGCTCTGTGCCAAACGCTTCAAACTCAACTAATGCAATAGTTAAGTGCACCTCATCTTCAACCTCAGCTTGGCTAGAAGCAATTGAATATAAACGTGCTTGTAATTTACGCAGGCAATCCACTAGTGTTTGCGCTTCTAATTTAGCAGGGTTTTGTGCAACCACATCAAAGATTTGACGAGGCTCAATGTATTCGCGCATTGCGCCTTTATCTTCTACTAGCTTAAGCAGCTCAGGGGTGCCTGTAGCCGTGGCATATTTTTCAACAAAGCCAGGGTAGGATTGTGTTAGCTCTAATTTTTCAATTAAGGCATCACGCACGCTGAGTTCTTCATCGCCAAGTTTAACGCGGCTAGTTGGATCAATTTGCGTTTGCGCTAGTAGCTCATCTACACGGGCTTCATCATTTAAAAAGTAAATACCGAGTGAATCACCAGGTGTATACGTAATGTCTGACCCTTCTAGTGAAATTTCAACATGGCGTACATCTTTGGTTGAATCACGACCGGTAATTTTTTGCACTAAGCTTAGCTCTGCCGCAAACGGATTTTGCTTTGTGTACTGACTAGCCGCTGCTGCAGGAGCGCCAAATGGCATAGAAACAACTTGACCGCCTGTCGCACCTTGCTGGGCTTTTAAGTCTGGTTCAAACGCATTTAATGCGCCCTCAATCCAAGTGGCTGCTTCGTCATCATAATCAACGTCTAGGTCGGCGCGTTGATGAATAACCTCTGCACCTAATTTAGTTAAACGCTCTTCAAAGTCTTTAGCGGTTTGGCAGAAAAATTCATAGCTAGAATCACCTAAACCTAATACTGCAACTTTGACACCATCAAGCTTTGGCGCTTTTTTAGTAATTAAAAATTCATACAGTGTTTCGGCGTCTTCTGGTGGCTCACCCTCGCCGTAAGTCGATACAACAACGGTTAAAAACTTTTCTTTTTTCAGGGCTGTCGGTTTGTAATCTGACATACTAACCAGTTTTGTTGCTAAGCCGCGAGACTCAGCTTGCTCTTTAAGTTTAGTCGCCACCGCTTTAGCATTACCTGTTTGCGAACCATATAAAATGGTCAACGCTGCCGCTTCCGAGGTTGCGGGTGTAACTGAAGCTGGTGCGCCTAGCGCTGCAGAATTAGCATTAGCAGCTAAGTAGCCGCTAACCCACGCTTGCTGAATTGGATTAAGCTCAGCCACTAAACCTTGTAGCTTTTGTACTTGCTCTTGCGAAAGCGGACTTGCTAGCGCATTGAGTTGACCTAACAACATGAATTTTTCCTCATAACCCTGAACGTTAAACACAATGCTTGTTCACATTGTTTAAAATGAGTGCCACCTCACTCAGAAAGTTCTGTTGAGGTTAATTGAGTATGCAGGATAGCCGCCTAAGCATAGATAAAAAAAGAATAGAATCTGCTTTGATATTCCATTTAGTTATTAAGTTACCTAAAAACCTGCGAAATAGACCTAAAAGGGTTTTATTGTCTTTTATGAAATTTTAATTTAACAATTTTGTAACTTTAATGTTCTAAGGTATATTACGCAAAAATATAAATAGGAACACCTATGTTACACGGTATATATAAAAACAAATTACTTTTGAGCACCTTGTTATTATCCTCATTACCCGCGATGGCTAATGTGGTTAATGGCAACTTTGAACAATACAGTGGCAACACCCCAGATGCGTGGACAGTGATTGATAGCGGTATTAACGTATCTGCCAACAGCACAGTCGTAAGCACAGGCTCACAAGCAGCAGCGATTAGCGTTAATACAGGCACACAAAGCAATACTGATTTTTTGCAGCAAGTCGCTGTTGAAATGGGTAAAACTTATGAGTTCTCAGTAGATGTGTATCATACCGAAGGCCATCTTAAGGCGCGTTTGTTGATAGATGGTTATCAAGGCTATTCAAATCCAGCACAAACCAACCAATGGCAGAGTATAACTTACAGCTACACAGCTGATAGTAATAAAACCATTGATGTCGGCTTACGCTTTTATGATACAACGGGATTTGATGGTAGCGAGTTAGTTTATGTTGATAACTTCTTGCCCAATAATGACAGCAGTGGCTCTGTGAGCTGCGCAGATAACAGCCTTACCTTTAGCCTAACCACAGATAACTACGGCGAAGAAACCAGCTGGCAAATAGCGCACAACCAAACCGGTGTCGTTGCAAGCGGAAGTGGGTATGCTGCAAACACCCAATATACCGAACAATTATGCGTAGCCGATGGTGAGTATACATTTACTATTAATGACAGCTATGGCGATGGTATTTGCTGTTCATATGGCAGTGGTAGCTACGCCTTGAATAATGAAAGCACATTGCTTGCCAGTGGAGCTAGTTTTCAAACAACCGAGGCTACCGCTTTCTCATTAGGAAGCCCTGAGCCAACACCGACGCCAACCGGCTATTATGTGACAACCCAAGGCTTGTCTGGTTACACGCTAAAAACTGAGCTTTATAACATTATTAATAATCATAATGCTCAAGGGTATTCTGCTATTTGGAATTTTTACGACGCATCGGCGCGTGATAAATACTTTGAAAACGATAATAGTATTTTAGATATGTACAGCGAGAAGCCCAATGGCTCTGATAGCTACACATACACAGCCGTTAGCGATCAATGTGGCACCTACAGTGGAGAGGCGGATTGCTACAACCGAGAGCATTCGTTCCCTAAAAGTTGGTTTGGTGGAAAAGTTGAACCGATGAACTCTGATGTTCATCATATTTACGCCACAGACGGCTATGTAAATTCAAAACGAAGTAACTTCCCGTTCGGTGAAGTAGCAAGCGCTTCGTTTACCTCAACCAACGGCAGTAAATTAGGCTCTGCAAGTAATACGATTAATTACAACGGTACTGTATTTGAACCTATTGATGAATTTAAAGGTGACTTTGCTCGTGCTTATTTTTACATGGCAACCCGCTACGAAAATGTGATTGGTGCTTGGCAAAATAACACCGCAGCTAGTAATGACGTGCTTAATGGCACCAATACCCAAGTATTTGAAAGCTGGGTTGTGGCCATGCTGTTAAAGTGGCATAACAACGACCCTGTTAGCCAAATGGAATTAGACCGCAACCAAGCAGCGTTTGAATTTCAGGGAAATCGTAACCCGTATATCGATCACCCTGAGTTTGTAGAGATGATTTGGTAAAAGGGCTTCGGGCTTCGGGCTTCGGGCTTCGGGCTTCGGGCTTCGGGCTTCGGGCTTCGGGCTTCGGGCTTCGGGCTTCGGGCTTCGGGCTTCGGGCTTCGGGCTTCGGGCTTCGGGCTTCGGGCTTCGCAGAAAAGCATATGCCTTTGTATTCGCAAAGGCTTTTTTATTTTGATTACTTCTTTACCCTCGGGTTTAGGTCTAAGTTACGGCTAGTAAGCCCACTGCGAGCGTCGACGTAAAACTTTAAACTTATCGCTTTTTTAAACGCAAAAAAAACCCCAGCAAAAGCTGGGGTTTCTTATAAAACAGACTTAATTAAAAATTAAGCTTGTTTTGGACGTTCAACAACCTCTACCAAAGTCCAAGATTTATTCTTAGAGATTGGAGCGCATTCACGGATAGTAACTACGTCACCCGCTTTTGCAGTGTTATCTTGGTCATGTACGTGTAACTTAGTCGTACGTTTGATGAATTTCCCATAGATTGGGTGCTTCACGTAACGTGCGATAGCAATAGTGAAAGATTTTTCCATCTTGTCGCTAATTACACGGCCTTGAAGAGTACGAATTTTATCGCTCATTATTGACCTGCCTTCTGGTTAATAATTGTTTTTACACGCGCGATATCGCGACGTACTGTTCTTAGCGTGTGTGTCTGAGCTAGCTGACCAGTGCTTGCTTGCATGCGCAGGTTAA
The DNA here is from genome assembly GCF_055808145.1 of Pseudoalteromonas sp. KJ63-1. The sequence goes on along the minus strand of NZ_CM147855.1, from coordinate 40,038 downwards.
ACTGCTCACGAAGAAGACCTAGAAGTTCAGCATTAAGCTCTTCTACGCTTTTATCTTTTAGTTCGTTTGCTTTCATCACATTACCGTCCGAGTTACGAAAGTTGTTTTGAATGGCAGCTTACGAGCAGCAAGGTTAAACGCTTCACGAGCAAGCTCTTCTGAAACACCTTCCATTTCGTAAAGTACTTTACCAGGCTGAATTTCAGCAACCCAATATTCAACAGAACCTTTACCTTTACCCATACGAACTTCAAGAGGTTTTTCTGTGATCGGCTTGTCAGGGAAGACACGGATCCAGATTTTACCTTGACGTTTCACGTGACGTGTCATAGCACGACGAGCTGCTTCGATTTGACGAGCAGTCATGCGGCCACGACCAGTAGCTTTCAAACCGAAAGTACCGAAGCTTACTTTGTTACCGTTTTGCGCTAGACCACGGTTGCGGCCTTTATGCATTTTACGGAATTTTGTACGTTTTGGCTGTAACATTACTCGCTACCTCTACTTAGCACTTTTTTGGCTTTCTTTGGTGCGCGTTTAGCTGGCTTCTCTTGCTCTTGTACTAGTGGTAAACCACCAATAACTTCGCCTTTGAAGATCCAAACTTTAACACCAATGATACCGTAAGTGGTTAAGGCTTCAGAAGTTGCGTAGTCGATATCAGCACGAAGAGTATGTAGAGGTACACGACCTTCACGATACCATTCTGAACGTGCGATTTCTGCGCCGCCAAGACGACCGCTAACTTCAACTTTAATCCCTTTAGAACCGATGCGCATTGCATTTTGTACCGAACGCTTCATAGCGCGACGGAACATAACACGACGCTCTAGCTGAGAGGCAATGCCGTCTGCTACTAGTTGTGCATCTAGTTCTGGTTTACGTACTTCAGAAATATTAATCTGAGCAGGTACACCAGCGATTTTAGTTACCGCTTGACGTAATTTTTCTACGTCTTCGCCTTTTTTACCGATAACAACACCCGGACGAGCCGTGTGAATAGTTACTCGGATAGATTTTGCTGGACGCTCAATAACGATTTTAGACACAGAAGCCGCTTTCAATTCCTTAGTAAGGAATGTACGTACTTTGTGATCGCCAAAAAGCTGTGCAGAGAAATCTTTTGAATTCGCGTACCAGGTAGAAACCCAAGGTTTAGATATACCTAGGCGAATACCAGTAGGATGAACTTTTTGTCCCATTACTTATATCTCCTAGCTATCTGAAACCACAACAGTGATGTGGCTTGTACGCTTAAGGATGCGGTCTGCGCGTCCTTTAGCACGTGGCATAATACGTTTCATTGTTGGACCATCGTCCACAAAGATCGTTGTTACACGTAGCTCATCAATGTCAGCACCTTCGTTATGCTCTGCGTTAGCAATAGCAGACTCAAGTACTTTCTTAACTAATACAGCCGCTTTTTTCGGGCTGTACGCCAGGATTTCTAGTGCGCGATCGACAGGTAACCCGCGGATCTGATCTGCAACTAGACGTGCTTTTTGCGCCGAACCAGAGGCGAATTTATGTTTAGCTAATGCTTGCATTTATCTTCCCCTCTTAACGTTTCTTCGCTTTCTTATCCGCAGCATGGCCACGGTAAGTGCGAGTTGGTGCAAATTCACCTAGTTTGTGACCGATCATTTCGTCAGAAACGAAAACTGGTACATGCTGGCGACCATTATGGACAGCAATGGTCAATCCGATCATGTTAGGTATGATCATTGAACGACGGCTCCAAGTTTTAATTGGCTTCTTTTCACCGCTTTCCAAAGCTTTCTCTACCTTCTTCAGCAAGTGTAGGTCTATAAAAGGACCCTTCTTGAGAGAGCGTGGCATGGCTATTCCTCAATATTACTTAGTACGACGACGTACTATAAATTTATCCGTACGCTTGTTCTTACGCGTCTTAGCACCTTTAGTCGGTTTACCCCATGGAGACACAGGATGACGACCACCAGATGTACGACCTTCACCACCACCGTGTGGGTGATCAACCGGGTTCATGGCAACACCACGAACTGTCGGACGAATACCACGCCAGCGATTTGCACCTGCTTTACCAAGTGAACGAAGCATATGCTCAGCATTGCCTACTTCACCTAGCGTAGCACGACAATCAGACTCAACTTTACGAACTTCGCCTGAACGAAGACGTAATGTTACATATTGACCATCACGAGCAAGGATTTGAACGTATGCACCAGCAGAACGTGCGATTTGAGCACCTTTACCTGGTTTTAATTCTACGTTGTGAACAGTCGAACCTACAGGCATATTACGCATTGGTAATGCATTACCAGGTTTGATTGGTGCATCAACACCAGACTGGATTGCATCGCCAGCTTTTAAGCCTTTAGGTGCGATAATGTAACGACGCTCACCGTCTGCATATAATACAAGAGCGATGTTTGCGCTACGATTTGGATCATATTCTAAACGCTCAACAGTGGCTGGAATGCCATCTTTAGTACGTTTAAAATCGATTAAACGGTAATGCTGCTTATGACCACCACCGATATGACGAACCGTAATACGACCATTGTTATTACGACCACCTGATTTAGAGTTTTTCTCTAATAGTGGTGCGTAAGGTTTACCCTTATGTAAATCTGGGTTAACCACTTTAACTAGGTGACGACGACCCGCAGAAGTTGGCTTACACTTTTGAAGTGCCATAATTCTAACTCCCTTATTACTCGGCGCCGCCGACAAAGTCCAGCTCGCTACCTTCTTTAAGAGTAACGTAAGCTTTCTTCCAGTCGCTACGACGACCGAAACGCATGCCAGTACGTTTTGTTTTACCCTTAACGTTAAGTGTGCGAACACCAGTTACTTCTACTTCAAAAAGCTTCTCAACTGCCGCTTTAACTTCAGCTTTAGTTGCGTCATTTGCTACTTTAAAAACAATAGTATTGTTTTCTTCAGCAGCGATTGTGCTTTTTTCAGAGATGTGTGGAGCAAGGATCACTTTTAAAAGACGTTCTTCACGGATCATGCTAGCGCCTCCTCAAGTTGCTTAACAGCAGCAGCTGTAATTAGTACCTTATCGAAAGCAATTAAGCTTACAGGATCGATACCAGCTACATCACGTGTGTCAACCTTGTACAGGTTACGTGCCGATAAGAAAAGATTTTCATCTACTTCTTCAGTCACGATAAGAACATCTTTAAGCTCAAGTTCTTTAAGCTTAGCAACTAGTTCTTTAGTTTTTGGTGCTTCAAGACCAAAACTCTCAACAACGATTAAACGCTCTTGACGAACTAATTCAGATAAGATGCTTTTGATCGCACCACGGTACATTTTACGGTTTACTTTTTGGCTGTGGTCTTGTGGTTTAGCTGCGAAGCTAACGCCACCTGAACGCCAAATTGGACTACGGATTGTACCAGCACGTGCACGGCCAGTACCTTTTTGAGCCCATGGTTTTTTACCACCACCGCTTACTTCAGAACGTGTCTTCTGAGCACGAGTACCTTGACGAGCACCTGCTGCGTATGCAACAACTACTTGGTGTACTAATGCTTCGTTAAACTCACGTCCAAAAGTAGCTTCAGAAACTTCAAGAGCGCCAGAAGCGTCTTTAATTGCTAATTCCATCACTAAATCTCCAGGACTTATGCTTTAACAGCTGGTTTAACGATAACGTCACCGCCGATAGCGCCAGGTACTGCACCTTTAACTAAAAGCAGGTTACGCTCAGCGTCAACGCGAACTAGTTCAAGGTTCTGAGTTGTTACTTGCTCATTACCCATTTGACCGGCCATTTTCTTACCTTTAAACACCTTACCAGGTGATTGGTTTTGACCGATTGAACCAGGAGCACGGTGAGATAGAGAGTTACCATGTGTAGCGTCTTGCATGCTGAAATTCCAGCGCTTAACACCACCTTGGAAACCTTTACCTTTAGAAGTACCGGTTACGTCAACTTTGTTGATTTCGTTGAATAATTCAACAGTAAGCTCAGAGCCTACTTCAAAATCGCCTTCACCACCATTTAGGCGGAATTCCCACAGACCGCGACCCGCTTCAACACCAGCTTTAGCGAAGTGACCCGCTGTTGCTTTGTTTACACGGCTTGCTTTTTTAGTGCCTGCGGTTACTTGAAGCGCGTTATAACCGTCTGTTGCGTCAGATTTGATCTGAGCAATGCGGTTAGGAGTCGCTTCAATAACTGTCACAGGGATAGATACACCATCTTCAGTGAAGATACGTGTCATACCCACTTTACGACCGACTAGACCTAATGCCATTTTCCTAAAACCTCTCTAATCTTCCGATTAACCCAGGCTGATTTGAACATCAACACCAGCAGCAAGGTCTAAACGCATAAGTGCGTCTACAGTCTTGTCTGTTGGTTCTACGATGTCGATCAGACGTTTATGGGTGCGGATCTCGTACTGATCACGCGCGTCTTTATTAACGTGCGGTGATGTAAGTACAGTAAAACGTTCAAAGCGTGTAGGTAGTGGAATTGGACCACGTACTTGTGCGCCAGTGCGTTTCGCAGTTTCCACGATTTCCGCCGTTGATTGGTCAATCAAACGGTGGTCAAAAGCTTTTAGGCGAATACGAATGCGTTGATTTGACATTCTTAAACCTCAATATAAAGAGCATTTAAAGAGCATAAAAAAACGACCGAAACAATCTTAATAATTAAGATGCCGGTTGTTTGATTATATCTACGTTGAGTTCCAAATCGGAACTCCTGTTTATTAGCTTGAAATCCAAGCTTAATTTATTCTTTCTTGTTCCCGAGGGAATTTTGAAAGCCTGCGTATTATAATGATACTGGTGATAAATGCAACAACTATTTAGACATAATTACTTTGTTATTGTCGTTTAAAAAATAGCTAAGTTTATTAATAGTGAACGCAATGGAAGTGATGATGTCTTTATAATGTCATAGCTTGTCGATTAATCTGCAGGGGATTTTTTAGATATTATGTTATCCTATGCGCTAATTTTGCTGTTATATACCCATATTGGTTTGGGTAACTACTCTCTTATGGTGAGTCAATGCGTATTTTAAATTATGGTTTAAATCTTATCTCTGGTGGTATCAGCCGCTTGTTTGTTAAAAGCAAAGTACTGCCTGAAAAGCCTTTAGAGCAATTTGAGTTAAACCCTAAAAATCCGACCTTCTATATAGTGCGTTTAAATTCACGCTTTGATCTAGCGGCACTGGCGCGTGTTTGTAAACGAAATGGTTTACCGGACCCAACCGAACAGCAAATATTAGGTGACGAAACGTTAGATCGCTTTATCGGCATTAAAAACCCCCTCCGCTATTTGGTGATAAAGAAAAGTCTACCAATGCATTAGCGCAAGGCAAACACATTGTTGAGCACTTATTAAATAGTGGCCAAAAAAATGTGCAAGTGGTGCCCGTGACTATTTTATGGGGCCGATCGCCAGGTAAAGAAAAACCCGGACTAAGCACTTTACTTTCGCACTCACTAACGCCCAGCTGGTTTAGAAAAATTTTTGTGGTGCTTTTTTCAGGTAGAGACAACTTTATTCGATTTAGCCAACCACTCGACTTATCTTTATTGGTTAATGAAAAAGCCGACGTCAATGAATTGCCTCATAAGTTACTTCGCGTAGCTTTAGTTCACTTTAAACGTCAAAAGCTGGCTGCAACAGGGCCTAAAATCCCATCTCGTGATCAGTTATTTAGCTCACTACTGGCATCACCCACAATTAAAAAAGCAATTCAAACCGAGGCTTCTGAAAAAAACATCAGCCAAGCTCAGGCGCGACAAAACGCTTTAAAGCTACTTGATGAAATCGCTGCTAATTACAGCGATGCCACAATTCGCGTTGCTGATCGCATATTAACGTGGCTTTGGAATAAGCTTTATAATGGCATTGATATAAAGTACACCGAGCAAATTCATGACCTAACCAATAAAGGCCATGAAATAATCTACATGCCTTGTCATCGTAGTCATATGGATTACTTGCTACTAACCTACTCTATTTATCATCAAGGCCTTGTACCACCGCATATTGCTGCAGGGATTAACCTTAACTTTTTCCCTGCAGGTGGCATATTCCGCCGCAGTGGTGCATTTTTTATTCGTCGCTCATTTGCTGGTAACAAACTCTACTCAGCAGTATTTAAAGAATACTTAAGCCAGTTATTTATAAAAGGTTACTCGGTTAAGTTTTATACCGAAGGTGGCCGCAGTAGAACCGGACGCTTACTCCCCCAAAAACGGGTATGCTCGCCATGACGATGCAAGCTATGCTTCGTGGTATAGACCGCCCTGTATCAATTGTACCTGTGTATATTGGTTACGAACACGTAATGGAAATAAACACCTACTTAAAAGAGCTCGCGGGTAATGATAAAAAAGGCGAGTCGATATTAGGTATTTTTAAAGCAATTAAAAATTTGAAAAACTATGGTCGCGGGTATTTAAATTTTGGTGACCCGATTTCTATTAACCAATACCTAAATGACAACCAACCCGACTGGCGCGAGTCAATTCATGCTACCGACGTGCAAAAACCACAATGGCTAGGGCCGCAGGTGGCTAATCTGGCTGATCAGGTTATGGTTAAAATTAACAATGCCGCCGCACTTAACTCAGTTAACTTACTGGCGATGATACTGCTAGTAAACGATAAGCACGCATTGAGTAAACCTAAATTGCTAGCTCAGCTTGAGTTTTATTTGCGATTACAACGTGAAGCTAGCTACAGCAATAAAATAACCGCACCCGATGAAACGCCAGAGCAACTGCTAGAACACGCTTTAAAGTTGAATAAGTTTGATGTGATCAGTGACGAGTTTGGTGAAATTATTGCGATAAACGATAAAGAAAAAACCTTATTTAACTATTACCGTAATAACATTTTGCATATTTTTGCAGTACCTAGCTTAGTAGCTCTACATTTATTCAAGCAGCATCAAAGTACCGTTACTCACTGCCATCAATTGGTAAAATCATTTTATCCGTTATTCGCCAAAGAGTGGTACTTACAAGAGCTTGATGACAACTATGTGGCCCGCATTTTAACTAACTTTAGCGATCAAGGCTTAATTGAGCTTGATGGTGATAATATCAAAGTAACTCAAAGTAACGATAGCTTTGCCAAACTCGAAATGCTTGGTCGTGCATTGAGCTTTACTCTGCAACGTTATGCGATTGTGATTGGCTTTATTCAAACCAGCCAAGGTATTGCAAAAGCTGAACTGGAACGTGAAAGCTATGTGTTGGCACAACGCTTGGGTACGTTACATGGCATTAAAACGCCGGAGTTTTTTGATAAGAAGGTACTTAGTAGTTTTATTTCCAACCTTCGCGAACAAAAACTCATTAGTGAATCTGATAGCGGCTTACAAGGCAGCCAAGAGCTGTGCGAGACCTACAAGCAACTGCAAACACTCTTGCCGGCACGTATTTGGCAATCAATTACTGACATTGTCCACGCTCAATGTCAGTAACATACTTCACTATATTGAATTAACTCAATATAGTGGGTAGCAAAGAGTTAACGCTGGCGCATTACCCCTTCTTGGATCGTCGAGGCAACTAAATTGCCTTGGCGATCAAAAAACTGACCACGTACCAGCCCTCGCCCCGAACTCGCGCTTGGGCTATCAATGGTATATAACATCCAATCATCCATTCTAAATGGACGGTGAAACCACATAGCATGATCTATGGTCGCAACTTGCATATTCGGCTGCATAAACGACACACCATGTGGCTGCAGTGCGGTTGGTAAAAACTCAAAGTCAGACGCATACGCCAATAAGTAATTATGAATACGTTGATCGTCCGGCATATCGCCATTGGCTTTAAACCAAATATGTTTTACCGGTTCTAGGGCTTCAGGTTTAAAGGGGTTATGAAAGTTCACCGGACGCATTTCAATCGGCATTTCACGAATAAACTTATTACGGATTGCTTCAGGAATATGCTGTGCATTTTCTTGATAAAACTCTAACGAAGAACGCAGTTCTTCAGGAGCTGGAACATCAGGCATAGTGGCTTGATGCGATAACCCCTGCTCTTCACCTTGAAACGACGCTGTCATGTAAAAAATAGGTTTACCGTACTGAATCGCACTGACACGTCGAGTGCTAAAACTTTTACCATCACGTATAGTTTCTACATCGTACACAATCGGTTTTGCAGCGTCGCCTGGGCGTAAAAAATAAGAATGTAAGGAATGAACAATACGCCCCGCGGGCAGTGTTTCTTTAGCTGCTGAAAGCGCTTGTCCCATAACTTGACCGCCAAACACCGCTCTAAAACCTAAATCTTGGCTTTGTCCTCGATATAAACCTTGCTCAATTTCTTCAAGTGACAACAACGATAATAAATCATCTAATACTTGGCTCATTATTTCTTCCTCAATCCCCTAATTTATAAATGATACTATACAATAGTTAAAAAATACTAACTCACTGATTGAGGAAATCTAATATGGCATTTTGGCTTTTTAAAACCGAACCCGACGCCTTTTCAATTGATGACTTAAAGCAAGCACCACAGCAAACAACGCTATGGGAAGGTGTACGCAACTACCAAGCGCGTAATTTTATTCGCGATGATGTAAAGCAAGGTGATTTAGTGATGATTTATCATTCTAGCTGCAAACAAGTTGGCGTTGCAGGGCTTGGTGTGGTTACTAAGGCTGCTTACCCTGATCCAACGCAATTTGATTTAAGTAGCGACTATTACGATGCTAAGGCAACCACTGAAAACCCTCGCTGGTTTGTGGTAGAAATAACTTATCAGGCGCATTTGAGTAGTTTAGTAAGCCTGCAAGCGATCAAAGCAAATACTGCTATAACTGATATAGCACTTAAAAAAGGCGGGCGTTTATCGGTCATGCCAGTGACCGAAAATGATTGGCATGAAATTTTAAATATGGCGAAATAAGCCACTAAAATAACTACATTTTCTTCATTAAAATAGTACTCCACCAGCGCAGCATGTCACCGCTCGATTTTCTTATGGAGCCAAATTTGTTATAATCTGCGGCTTGCTTTACTGGAGGAAAAATGAAATTACTGTATTGGTTGGATGAATGGTTAACTCTCAGCGATGATGAGAGGCAAGCAAAACTACCAGCCTCTGGTGGAGATTTACTCGGTGATGTGTATGTAAAGTATCACTTTGTTGACCTCACTAAACCCCTGCTTTTTACTTTTTCTCCTGCGGGTACTGATATACAAGAACGCGATCTAAATGAAGACTTTGCCCCTTGGGGCTATCATCTAGCGCAAAAGCAAGATGTTAATATTATTGCGTTTCAGCATTTAGGTAAAAGCAATTGGTTTCGTAACCGCAATTTAATCTTTTTTATTGAGCAGCTATCAACTTTACTCTCTCCTTTTAAAACTAAGTTAGGCTATGGGCTTAGCCGTGGCGGCTTTGCTGTGGGTGCATTTGCTAAGTTACTCAAACTCGATAAAGTACTGCTTTTCCATCCTGTTAGCACCAAAAACAAACTTATCGCCCCTTGGGATGACCGCTCAAGTACTGAAATTGCTCAGCAATATGACTGGCAAGGTGACTACCATGATTTAGACTTAGGGGATGCCAAGGGTTACATTATTTACGATCCAACCAATCGTATTGACCGCCAACATGCTAAACGCTACAAACAGCTCACTCACTTACGCGTGTTTGGTATGGGGCACGGCACTCACGCTACTTACTTGAATAAGTTTGGCTTTTATAAACAAGTAGCGGTTGATTTTATTCGTGATCAGCAAATCGACATTGCGCAATTTAGGCTGCAAACAAAAACACTGCGTTTAAAAGAGGATTATTATAAAAAACTTAATAAAGCCAACGCTAAATCGGCACACCGCCAAGCGTTATTAAGTACCGCTCACACTATTTTAATCGACGAAAAAGCAGCGCACGTTAAAGAGCACCAAGAAAAAATTGATATTCAGCCCTTAATAGAGGTAGCTATTAAGCATCAAGACGAAAGCCCAAATGATGCCATTAAGCTATTAGAAGTTGCTCAACAACTCGTGCCTGACGACCCACTTGTTGAGCATAAACTGAGACAATTAGAATAAGTAACAAAAGGTACTCATGCTTTACTTTTTCTTGGCGTGCCCTTGCTTGGGCACAATCGAAAAGTAAAGAATCAGCGCTATCCACGAAAAGAAGATAGCGCCGACTAGCCAACCATTTTTTTCATGGCCGTGGCTACGCTTACTGTTAAGAATTATCATGATAGGAAAAATGTAAGCACATAAAACAATAATTAAAAAAGCAACTTCAGTCATTATTTTTCCAAGCTAAGCCAATCAACTTCACCACTTAACACCCGCTCTTGTGCGATGTAATGCAGAATATCACCCGCATTCACTGCATAATCTAGAGGTGGGTTTAAATCCATATTCTTTGCACTTAAATTATGAGCTACACCTAACAATATTGCATTATGATCGTACTTAAAATGATGAAATAATTTACCAAATTCCATGGTTTTTATATCACTAGGTATTTGTAGGCTAAATTGCGTATCACCATGCAAAGTAGATAATAGCTCTTCTTGAACACGGCTTGAGCCTGGGTCTTGCATTGAGCGCACCAAAATCTCTGCTGACTTAGTGCTACTACACTCAACATTGTGGCAATGCTCTAATAACATTTCCACCTTCGTTTCATCAAAAAAGTGTGCACTAATGTGACAATCTTCTTTTACTAAACGACTAATACGCAGTGCGGTGGTAAATGTTTGGTCGTCATCTTGGCCATCAATAATCACTTTATCGGCATGGCGAATGGCTACACGCTCTAGTTCATCCAAATCGGTAAAACTAGTCAAACGAGCAAAATCAACATTCTCATTACTTAAAAAGGGGTGCTCTATTTGTTCAGTAACCGCCAATAAAATACGGCGGTCTGTACGTTTAGTATCAGCCAAAATATAGTCGATCATTTTTTTTGTTCGAGCATTATGCCAACCAAAAATAATAATGTGATTACTACTGTGAGCAAAGTTTTTATCACCAGTCATAGCGCGCCTAATTAAGTAAGTTACTGTTTGCCCTGTTTTACCTAACAAGACACCAAATAAAGCCAAACCAAAGGGTATTTGTATTAATGCGACAATCCAACGGCCCAAGTCAGATGATGGACTTAAATCTCCATACCCTACCGTTGAAGTGGTTACTGTGTAGTAGTAAAAAAAGGTCCCTGGCGAAAGTAGTGCTTGCTCATTAGCCATAAATAATAAGCACCAAGTAAGTAGCATGTGTAAAGACGTTGCTATTACAACAGACTGCCAACTAACCTGATCAATGTGACTGCGCAACAGCACAACAATACGTTTAAAAATATGATGCATAATTGTTTGTTAATCGATTGATTATTTGAATCATTTGGTAACACGATACTGCACATCATAACACTTAAGCAACGTTTTACTGTAATCGAAATATTCACGGTTCGTTATGAATAAAAATAAGAGTAAACTATAGTTATTAAGTTATGAGGAAAGAATGGATCTATTATGTCAGGTGTTTTAGCGTCAGTTGATCAGCGTACTCAGCTTGTAGGTGAGAACCGTTTAGAGTTGCTACTTTTTTATTTACATAGCCGCCATTTATTTGCACTCAATGTATTTAAAATTAAAGAAGTGGTGAAGCTCCCCCGTTTAAGCAAAATACCGCACTCTCACCCCAAGGTGACGGGTGTTGCCAATATTAGGGGTGAATCTATTCCGGTGATTGATCTACGCCAAGCCATTTCAATGTCACACAAAGAGCATGGTGAAGATTGTAATTTGGTAGTAACTGAATATAACCGTACCACTCAAGGTTTTTTAATTGGTAAAGTTGATCAAATAATGAACATGACCTGGTCTGATATTATGCCACCACCTAGCTCAGTGGGTAAAAATCATTACATTACTGCACTTACTAAAGTACAGCGCGACGACGTGGAGCACTTGGTAGAAATTATAGATGTAGAAAAAGTACTGGCTGAAATAGTTGAGTACGAGGTTAATATTTCAGATGGAGTGTTAGACCAAACTATAGTTAACGAGTTCTCTGGGCGAAAAATACTACACGCTGATGATTCGCCAACAGCACGCAAGCAAGTAAGCGATACGTTATCGCAGCTTGGTATCGAAATTGTTCCTGCCAGTAATGGCCTGGAAGCACTCAATATGCTTAAAGGTTGGGCCGATGAAGGCCGCGATGTTGAAAAAGAACTACTTATGGTGATTACCGATGCCGAAATGCCCTCAATGGATGGTTATCGCTTAACCTATGAAATACGTAACGACAATCGCTTAAAAAACTTACATGTAGTACTTAACACCTCCCTAAGTGGCAGCTTTAACCAAGCCATGGTAGAAAAGGTCGGCTGTGATGCATTTTTATCAAAATTTCAGCCTGACTTACTGGTGCAAGAAGTACAAAACCGTTTAAAGCACGTATTAAGCAACGCTTAATTATAAAACTAGCAAATATCTGCTTGGGTAAATATTTGCTAGTAACACTCTCCTCATCAGCAACCTTTAAAAACCTGCCTTACTGAGTGGTTATTCAAAGCGGTGTTTGCTAATCCTAAGATTTCATGATTAATTAGTAAATAAGTTTTCACTAACTCGTTATTAATTATGCTCAATAAAGTTGCCAGCCCGTTCACTAAGCTCGTCGAGCGCTACTTACCCGACCCATTTATATTTGTCATTTTGCTCACTATTATTACCTTGAGCATTGCGAATTTAGTGACTCCTGCAACCACACTTGAGGTAATAACATCATGGGGTAGCGGGTTTTGGAACTTACTGAGCTTTGCCATGCAAATGCTGTTGGTGCTAGTAACAGGCTATATGCTCGCCAGTACCTCTTTAATAAGTAAGTTACTAACAAAATTAGCAACGCTTGCTAATACGGCCCCATAAGCCATTATTTTAGTGACATTTATCTCGCTTTTAGCAAGCTGGCTTAATTGGGGGTTTGGCTTAGTGATTGGGGCTTTATTTGCTAAGGCTATTGCTAAGCAGGCTCGAGTAGATTATCGGCTCTTAGTAGCAAGTGCTTACTCAGGTTTTGTAGTATGGCACGGCGGATTAGCAGGCTCCGTACCACTAACCATTGCCAGCGAAGGGCATTTTTCACAGGCAACAATGGGAATTATTGGCACCGAGCAAACCTTGTTTGCAGGTTTTAACATTGCGATTCTGATTGGCTTATTTATTATTATGCCGTTGGTTAACCGCTACATGCTACCGAATGAAAAAGACAGTGTTTATATTGACCCATCACTGCTTAAGAACACTCTACTCAATAAAGTAACAATAACACGCCCTGCGCAACATTTAGAACAAAGCAAACTGCTAGGCATGGGCATTGGCTTACTCGGACTTGCCTACTTAGGTTATTACTTTTTTATCGCAGGTGGCGGCTTAAATCTCAACAGCGTGATAGCGCTTTTCTTGTTTTTAGCTATCACACTACATCAGACCCCCCACAATTTACTAAATAGCCTACAACAAGCGATTCCGAGTGGCGCGGGAATTGTAATTCAGTTCCCCTTTTATGCAGGTATTATGGCGGTAATGGTAGATACAGGGTTAGCACAACAAATATCACAGGGCTTTATTGCCATAGCGGATGCCGATAGCTTACCATTTTACAGCTTTATAAGTGCAGGACTCGTTAATATGTTTGTGCCTTCAGGTGGCGGCCAATGGGCAGTCCAAGCGCCTATTGTTATCCCTGCAGCACAAGAGCTTGGTGCAGATATAGCACGCGTTGCTATGGCTGTGGCATGGGGAGATGCGTGGACGAATCTAATTCAACCCTTTTGGGCTTTACCGGTATTAGCCATTGCAGGTTTAAAAGCAAAAGATATTATGGGGTTTTGTGTGGTACAGCTGATTATTACTGGGGTGTTTATATCGCTGGTATTGAGCTTCTATTAATCTAACTGGGCTGTAACTTGTATTACAGCCCGTGCTTACTTAGCTTGATAAAATCTTCATCGGTAAGCTTAATATCGCATTTTCTGAATCTGCAAAATGCATCATCACTGCTACATGGCCTATAACTACCAGCGCATACATTACTGCCGAGAAGCCTTGGCCGTATTTATCTAATGGCATTAAATGTGAGTAATGGCGGCCGCGCCATTCAAACACAATTTCTAGCGCCCCAACAAATAAAAAGAACACTAATAACATTAAACCAAAGGTGTAACTTAGCCATAAGCCAAATAACACACCCAATAAACATACACTCAACCCCACCCATGAGCGCATTGAAAAGCTAATGCTTTTTAGTACATGCCCGCCATCAAGCGGCAAAATAGGCAATAAATTGAATAAATTAAGCAGTGCACTAAGTACTGCAACGCCCGCAAATATTTCCATTTCTGTGGCGTAATAAAGCACCACGCCTAACACTGAAGTAAACAAACCAAAGGCAGGGCCCATAAGTGATATAACCACATCTTGCCAGCGCGTGGTAATTTTGTCGTCGCTCACCGCTAAACCGCCAACAAAAGGAATTAAATAAATACCTTTAGTTTTAATACCAAAATACTTCATCGCACGTACATGGCCATACTCGTGCACCACCAAGCAGGCAATCAGCATTAACGCAAATTCAATGGTAAACAGCCACGCATAACCCGCTACCGATGCACTGGCAAGCGCCACTTTAACAACTTTAGCACTTTTAAATAATTTAAAGCCAAGCGCCGCGAGCCCTAAAAACCCTTTTTTAGGTTCGCCTTGTGCTGCTGCAGGTAAAGCTAACTGAGTTGCAAACTGATTATTTACATATAGCGCCAAGCTTTGCTGGCTTACTTCGCTGCTATCAATACCAATTAACTGCTCATCAAGCATAAACTCGACATAATTTTCACGTGGGTTTTCAAATGCTATCGCTTGCTGATCATGAAATATTTTTACAACTTGCTGCCCTGATATCATCAGCGTAAACGGTTGCTCTGCCAGAGAAAGATCGACTTTTATCATTGTTATACCCATTATAAATTATGGCGCTAGTATACCTTTCCACCAAAAAAACTCGAGTGAGCTAGCATCATTTTATTAGCGATAATTTAAGGTAAAAATGCCTGAAATACTGACAAAAACTATTCAAGCGACTATTTTTAGTATTACAGGAAGTAAGCTACAACTACCAAGGACACCAATGCGAACTCAATTGCCAAACATACTCGTTGTTGATGACTCAAAAGCCATTTTAATTGTTATGAAAGCGATTTTTAATGAGCTCGAAATGCCAGAAGTTACCACTTGCTTAAGCGCAGTTACAGCACTAGAGAAAGTAAAGCCTGATATAAACTTTTATGACGCTATATTTACCGATCTGAATATGCCAGAAATGGATGGTATGGAGTTAATTCGTAACTTAGGTGAAATAGGCTATTGCGGTGCGATTGTTATTATTTCTGAAATGGATCCTAAAATAATCAGCCTAGCAGCTGATCTAGCCAAGCAGCATAATGTGCATTTAATTGGTAACCTTACCAAGCCAGTACAATTAAATCAGGTAAATACGTTACTTGCCAAAATAGCGCAGTTAAACAGCCATACGCTTGTAAAAGAGCGCCCAATTACTAAAGCTAAACTTGTTAGCGCATTAAAAAATAATGAAATAACACCGTTTTACCAGCCTAAGATAAATATAAACACCAACTTTATACAAAGTGTTGAAGTATTGGCTCGTATAGTTTCAAATAAAAACGAACGCGTGATTTTACCAAGCCGTTTTATTAGCCTTGCTGAGCAATGCGAATTAATCAATGACATTACTTTTACGCTGTTTGAAAAAGCCTGCAGTGACTTAAAGCAGCTCAAAGAACAATTAGGAGAAAACTTAAAGTTGTCATTTAATATGTCGCCATGCCAGTTAAATGATTTGAACTGCCCTAATAAATTATTACAGTTATTACAAAAGCACGGCGTGCTTCCCAATGATGTGGTTGTTGAAATAACCGAGCAACATGCCCTTTCAAGCTATACCCAACTTGAAACCTTAAACAGATTAAGAATATTTGGTTTTGGTATCTCACTGGATGATTTTGGTACTGGCTTTACTAATATTAACCAACTGAAACAGCTGCCATTTACAGAAGTAAAAATAGACCGCTCTTTTATAAGCCACATTGAAACAGATAAGTTTTCGCAAGTTGTGGTCAACTCATTGATTGATATGACTAGCCAAGAGCAACTGCAACTTGTTGCTGAGGGTGTTGAGCGTCCGGAAGAACTTGCCTATCTAAAGCACTATCAAACAAATTTAGCTATACAAGGATTTTTGTTTAGTTGCCCAAAAGCAAAAGCTGAATTTATCTCGTGGGCACAACACTGGATAAAAACAGCTGCTAAAACAAATAATAACTAAGGTCTGCTGACCTTTGCCGGTTGATATTTACTAAATACCCCTAACGAGATTCATTATCCTCGGCACTGACGATATGCTCACTATCCGCTAAACGTTGATGCCAACGTTGCTTAGCCACGGCACGCATGTTGGTAGATTGATCTCGCTCATCAACAATTTCTAAACCCATTAGCGCCTCTATCATATCTTCTAGGGTTACTATTCCTTGCACATCACCGTATTCATCAATCACTAAACAAATATGGGTACGCTTGGTAAGTAATATTTGTAATAACGACGATACGTTTTGCGTGCTCGGTACTGTATAAATAGGCTTAACCAACTTACTAATCTTATAGTCTGTGCCTAAGCGGTGGTATGCCAACATAATGTCGTTTTTATGAACAAACCCTATTATATCGTCAGCATCTTTGTCGTAAATTAGCACTCGAGAGAATGACGAAGAGCCATGTTCGCTTAAGTACTGATTTACAGTAAGGTCTTTATGAATTTTAAAAATAACCGTGCGCGGGGTCATTAAGTCGGTTAGTTTTGCGTGCCTAAAATGCAGTAAGTTTCGAATGATCTCTGACTCATCAGCATGAAGTGCCCCCGACTCACTGCCAATATCGGCCATCGCTTCTATTTCTTGGCGAATATAATAGGCCTCATTATGCTTTTGCCCCATCAAATTGGTTAGCTTTTGTGCAGCCCATACAAACGGCTTAAGCACTAACACCAAAATACGTAAACCATAAGTCACACTCGGTGTTAAAGCACGCCAATAGTTGGCACCCAAGGTTTTTGGAATAATTTCAGATAACACCAATACCAATAAAGTCATAATAGCAGATGCAATCCCCACTGCTGCATCTGAAAACACCACGGCAGCCTGTGCTCCTACCCCTGCGGCACCAGCAGTATGGGCAACAGTATTAAGCGTTAAAATAGCCGCTAATGGTTGATCAATATTACTTTTTAGTATTTCAAGTTGTTTAGCCAGCACTGGCCGCTCTTTGCGCAACAATGCAACATAACTAGGTGAAATACTTAATAGTACGGCCTCCATGATTGAACACAAAAACGAAATCACAATCGCTGTAACCATGTAAACGATTAATAGTGTCACTTTCTCTCCGATAAGTTGGATAAATACCCGATGATAATAGCCATCATAACAATACATGCTATATTTGGCCAAATCTCCAATAACAATAGGCATAGCAATGAATTTAAGCGCACCTTGGTATCGTTACGCAAAACGTTTTACTCACTTGGCAACCCTACTCACATTAAGTAGTTTGAGTTTAACGGCATTAGCTGCCCCACTCGATCAATCAAAAATTCAGTTTATCGGCCCACTTGCAGAAGATATGCAAGCAAAGCCATTTCAGACGCCCCATGGCGACGTGATTATTGATAATCTGCTTACACAACTTGAATCAAGTGCAGAAAGCTTTGTTGTGTTTGGTAAAAAGCATAAGTGGCAACCACTTGATAAAATTAACGCGCTTACTTTAGGTGGTTTACAGGCACTTAAATTTCATATTGAAACGGACCGGTTTACTCAAGGCTCCTTAAACATTGAAGGAATAGAGCAAGGTCAGATTTTTATCAATGGTGAGAAGCAAACTGGTGAAAACCAACGCTATCAGCTTGCTTTAAATAACGGCTCACATACCGTGGTTGTCATCGCTCAACAGGTTGCTAATTGGAATGATGTCACCTTAGAGTTTGTGCCAAAAACAGAAACTGACGTCATGACCCTAACGACAAATAAAACCAAGCGCTTATCGGCTAAGCAATTGTTTGACGCCCCGACTATTAGCGGTTTGTCTTTGTCGCCTGATGCTAAGCATTACTTAAGTACAACAAAGCGCTTCAGCGATAAAACAGGCAACAACGCCATTACTACAACCGAGCTTAAAAATACTAGTAACCAAACGGTATACCGATTTGAAGAAGTGCAGCCTAGCCAATTTTCTTGGAGTCCTGATAACCAATTTTTTGTTTATTTACTCAACGGTGAATTAAAGCAGTTAAACCGTAAAACTTTCGCTATAAAAACCTTAGCCTCTGGCCTTGAGGGGGCAAGCAACTTTAGCTATTACAACGATAATAGTATTCTTTTTAGCTGGTCTAAATCATCTGAAGAAACCAATAGCCTCACTAAACATCATAAAGGCTTACAAGACCGTTGGTCTTATGCCCGTACGGTTAGCCAATTATATTTACTCGATACCAACAGTGGTTTAACCAAAGCTCTAACTGAAGGCGTATTGAGCCATCAACTTGAAGATGCTAACAGCAACCGTGGAAAGCTATTAATAAGTCGCCCAGTAATGGCGATGCAAGCCTCAACTCACCCAGGGACTGAGCTGGTTGAACTTACATTAAAATCCAACAGCATAAAATCATTAGGTAAGTTTAAAACCTTTAATCAAGCTAAATATGCCGCAAACAATATTTATGTTGTTGCAGGCCCTGATTTTAAAAGTGGTGCAGGCAGAACAATACCAAAGAACATGCTGGCTAATAATTACGATGGGCAGCTGTATTTATTAACTGATAACGCAAAAAAAGTAACGGCGTTAAGTAAACAGTTTGACCCCGCAATTGGCACATTAAAAGTACTAAGCAATGGTGATGCGCTAATCAAAGTGACAGAAAAAGATACCCAACCACTGTATTTATTTGACCTGAGTAAACAGCGCTTTAAAAAGTTAAATACAGGTTTTGATATTGTGCAGCAATTTAGCTTTTCAAATACGCGCAATGCCCAGTTATTAATTAGTGGCAGCAATGCGTCGAGCGCTCAACAACTCAAGCGCTTAGACGTAAGTAAAAACAAGGTAGAGCTCATTTGGGATTCAAACCCGATTGCATATGCCAATACGGCTATTCCTGCGCTTGAAGAATTTAACTTTACCAATAAGCGTGGCGTAGAAATCTCTGGCCGTGTTTATCTGCCAAGCAATTTTGATAAAGCCAAGAAGTACCCTGCTCTTGTTTATTATTATGGTGGCACCTCACCAGTAACACGCGGGTTTACGGGCCGCTACCCTTTTAACTTATGGGCTGCAAACGGGTATGTGGTTTATGTTGTACAACCAACCGGCGCAACGGGTTTTGGGCAAACTTTTTCAGCACAACATGTAAATGCTTGGGGCGACTATACCGCCGATGACATTATGCAAGGCACAGAGGCATTTTTAGCTAAATATGATTTTGTAGACAGTAGTAAAGTAGGTAATCTTGGTGCATCTTATGGTGGCTTTATGACTATGCTGCTTGCCACCAAAACCGATATGTTTAGCGCATCTATTGCGCATGCCGGTATTTCAAACTTAACGTCATACTGGGGTGAAGGATGGTGGGGTTATTTATACTCAGGCGAAGCCTCAAAAAATAGCTTTCCGTGGAATAATCCTCAACTTTACAGCCAGCATAGCCCTGTATTCCATGCTGATAAAGTAACCACACCATTACTGCTTATTCATGGTGACAGTGATACCAATGTGCCTGTGGGCGAAAGTTTAACTATGTATACCGCACTAAAACTGCTTAATAAAGACGTTGAAATGATAGAATACAAAGGAGCGGATCACCAAATATTTGCGCGCGATAAGCGATTTAATTGGTGGAACACCATATTGGCTTACTTTGACAAAAAGTTAAAAAATGAACCACAATGGTGGGATTCAATGTATAAAGATTAGTAACCATAATGCGCACTTTGTCGCTCAAGTGAAAAGTGCGCATTACAAAAGTAATGTTATTTGACCAATTCGTAATATAATGTTACCGAAAAACAACGATCTCTGTGTTATACAGGCCATCAATGATGCTAATATGCAAAGCTGAAACTAAAAAAATAACAGACTATGGCAATTAATGTTTTATTGGTTGAAGATGACGAACTACTCGTAAAGCGCATCCAAAATCATTTTATAAATACCGAGTTTTCTATTGACGTTGACCCCACCGGGGCCGATGCGTTAAATGTTGTTAAAAGCCGCGTAAGTCAGCGCAATACTATTTCCTTGGCAATAATTGATATTGTGCTACCAAAACGCGACGGTTTACAACTTGCCAAAGAGCTAAATACGCTCACCGATATTGGCGTTATCTTATTATCGAGTCGTGACTCACAAGCCGATCGAATTGCAGGCCTTGCTCAAGGTGCCGATGACTATATTTGCAAGCCGGTAGATTTACTTGAGCTTGAGCTAAGAATGCGCGCCCTATACAAACGAGTTGCCAATAATCACAGCGACGATGACAGTGAAGAGTTTATTGAATACGCCGATTTTAAGCTTCATCCAGATAATCGCACCCTTATTACAGCCAGTGGGATTGAATCACGACTGACTGAAGCAGAACACAAAGTGCTTATTTGTTTGATTGGTAATGCTGGTAAAGCGACTTCCCGTGAAAAAATATCAGAAGAAATTGGCCAGCCCGATTGGAGCCCCAACGATCGCACAGTAGACGTGTTAGTGGGTCGTTTACGTAAAAAGCTGAACGATGAGAAAGATCAAAAACGTATTGTCACTGTTCGCGGTAAAGGCTATATGCTTTCAATTTAAAGCCTTAGTGCTGGGTTAACTGCGATAATAAACGCTCAAATGCCCGATAATTAAGCGCTTCTTTAAGCTCATTTAAACTGATTTGTGGAGCACCTTTTAAATCACTAATAGTTCGCGCCACTTTGATTACTCTATGATAAGAGCGCGGCGATAACGCCAGCTTTTCACTGGCTCTGGCTAAAAACTGCAGCTCTGCAGGTGGTAACTCACAGTGCAAGTTCATCTCTTTGTTATTTAACCGCGCATTTACTTTACCTTGGCGTTTAAGCTGAACTGCATAAGCTGCTTCTACTCGTGCCCTCACCTCAGCACTGGTTTCTTCTGTAGTTGTACTTTGTAGCTCCACGCTGCTCAACCTTGGTAGTTCAATTTGCAAATCAATTCTGTCAATAAACGGCCCCGATACTCGCGATAAATAGCGCATTACCTGATCGGGTGTCGCCCGTTTATCATGATGACACCCTGTCGGACTGGGATTAAGTGCTGCAATAAGCTGAAACTGCGCTGGAAATTCCATTTGTCTGGCCGCGCGCGAAATCGTCACTGTTCCGGTTTCCATTGGCTCGCGTAGCGAGTCTAGCACTTTACGCTCAAATTCAGGGAGCTCATCTAAAAACAACACACCGTTATGCGCTAACGATATTTCACCGGGTTTAGGGTTAGACGAGCCACCCACTAGAGCTACTGCAGAACAGGTATGATGCGGATTGCGAAACGGTCGCTGACGCCAATTGGTTAAATCAATTGAGTGGCCAATAATTGAATATAAAGCAGCAGTATCAATGGCTTCATCATCAGACATGGTTGGCATTATGGTGGCCATTCGTTGTGCAAGCATTGATTTTCCGGTCCCTGGTGGACCTAAAAATAGTAAATTATGCCCACCAGCAGCGGCAATTTCTAATACACGTTTAGCACCAGGTTGGCCTTTTACATCGCTTAAATCGAGTAAAAAATCTGGCGCTTGGGTGCAACCAGGGTAGGCAATGTTAAGCGGTAAAGGTTGTTGATTGAGCAAGTCTCCCCACACCTCTTGTATAGAACTGACGGCTTTTCGCTTTACACCACTGACAAGGCTGGCCAAACTGTCGTTTTCAAGAGGCAGAAAACAGCAACGATTTTGCTCTTTAGCACCAAGCACTGAAGGCAAAATGGCATTTACAGCACGTATTTCACCATTAAGTGCAAGCTCACCGTAAAATTCATACTTATGAATATCAGGGCAGACTATTTGCCCCGATGCGACCAAAATACCTACCGCAATCGCAAGGTCAAATCGCCCACCATCTTTAGGAAGATCGGCAGGTGCTAAATTAACGGTAATACGCTGATCGGGAAATCCAAATTGCGAGTTTTCTAGAGCACTACGTACTCTATCCTTGGCCTCTTTAACCGACGCCTCAGGTAAGCCGACGATATGAAAGGCGGGTAAACCATTCCCTAAATGTACTTCAACCATCACCTCGGGGGCGTTTATCCCCACCTGCGCGCGAGAAAATATACGGGCTAACGACATTCCTTATCCTAGGGTCTGCTGACCTTTCAAGGTTAAATTTGCAGCAGTCTGTTTGGTATTTAGGCAAGGCAGAGCCTATGTCGTGTGGTTACTCCCCATAAATAGGCGATAACGCAGCATTAATGCCAAACAGGCGCTGCCCGAAGGGTTCTGCCTAGGGGCGATTTACTCTTTGTTGCTCGGTTTTCACTTAGTCCACTAGGTTACAAACCTCGCGCCGCGATTAAATCGCCCCTAGTTTGAACAAATTTTAATCCGCAAAGGTCAACAGGCCCTAGTTAACAGCTGTATTAACCCAGTTTAGTCAGGATATTTAAAAACATGTAATATAATCTTCCATTTAATCGCCGAGAAACGTAGCAATAAGGTCATTAACATACTTAATATCATTGCCACTTCCACCGTTAGCGATAGGTTGATACTTAATGTATAGACAATGCCACCAGCAATACAGGTAATAGCATACAGCTCACCTTTAAGCAGCATTGGAATATCGCGGGCAAGCACGTCGCGAATAAGCCCACCAAAACAGGGGGTTATTACAGCCATAATCACAACCGTCATATCTGGCATACCAGCCAATTGCGCTTTTTGCGCTCCCATGACCGCAAAAAAGGCTAAGCCAAACGCGTCAGCGGTTTGCAATACATAGTATGGAATGGATTTTTGCTTATTTATCAGTCGCGTAGTAACCAGAACCGCTACCAAAATAGCGTAGAAGTAGCTTTGGTCGTGTAGCCAAAATACGGGCTGGTCGAGTATCACATCGCGAACGGTACCGCCGCCAATAGCCGTAACAGTTGCAAGTACAACTACACCAAAGCCATCCATTTTCTTTTCATAGGCTACCAAGGTGCCTGAGATAGCAAATACCGCCACACCTATTAAATCAAACCAGTGATAAAGTTCAGTCATAATTTTGATTACAAAAAGTTTTAAAGAGTTTAGTGCATAGCATACTAAATATTCAGCAATAACACTTTCAAAAAGTAGAATTAGAAAAGAACAGCAGGTATACGTGTTAAAAATAGCGTGAGGGAATATGAATTTTAGGCATAAAAAAACACTCTTGTAGAGTGTCGATTTAATAAAACATGTTATTTCAGTGGTTGCGGGAGCCGGAATTTAATAGACGACCTTTGCTGGCTAATGGAGAGCTGAGACCGACGAGCTATCCATTTCACTGAATTTTAGGCATAAAAAAACACGCTTTAGGCGTGTTGCTTTACTATAACTGTTTATTTCAGTGGTTGCGGGAGCCGGATTTGAACCGACGACCTTCGGGTTATGAGCCCGACGAGCTACCAGACTGCTCCATCCCGCGCCTGAAATTGCAGATTTATTTATAGTTGCTTACATTACAACTTGGCTTCCAATCCTCTAAAGAAAATTGGTTGCGGGAGCCGGATTTGAACCGACGACCTTCGGGTTATGAGCCCGACGAGCTACCAGGCTGCTCCATCCCGCGCCTGTATATTTTAAGTCTATCGACTACTTAATTTATGCTCTTAAGTTAGAGTTTACAGTACCCAATTTTCTAAATAAAATTGGTTGCGGGAGCCGGATTTGAACCAACGACCTTCGGGTTATGAGCCCGACGAGCTACCAGACTGCTCCATCCCGCGCCTGTAATTTCTTAGTAACAGTATTGTGTTATTCACAAGCCTGTTTCGAAGAGAGCGCTATAATATAGGAATAAACCTATAATGCAAGGTTTTACTAATTAAAAACGTTTAAGTGAACAAAAACCCATCAAACAGTGATGTTTACAGTAATCGCTGATGTGGATTTATCATTTTTTGCCACTCCCAGTCGGGATGACCCATAACAATAAAATCTGGATTTTCTGTACTTTCTCTTTGGTTATACGTTAAAGGATTAAATTCAGCGTCGGTAATACAGCCGCCCGCTTCTTCAACAATAACTTGCGATGCACCCGTATCCCACTCACCTGTAGGACCTATTCTTAAAAAACAATCTGCTTTACCCTCAGCAACAATACACGCCTTAAGTGAACACGAACCTAAAGCCACCGTTGCAAATTGCGCATTTAGATACTGGCTAACTGCTTCTATTTTTTGCCGGCGGCTTACAGCCAAAGTTAAACTCTCGGGCGGTGCTACAAATATTTGTTTATCGTGCTCACCTTCACGCTTAAATGCCCCATTTTTAGCCGTTGCATAATAGGTCACGCCCTTTGCTGGCCAATGAATAACCCCCAACACTGGGTGGTTATTTTCTATCAATGCAATATTAACGGCAAAGTCACCACTTTCGAGTATAAATTCACCGGTGCCATCCATTGGGTCAAGCAACCAATAACGTTGCCAGTGCTGTCTATCTTGCAGCGCTGGAATGGGGGTTTCTTCTGACATAATTGGAATGTCAGGAGCAAGCGCATTTAAACCCGCCACGAGCACATCATTTGCAGCCAAATCTGCTTTTGTTACTGGCGTATTATCTGATTTTTCTTGCTGACCAATATCGTCTTTTTTATACAAAGACATAATGGCATACCCTGCACTTTGCGCAAGCTCAATACATGGCTCTAGAAGTTTATTCATTAATGTCTCCTGAGGCTAAATACTTATCTAATAATAGCAGAGCCGCAACACTACGTGCTTCAGTAAAGTCAGGTTGTTCTAATAACGACTGCCACTGTGAAAGTGGCCATTTCACCACCACTAAGGGCTCAGGCTCATCGCCTAGTAAGGTTTCAGGATATAAATTTTTAGCAAACAAAATATGCATGGTTGCGTTAAAATAGCTCGGTGCCATAGTGACCGTTTTAAGCGGTTTAAAGTATTCAGCGCCAAAGCCAATTTCTTCTTTGAGCTCTCTGTTTGCAGCCTGTTCAGGCGTTTCACCTGGGTCAATCAGCCCTTTGGGAAACCCTAACTGATAGTCATTGGTGCCTGCACAATACTCACGAACCAGTAATAACTCATTTTCAGTGGTCATAGGTACAATCATAACGGCTCCACGACCACCGCCGCGAATTCGCTCATACTGACGCTTTTCATTATTTGAAAACTTGAGCTCTAAAGACTCCACAGTAAATAAGCGACTTTTAGCGACAACATTATTACTGAGAATTTGTGGTGGTGTTGGGTGCTTTTTCTGTGTCATGGGCATCAATTTGCTATCATTGCAGTTATACTAATCATATACCCAAATGAGTATAAGATGCGAGTTTCAGTTTGAATTAAAAGCAATTTAATTGAGCAAATAATTCTCGGGCTTAGCTAAGGTTAATTCTTTGTTTTAGGCTACGAATACGCTCTTAATATAGTATTGTCGGATTTATACCTTAATAACTCAATTAACAAAGTTCATTAATCTACTTCATCGCAACTTATTCATTTCAAAAAGTAGTTTTCACAAGGATAAATCATGCTCAACTGGTCAAAAATCGATACTGTATTACTCGACATGGATGGAACTTTACTTGATTTACATTACGACACTGACTTTTGGCTCAACGTTGTACCCCAACAACATGCTCTGGCTCAAAATATCAGTTTTGATGAAGCCCGCGCAGATATCTTAAAACGCTATCAGGCTGTGAGTGGTAAAATTCAGTGGTACTGCTCTGACTATTGGGAAGCACAGCTAAACTTACCTATTCTCGAATTAAAGCGTCAGTCTGCTCACTTAATTAAAATTCGTGAAGACGTTCCGCATTTTTTAACTGAACTTCGACGTGCAGGTAAAGAGCTCATTTTGCTGACTAATGCCCACCCTGAATGCGTCATGCTTAAATTTGAACATACAGCTATTGATAACTATTTAGACGGGGTGGTGTCGACTCATGAATATGGAGTAAGTAAAGAGCAACAAAGCTTGTGGCATAAAGTGCAAGGGGACTTAGGGTTTGATAAACGCCGCACTTTATTTGTAGATGACAGTTTACCGGTATTAAATGCCGCACGAGAATACGGCATTGAGCATTTACTTGCGGTTGCTAACCCTAATAGCCAGCAACCACATAACGATATAACCGATTACTTAAGCGTCACCGATTATCGTAAGCTTATTTAGCTTATTCGCCCTGAGGGTAACGCGCTACTAAGCCTTGATATACCTGTTTTGCAAAATCTGCATGTTCAGTATCAAGGCTTTTAACTACTTCTACTAAGTGTTCGTTATCTTCTTGACCATGCCATACTTTAATGTAGCTGCCATCTTTGTAACCATGATCTTGGCGGAAAAAGTTAAGCGTATTTTTACCTACATAACCACGGTATAAATCATCAATATCCATGCCTATTTGCGCCATACAACCAGCAAAAGCGGCTGCATTAAACGCTTTATTGGCAACAGCACTGGCTGCTAATAATTCAAGTGTTTGCTTAAAGTCATCGCCTTGTTGTGGTGCACTCATTTCGGCTTGTAGTTTTGTTGCTATTTGCTCGTAGCTAGTCTCACCGTCAATACGCAACGATAAGCCAAAATGAAAAATATCAACCAGCTCTAAAATCACCTGTTCAGTATCTGGTGTTTGTTTTTTCCACCATTTCCAACCGTAATGGTCTAACATTTCTGCACATTCAACCCAAATAGCTCTGTACCATTCAAAGCCTTGGCTAAACCATTGCTCATGTACTTTGGTATTCATGGCATTTTGCATTTCTAGCATAACAACTAGCTTGTTTAAATTCGCAGACATATTGGTTCCACTGTTGGATTTATAATTAGGGTAATAATACAGATAATATAACTTAACGACCAGCCGAAAACTCATGCCATGAGTTGATCAGGTCAACAAAGTCTTCAAAACCACAACCGCTGCTTAAATCATTCTCTTCAAGCATTAATTCGTCATCTTGGTAGGCTAATATATCTTCGTTATCTTGATGCAGCGCATGCGCTTCAAATAACGCTTCATCTTTAGAAAGGATCAGGTCAATTTCTTGGCCTTTAAGTGTTAACGGTTCAAAGCTTGAACTCACCGAGCTAATAAGCGCCAGCACCATAGCCACTTTGTCTTTGCCTATTTCTTCATTTAACCAACGGCCTATAATCGCATGCTCGCTGCTTATTTTAATTCTTAACCCACTAATAGGGTCGCGAATAAATTGGTATTCCATAACTGTTACTTATTAAACGCTAATAACGCTATTATACCCGTAAATAGTGCAAAACACCGACTCTAAAACGCAAAATAGCGCCAATCAGCGCTATTTTTATAAAACGTTTAAATACCTAACTTCGCGAGCGGTATCTTGCCGCATCAATTATCGACCATAAGTAAATAATAGGCACTAATACAAACCCAACGAGTACGTATATAAGCGCATAGCTTATAACAATAGCTAGCGCAAAAAATATAGCAGCTAGAATACGCCCTTGTACTAATTGTCCTAAACCAGGAAAAAATATATTACACAACGCAGCAATTACATTACCGCCAGACCCTTGATCAGCCATACTCACCTCTGTAGTTAATTAATTTTGAATTTTAGTTATTTACTTACTATCACACTTTATGCCAATTTATTAAAGCTTAAAAATCAGATGGTTAAATTAATACTTACTAATTGCTTTGGTATTTTTTACTAAATATAGGTCAATTTGATTATTTTTATTATTAGTCTTAGTCACTTATTCACGTAAAAAACTAACCAGCTGATTGGTTTTAGTGGTTATTTTTATAATAGCTGTTTATAAAAACAGTATTTTATTTAGCCTAACAAAAACACCTGTTATACTGCTCTCATTATTGATTAAAAAGGCGTAACGATGGACGTTTCAGAATTACTCGATGGCTTAAATGATAAACAACGCGATGCCGTTGCAGCGCCATTACAAAACATGCTGGTATTAGCAGGAGCAGGTTCAGGTAAAACTCGAGTATTGGTTCATCGTATTGCCTGGTTAATGCAAGTAGAGCAAGCCTCTGCCTACAGTATTTTTGCGGTAACCTTTACCAATAAAGCCGCTAAAGAGATGCGCTCAAGGGTTGAAGAAACTCTAAAAGCCCCTGTTGGCGGCATGTGGATTGGTACTTTCCATGGTTTATCGCACCGAATTTTACGAGCACATCACCGTGAAGCAAACTTACCTGAAGCCTTTCAAATTTTAGACTCTGACGATCAGCTTCGTATGATCAAGCGTTTGTTAAAATCTATGAATATTGATGATAAAAAATGGCCAGCCAAACAGTTTGGTTGGTACATAAGCGCTAAAAAAGACGAAGCTCTGCGCCCTAAAGATATTCAGGCATACGATATTAATGAGCAAATGATGCTGCGCGTTTACGCCGCCTATCAAGAAGCTTGTGATAGAGCGGGCCTAGTTGATTTTGCTGAAATATTACTACGCAGCTATGAGGTTCTTAAAAACAACCCAACCTTGCTGCGTCATTATCAGCAGCGCTTTGCACACATGCTAGTAGACGAGTTTCAAGATACCAATACTATTCAGTATGCATGGCTAAAATTACTTGCTGGCGACACTAGTAGTATTATGATTGTAGGCGATGATGACCAAAGTATTTACGGTTGGCGTGGCGCTAAAATTGAAAATATCAAACGCTTTTTAACAGACTTTGACGCAGAGACAATTCGCCTTGAGCAAAACTATCGCTCGACTGCCACTATTCTTAAAGCGTCTAATGCGCTTATACAAAATAACTCCGAGCGTATGGGTAAAAGCTTGTGGACTGACGGTAACGACGGCGAACCAATTTCTATTTATGCTGCCTTTAACGAGCTAGATGAAGCGCGCTTTGTGAGTAGCAAATTACGCAGCTGGCTAAATGCGGGGAACGCACTACAAGATGCGGCTATTTTATATCGTAGTAATGCGCAATCGCGGGTGCTTGAAGAAGCGATGCTACAAGAAGGTTTAAAATACCGAATTTATGGTGGTATGCGATTCTTCGAACGCCAAGAAATTAAAGATGCCCTCTCATACTTACGCTTAGTGGGTAACCGCCAAGATGATGCGGCATTTGAGCGTGTAATCAATACCCCAGCCCGAGGCATTGGCGACAAAACATTAAGCCATATTCGTGACTGCGCTCGCGCTGAATCTTTGCCGCTTTGGTATGCCGCTAAAGCCATTGTAGAACAACAGCATTTATCGGGGCGTGCATCAGGAGCGGTTGCCAAGTTTGTCGAACTTATTGAGCATATTGAAGATAAAATTAGTGACTTAACGCTGCATGAGCAAGCTAAATACGCGATTCAAACCTCAGGGTTAATGGCTATGTATCAGGCTGAAAAAGGCGAAAAAGGCCGCGCTCGAGTAGAAAACTTAGAAGAATTAATTAGTGCCTGCGATCAGTATGAACTCCCTGAAGAGGAAGAGTTTAGCTCGCCACTACAAGGCTTTTTAGCTTACACCTCACTTGAGTCTGGCGAAGGCCAAGCCGATGAGCATGAAGACGCCGTACAAATGATGACGCTTCACTCAGCTAAAGGCTTAGAGTTTCCTTTAGTGTTTATGGTCGGTGTTGAAGAAGGTATGTTTCCATCTCAGCAAAGTAATGAAGAAACCGGCCGTTTAGAAGAAGAGCGCCGCCTTTGTTATGTGGGTATGACCCGCGCTATGGATAAGCTGTATATAAGCCATGCCGAAAGCCGCCGTTTATATGGCCAAGAAAAATATCACAGCCCATCGCGCTTTTTACGTGAAATACCCGAAGACTGCGTAGAAGAAATTCGCATAAAAACGCAAGTATCTCGTCCGCCTGCAGCCGGTCGCTTTAGCGCATCGGTTAGCCATGCTGCATTTGAAGAAAGCGGATTTAACTTAGGTCAACGCGTGCTGCATGCAAAGTTTGGCATTGGCACCGTACTCAACTACGAAGGCAGTGGCGCACAATCTCGCGTACAAGTTAACTTTGACGACTTAGGCAGTAAGTGGTTAGTAACAGCTTATGCAAGATTACAAGCCGTTTAACCACGTTGTAGAGCGTGTACAGCAACAACTTGCGTATGCGAAACATCGCCAGTTACTGCTGCTTACAGGCGATAAAAATTGGTGTTATGAGCAATGTACTCAGCTGCTTGCTCATTTGCAGCACCCTTCTTTTGTACTGTCAAAAAGCACTCATTTAATTAATGCACATTGGCCAGAGCATACCCACCAAATTTTAGGGCAAGAGTGCGCCCATGCTGTTTATGACGGCTACAGTGGACTGGTGCCAGATAAACTAGCTGCGCTTAGTGGCGTTGTGCAAGCAGGTGGTTTTTTAATTATATTGCTACCCGAACTTAAAGAACTTGAACACTGGTGTGATGACGCCCTTCCCTTATTTCAATCTTTTGGGCAAATGCACCCTTACAGCTTTTTTAACCAACGCTTAGCTCACTTACTAAGCAAAACTACTTTACTGCATTTTAGCCAGCAAAATGGTTGGCAGTGTATTACCGATACGAATCTATCAACTGGTGGAATTGACTTTACCGAGCAACAACAGTGTATTGAATTAATAATAAAAACAGCAAACGGACGAGCAAATCGACCATTATTAATTAATGCAGATCGGGGAAGAGGAAAATCAGCCGCATTAGGTATTGCAGCAAGTAAACTCAGCGATAAAAACATACTTATTTGCTCTATGCAATTTCGTGCTTTGCACAGTAGTTTTAAGCACTTAGCGAGTGAGCTTGATATAGATTATCGAGCTGGCGATAAACACATTGCAAACATGCACTATGTGGCGCCTGATCAACTACTGAACGAACAACCGCAGTGCGATTTGCTATTAATTGATGAAGCAGCAGCAATCCCTGTTCCAATTCTCATAAAAATTCTTCACCTTTATCCTCGCGTGGTCTTTTCAAGCACTATGATTGGCTATGAAGGTAATGGTCGCGGTTATATTTTAAAGTTTACTCGTTACCTCAAAACGCATTTTAAAAACATGCGTAGCATCAGTCTTGAGCAGCCAATCCGTTTTGCAAAGCACGATCCTTTAGAGCTGCACCTTCGTACACTCTTAGCTTTGGATGCAGAACATCACAGCGCTAGTTTGAATACTGCTCCCCTACAATTTAAGCATCTGCAAGCAAATCAACTTACTAACAACGAGCCACTGCTTCATCAAGTTGTTGGCTTACTAACACTCGCACATTATCAAACCAGTGTGAATGACTTACGTCACTTACTGGATGCCGCTGGGCAACGCCTATTTGTTTGTCAACAAGGTGATAATATTCTTGGTGTGTGTTTAGTAGCGATAGAAGGTGGCTTTACTACATCGTTGAGTGATGAAGTAGTGCAAGGTAAGCGCCGCCCTCAAGGGCACTTAATGGCGCAAAGCCTTGCACAATTAAGCTTTAACCCTGAGGTATTAAAACAATACTGCGCTCGCGTGGTGCGAATTGCCATTGACCCAGAGCAGCACAATAAGCACCTAGGAACACAATTACTTCATTACTGTGAACAGCAATTACAGAACGAGTGTGATTGGTTTGGTGCTAGCTTTGGTGCTAATGCGCAATTACTTAGTTTTTGGCAAAATAATGACTTTAATTTGGTTAAGCTGGGTTTTCAAAAAGATAAGGCAACGGGTGAACATAGCGCATTAGTTATTAAGAGCTTAACTAAAAATGACCAACTACTAGAACAATTAACAGCCCAGTTCGAAGCTGATTTTCCTTTGCAATTGCTCAGCCATTTTAGTCAGCTAGATTATAAACTGGTAGCAAAAATTGTTTCACGCTTTAATACTCATACCAATAGCATAGCTGATCAATCAAGATTAAAGTCTATGTTAACAAGTGACTATCAGCTATTTAATATTACACCTTTACTATGGCGAAGCTTTTGGGCATCTCCTCTTAGCTTGCCAAATGATGAGGATAATTTCCAATCTGTTTTTATTAGGCTAGTATTACAAAATTGGAAACCTAAAAATATCCAAACCGAGTTAGGTGTGAATGGCATAAAGCCGTTTAATATATTATTAAAAAAGGCTGTAAATAACTGGTATGAACGCACTTCGCATAATAATACACCTTAGTATTGCCCTCATTGCAATAGCCCTAGGACAGCCTTTAGCCTTTGCAGAGCAAGATAATAGCAAAGTTATTAAACTTGGCATGTCTACAGCACTAAGCGGACCGGCTCAAAATATTGGTCAACAATTGTATAAAGGCAGTAGCATTTACTTTAACAAGGTTAATAATGCTGGCGGAATAAACGGCGCTCAGGTACAACTTCTAGTTGCTAACGATAATTACGAACCAAAACAAACCGTTAATAATACCCGTACTTTTATTTATTCCGACAAAGTCGATGCATTGTTTGGTGCTATGGGCACCCCAACCAGCCATGCTATTATACCTTTACTAGAGCAATCAAAAATTCCGTTCTTAATGCCTTTTAGCGGGGCAAGCTTCCTACATGATAAATCACGCGCTAACATATTTAATTTAAGAGCAAGCTATAATGACGAAGCCGCAGAGCAAATTAAATACTTAGTAGAGGAGCGCAAACATACAAAGATAGGGCTATTTATTCAA
The DNA here is from genome assembly GCF_055808145.1 of Pseudoalteromonas sp. KJ63-1. The sequence goes on along the minus strand of NZ_CM147855.1, from coordinate 7,098 downwards.
GCAGATGAGTTTGGCTTGTACGTAGAATCGGGGCTAAGGAAAGAACTAACAAAATATGATCTGTCGCCTATAAAAGTCGCGCGTTATCAACGTAATAGTCATGATGTAGCATCAGCGCTTAATGCCTTACAAGCCAGTGGGGTTACAGCTATCTGTTTAGTTGGCACCTACGCACCACTTGGTGAATTTATAAACAGTGCACATGCGAAGAATTTTACCCCAGACTATACCAGTGTTTCTTTTGTACCTAGCTTTGACTTATTTGATGAAGTAACCACACCCTCACATATTATGGTTACAGAAATTGTTCCTAATCCACTCACATGTAATGATGATTTTTGTAATGAATTTTTGGCCGATATGCAAGCAAACAAGATTACAAAACCCAACCGTCTTCATTTTGAAGGTTATATTAATGCGATGGCATTTAGTAGGGCTGCAGCAAACTGCAAATTACCGCTTAAACACTCGTGCCTAATGAAAGAGCTTAATTCACTGTTAACAAATGATAAAATAATCAAAAAGTTTTTTATTGATACAAGAAATGAAAATAAACGTAATGTATATCGCTCTTATTATGTGAATAAATAAGTACCTTCCAAATATTGTTCTATCCTTAATATACAAACTAAGTATGTGAGGAAACTATGGACTTAATTAACTTTAAAGTGGGTTATAAAACCATTTCACTTAAGATTCTTGATATCTTATTAACGGAACAATTTAATAATAACCTCACGGTGTTACCTAACGATAATAAAAGCTTTTTGGGCGTTAAAGATTATATGGGGATCCCAACCCCTGTATTTGATCTTGGAATCATTTTAAATGGAGTTTCTACTGAGCGCAGTAATTTAGATGCTTTAAAGCAACTTAAATCTTGGCAAAAACAACTAATTGCTTGGTTTAATAAATTAGAGCAAGAACTACTCGTTTCGCAAAGCTCGTTAAAGGCGAATCAGTATGAGCTTACTGATTTTGAACAGTTTTATACAGAGTTTAAAACTGATAACGATGAATTAAAAAATACTATGTCACGCTTTGATGACCCGTTTAAATCGCTTCTACACAAATTGACCAGTGCAATAGATGCATATAAAAAAGGCAACAGCAAACAAGTTAGTACTCAACTTGAGATTATAAGGCGACATGATCTTATTCACCTAGAGCGTTTATTCGACTCTGCAATAGGACAAATCACTTTAGATTATAAACCTATTATTGTGTTTACCACTAAAGATGGCATGACCCCTCATGTAGGCCTATTAGTTGATAAGGTTGAAGATAATATTGAATATAAACAAGAAGATATTAAACCACTAGATAAGCTTACCGAAGTTGGTTTTGATATTGACCCCCAAACAAGAAGCATGATGTATGGATTGATAAAACTCGCTGATAAACATAGTGTACTTATTGATCCTAGCGCAATATTTAAGCCCAAAGACCTTGAACCATCGAGCAGCGCTCAAGAGCAAGAAACTGAAGCCTATGGACTGTTTTAAGGATGCTTCCTTTACACCCGTAAAAGCCCGACTCTTTTGAATCGGGCTTGCTTGTATTTAGAGTCGGTGCGCTATTTTGCCCATGGGTTTCGTAATACTCAACCCACGCTACGGTTACCTGGTTAACGCTGTGCAGCTGATAGCTGATATTTTCACTTTTCTGCAGACGTAAAAAAGCCCGACTCTTTCGAATCGGGCTTTCTCTTATTTGGAGCCTGGTAATGACCTACTTTCACATAACAAATGCTACACTATCATCGGCGCTGTTTCGTTTCACTACTGAGTTCGGCATGGGGTCAGGTGGGTCCAAAACGCTATTGTCACCAAGCAAATTTGGTTGTCAGTCCGTATTACTACGCACTAACTAAAATTTGGAATTCTGATAATAAAAGTTTTCAGTAATCTACTTTAGTCTATTAACTTCTTCGCTTGTTTCACTATCACATAAAACGCGTTTGGCGTTGTATGGTTAAGCCTCACGGGTAATTAGTACAAGTTAGCTTAATGGCTCACACCACTTCCACATCTTGCCTATCAACGTTGTAGTCTTCAACGGCCCTTCAGAGACTTTAAAAGTCTAGTGAGAACTCATCTCGAGGCCTGCTTCGCGCTTAGATGCTTTCAGCGCTTATCAGTTCCGAACGTAGCTACCGGGCAATGCCATTGGCATGACAACCCGAACACCAGCGGTTCGTTCACTCCGGTCCTCTCGTACTAGGAGCAACCCCTCTCAATTCTCAAACGCCCACGGCAGATAGGGACCGAACTGTCTCACGACGTTCTAAACCCAGCTCGCGTACCACTTTAAATGGCGAACAGCCATACCCTTGGGACCGACTTCAGCCCCAGGATGTGATGAGCCGACATCGAGGTGCCAAACACCGCCGTCGATATGAACTCTTGGGCGGTATCAGCCTGTTATCCCCGGAGTACCTTTTATCCGTTGAGCGATGGCCCTTCCATTCAGAACCACCGGATCACTATGACCTACTTTCGTACCTGCTCGACGTGTCTGTCTCGCAGTTAAGCTGGCTTCTACCATTACACTAACCGTACGATGTCCGACCGTACTTAGCCAACCTTCGTGCTCCTCCGTTACTCTTTGGGAGGAGACCGCCCCAGTCAAACTACCCACCAGGCACTGTCCGTAACCCCGATTCAGGGGCCAACGTTAGAACATCAAAACTACAAGGGTGGTATTTCAAGGACGACTCCAACAAAACTAGCGTCTCATCTTCAAAGTCTCCCACCTATCCTACACATGTAGGTTCAATGTTCAGTGCCAAGCTGTAGTAAAGGTTCACGGGGTCTTTCCGTCTAGCCGCGGGTACACAGCATCTTCACTGCGATTTCAATTTCACTGAGTCTCGGGTGGAGACAGCGTGGCCATGGTTACACCATTCGTGCAGGTCGGAACTTACCCGACAAGGAATTTCGCTACCTTAGGACCGTTATAGTTACGGCCGCCGTTTACCGGGGCTTCGATCAAGAGCTTCTCCGAAGATAACCCCATCAATTAACCTTCCGGCACCGGGCAGGTGTCACACCGTATACGTCATCTTGCGATTTTGCACAGTGCTGTGTTTTTAATAAACAGTCCCAGCCACCTGGTCACTGCGGCTCCAATCAGCTTAGAGAGCAAGTCTCATCACCAATCGGAGCGTACCTTCTCCCGAAGTTACGGTACGATTTTGCCTAGTTCCTTCACCCGAGTTCTCTCAAGCGCCTTAGTATTCTCTACCTGACCACCTGTGTCGGTTTGGGGTACGATTCGGTATAATCTGAAGCTTAGAGGCTTTTCCTGGAAGTATGGCATCAGCAACTTCATCACCGTGGTGACTCGTCTCGTGTCTCAGCCTAACAGCAACCCGGATTTACCTAAGTCGCTAGCCTACACACTTTCACATGGACTACCATCGCCATGCTTGCTTAGCCTGCTCCGTCCCCCCATCGCAATTATACCAAGTACGGAAATATTAATCCGTTTCCCATCGACTACGCCTTTCGGCCTCGCCTTAGGGGTCGACTTACCCTACCCTGATTAACATGGGATAGGAACCCTTGGTCTTCCGGCGTGCGGGTTTTTCACCCGCATTATCGTTACTCATGTCAGCATTCGCACTTCTGATACGTCCAGCATACCTCCCGGTACACCTTCAACCGCTTACAGAACGCTCCCCTACCACTCAGAATAAATTCTGAATCCGCAGCTTCGGTGCATAGTTTAGCCCCGTTACATCTTCCGCGCAGACCGACTCGACCAGTGAGCTATTACGCTTTCTTTAAAGGATGGCTGCTTCTAAGCCAACCTCCTGGCTGTCTGGGCCTTTCCACATCGTTTCCCACTTAACTATGACTTTGGGACCTTAGCTGGCGGTCTGGGTTGTTTCCCTCTTCACGACGGACGTTAGCACCCGCCGTGTGTCTCCCGGATATTACTTTACGGTATTCGGAGTTTGCAAAGGGTTGGTAAGTCGGGATGACCCCCTAGCCTTAACAGTGCTCTACCCCCGTAAGTATTCGTCCGAGGCTCTACCTAAATAGATTTCGGGGAGAACCAGCTATCTCCCGGTTTGATTAGCCTTTCACTCCTAACCACAGGTCATCCCCTAACTTTTCAACGTTAGTGGGTTCGGTCCTCCAGTTGATGTTACTCAACCTTCAACCTGCCCATGGCTAGATCACCGGGTTTCGGGTCTATACCTTGCAACTATTCGCCCAGTTAAGACTCGGTTTCCCTACGGCTACCCTAATCGGTTAACCTCGCTACAAAATATAAGTCGCTGACCCATTATACAAAAGGTACGCAGTCACCCTCGAGGGGCTCCTACTGCTTGTACGTACACGGTTTCAGGTTCTATTTCACTCCCCTCACAGGGGTTCTTTTCGCCTTTCCCTCACGGTACTGGTTCACTATCGGTCAGTTGGGAGTATTTAGCCTTAGATGATGGTCCACCTATATTCAGTCAAAGTTTCACGTGCTCCGACCTACTCGATTTCACTTAAAATGCGTTTTCATGTACGGGACTATCACCCTGTATCGTGGCACTTTCCAGAGCCTTCCATTAACACATAATAAGCTTAAGGGCTGTTCCGATTTCGCTCGCCGCTACTATCGGAATCTCGGTTGATTTCTTTTCCTACGGGTACTTAGATGTTTCAGTTCTCCGCGTTCGCCTCGTTAACCTATGTATTCAGTTAACGATACCTGCAAGCAGGTGGGTTTCCCCATTCGGAAATCCTAGTCTCAAGTGCTTTTTACTAGCTTGACTAGGCTTATCGCAAGTTAATACGTCCTTCATCGCCTCCAACTGCCAAGGCATCCACCGTGTACGCTTAGTCACTTAACCATACAACCCAAACGGGTCTTTGTTTCGTGACAGTTTAACTTCGCCAGAAGTTAATATTGAATACTAAAGTAGATACCAATCAACAAACGTAAAACGTTCATTAAATGGCACTGAATGATACTGCTATCATTCTTTTTTACTTTTGAAAACTCTGTACAAATAACAATGTTATTCATACGAATTTTATTATCAGCTTTTCCAAATTTTTAAAGAGCATATTAATTAGTTAACCCAAAGGGTAAAACTAACTAACAATCATCTGTGTGGACACTACGAACAAATAAGTTCTAAATCGTATAAGGAGGTGATCCAGCCCCAGGTTCCCCTAGGGCTACCTTGTTACGACTTCACCCCAGTCATGAATCACTCCGTGGTAAACGTCCTCCCGAGGGTTAGACTATCTACTTCTGGAGCAACCCACTCCCATGGTGTGACGGGCGGTGTGTACAAGGCCCGGGAACGTATTCACCGCGTCATTCTGATACGCGATTACTAGCGATTCCGACTTCATGGAGTCGAGTTGCAGACTCCAATCCGGACTACGACGCACTTTAAGTGATTCGCTTACTCTCGCGAGTTCGCAGCACTCTGTATGCGCCATTGTAGCACGTGTGTAGCCCTACACGTAAGGGCCATGATGACTTGACGTCGTCCCCACCTTCCTCCGGTTTATCACCGGCAGTCTCCTTAGAGTTCTCAGCATTACCTGCTAGCAACTAAGGATAGGGGTTGCGCTCGTTGCGGGACTTAACCCAACATCTCACAACACGAGCTGACGACAGCCATGCAGCACCTGTATCAGAGTTCCCGAAGGCACCAAACCATCTCTGGTAAGTTCTCTGTATGTCAAGTGTAGGTAAGGTTCTTCGCGTTGCATCGAATTAAACCACATGCTCCACCGCTTGTGCGGGCCCCCGTCAATTCATTTGAGTTTTAACCTTGCGGCCGTACTCCCCAGGCGGTCTACTTAATGCGTTAGCTTTGAAAAACAGAACCGAGGCTCCGAGCTTCTAGTAGACATCGTTTACGGCGTGGACTACCAGGGTATCTAATCCTGTTTGCTCCCCACGCTTTCGTACATGAGCGTCAGTGTTGACCCAGGTGGCTGCCTTCGCCATCGGTATTCCTTCAGATCTCTACGCATTTCACCGCTACACCTGAAATTCTACCACCCTCTATCACACTCTAGTTTGCCAGTTCGAAATGCAGTTCCCAGGTTGAGCCCGGGGCTTTCACATCTCGCTTAACAAACCGCCTGCGTACGCTTTACGCCCAGTAATTCCGATTAACGCTCGCACCCTCCGTATTACCGCGGCTGCTGGCACGGAGTTAGCCGGTGCTTCTTCTGTCAGTAACGTCACAGCTAGCAGGTATTAACTACTAACCTTTCCTCCTGACTGAAAGTGCTTTACAACCCGAAGGCCTTCTTCACACACGCGGCATGGCTGCATCAGGCTTGCGCCCATTGTGCAATATTCCCCACTGCTGCCTCCCGTAGGAGTCTGGGCCGTGTCTCAGTCCCAGTGTGGCTGATCATCCTCTCAAACCAGCTAGGGATCGTCGCCTTGGTGAGCCATTACCTCACCAACTAGCTAATCCCACTTGGGCCAATCTAAAGGCGAGAGCCGAAGCCCCCTTTGGTCCGTAGACATTATGCGGTATTAGCAGTCGTTTCCAACTGTTGTCCCCCACCTCAAGGCATGTTCCCAAGCATTACTCACCCGTCCGCCGCTCGTCAGCAAAGTAGCAAGCTACTCTCTGTTACCGCTCGACTTGCATGTGTTAGGCCTGCCGCCAGCGTTCAATCTGAGCCATGATCAAACTCTTCAATTAAAAAGTTTTTTGTCTTTCGACAGCTCAATGAATTCTGAATTTATTTAATATCTTTCGATATTGAATTGACTGTGCTGCAATTCCTACCGAAGTAGTTATTGCTGTTGGTCACTCAGTTTAAATTGAGACTCTAAATTTGTTTGCCTCACTACCTAAGTAGCTTGGCTGTTAGAACTCAATCTGTACGAGTGCCCACACAGATGATTGCTTTATATTGTTAAAGAACGTTGCGATTAAAGCGTTAAACTTTATCTCGCTAGGGCTGCGCATATTACGCTTTCCTATTTTTTTGTCAACACTTAATTTTGTTAAACTTGAAATTTTTCGAAACTAAGTTTTACTCGACTCACTGAGTAGCTCGTGCCTCGCTATGCGTTGGCGTTCCCCGTCTCAGTGGGGTCGCATTATAG